>JAEYZI010000056.1 GCA_023428065.1 Actinomycetes bacterium | reverse complement strand
CGGCAGGCCGGCCGCCTCGAAGAGGTCGCCGCGGAAGCAGAGGCCCTGCGGGCCGATGTCGAGGCCGGCGCCGAACACGCGGCCCTCGGCGTCGGTGCCCTGCGCGTACTTCCAGTCGAGCCAGTCGCTCTTGTTGTCCTCGATGCCGTAGTCGCGGAGGTCGACGAAGGCGTCGGAGACCTCGGCGATCGTGGAGAGCCAGCCCTCCTCGATGGCGACGATGTCGGTGAGACCCGTGCCGGCTGCGATCTTCGCGTATGCGTCGTCGCGGGCCGCGCCACCGTTCTCGAGGTTGGTCGCCTCGATCGTGATGTTCGGGTGCTCCTCCATGTACTTGTCGTAGTTGACGTCGATGCCCATGGTGCCGAACGTCGTGATGGTCAGCGTGATCTTCTCGTCGCTGTTGCCGCCGTCTCCGCCGTCCGTCGAGCACCCGGCGAGGACCAGGGCGAGGGAGGCGGTACCGGCGATCGCAGCAACAGTGGCGGTGCGTCGTGAAAGCTTCACGGTCACTCCTTTGTGTGCGTGGATGGGGAAGATCTCGGTGGGAGCGCTCTCACACGCCAGCGTGGGAGCGCTCTCACGAAATCGTCGGTAACGATACGCACGCCGCGAGAGCCGTGTCAACATGAGAAAATGCAACGGTTTGGCAACGACGGATAATCCCAGGTCAGGTGCCGGATTTTGCGACGATCCGCCGCGGAGAGAGCGCTCCCACGGACGCCGGTGGACTTCCTCGTCCGCCCCCGCTCGGGGGGTGCTCAGGAGAGCGCGGCGTCGACGATCCGTCGGGCCTCCGCCTGCACGAGCGCGAGGTGCTCGGGACCCCGGAACGACTCCGCGTAGATCTTGTAGACGTTCTCCGTCCCCGACGGTCGCGCGGCGAACCACGCGTGCTCGCTCTGCACCTTCACCCCGCCGATCGCGGCGCCGTTGCCGGGTGCGTGCGAGAGCTTCGCCGTGATGAGGTCGCCGGCGAGCTCGGTCGCCGTGATGTCGTCACCCGACAGTTTGCCGAGCCGCGCCTTCTGCTCGGGCGTCGCGGCCGCGTCGACACGCGCATACGCCGGATCGCCGAACTCCTGGGTGAGCTCGCGGTACAGCTCGCTCGGGCTCTTGCCCGTCACGGCCCGGATCTCCGCCGCGAGCAGGGCGAGCAGGATGCCGTCCTTGTCGGTCGTCCACGCGCGACCGTCGCGCGTGAGGAAGCTGGCCCCCGCGCTCTCCTCGCCGCCGAACGCGACCGAGCCGTCGATGAGCCCCGGCACGAACCACTTGAAGCCGACCGGCACCTCCCACAGCCGGCGCCCGAGGGACGCCGCGACGCGATCGATCATCGAGCTCGAGACGAGCGTCTTGCCGATCGCCGCATCCGGACGCCACCCGGGCCGGTGCGTGCACAGGTACTGGATCGCGACCGCGAGGTAGTGGTTGGGGTTCATGAGCCCGCCGTCGGGCGTCACGATCCCGTGGCGGTCGGCGTCGGCGTCGTTGCCCGTGAGGATCGCGTAGTCGCCCGCGCGGGCGACGACGGATGCCATCGCGGACGGCGAGGACGGGTCCATGCGGATCTTCTCGTCCCAGTCGAGCGTCATGAACGACCACGCCGGGTCGATCGCCGGGTTCACGACCTCGAGGTCGATGCCGTAGCGCTCCGCGATGAGCGGCCAGTAGTGCACGCTCGCGCCGCCGAGCGGGTCGGCGCCGAACCGCAGGCCCGAGGCGGCGATCGCGTCCATGTCGAGCACCGAGCCGAGCTCCTCGACGTAGGCGCCGCGGAAGTCGTAGCTGTCGACGGCCGAGGGCTCGGCGAAGCGCACCTCGCGGTTGCCGCCCTCGATGAGCTCGTTCGCGCGGTTCGCGATCCAGCTCGTCGCGTCCGAGTCGGCGGGGCCGCCGTGCGGCGGGTTGTACTTGAAGCCGCCGTCGCGGGGCGGGTTGTGGCTCGGGGTGATGACGATCCCGTCGGCCTGCGGCGCCCCCGGGTGCTCGGCGTTGTGGCGGATGATGGCCCGGCTCACCGCGGGCGTCGGCACGTAGTCGTCGTACTCGTCGACGCGGGCGTGCACCCCGTTCGCCTCGAGCACGCCGAGCGCGGTCGTCTGGGCGGGCGCCGAGAGGGCGTGCGTGTCCGCCCCCACGAAGAGCGGGCCCGTCACCCCCTGCGTCGCGCGGTACTCGACGATCGCCTGCGTGATCGCGGCGATGTGGGTCTCGGTGAACGCTCCGTCGAGGCTCGAGCCGCGGTGCCCGCTCGTGCCGAACACGACCCGCTGCGCGGGGTCCGACAGGTCGGGGGTGCGCGTGTAATACGCGTCGACGAGTTCGTGCACGTCGATGAGGTCGGACGGCTGGGCGGGGGTGCCTGCTCGCGAGGTCATGGGAACATCCTCCCGCGCGGGTGCCCTAGGGTCGAGGGCGTGTACAGCTACCTCGGCCCCGCGGGCACCTTCACGTGGGCGGCGCTCACCCAGGTGCCGGAGGCGGCGGGCGAGGAGTGGCGGCCCGTCAACAACGTCGGCGAAGCACTCGACGACGTCGTCTCGGGGCGCAGCACGGCCGCGATGATCGCGATCGAGAACTCGGTCGAGGGCGGGGTGTCGGCCACGCAGGACGCGCTCGCCAACATCCCCGGCCTGCGCATCGTCGGCGAGTACCTCGTGCCCGTGAACTTCCAGCTCGTCGGCCGCCCGGGCACGCGCCTCGAGGACGTGCGGGTCATCAACGCACACCCCGTGGCCTACGCGCAATGCCACCTGTGGCTCGACGCGACCCTGCCGAGCCACGGCCACATCCCGTCGACGTCGAACGTCGCCGCCCCCCGCGAGCTGCTCGAGAGCGACAACGCGGATGCCGCGATCGCCCCGCCCGGCATCACCGAGCACCTGCCGCTCGTCGTGCTCGCCGAGGACATCGCCGACAACCCGGAGGCGGTCACGCGCTTCGTGCTCGTGTCGCGTTCGCGCAGCATCCCGCCACGCACGGGCGCCGACAAGACGAGCGTCATCGTCGAGCTGCCGAAGGACCAGCCCGGGGCGCTCGTGGAGATGCTCGAGCAGTTCGCGACGCGCGGCGTCAACCTCAGCCTGCTCGAGTCGCGGCCCATCGGCGACGCCCTCGGGCGCTACCGATTCATCGTCGACCTCGACGGGCACGTGCTCGACGAGCGGGTCGCGGATGCGCTGCTCGGCCTCAAGCGCTTCAGCCCGAGCGTGCAGTTCCTCGGCTCGTACCCGCGCGCCGACAAGCAGCACGTCGAGGTGACCGGCCGCTACGACGACCAGGTCTTCATCGACGCGCGCGACTGGCTGCGCGACATCCTGAGCGGCGCCCCCGAGGCCTGACCCGCGGGTCGCTCACCCCTCCGCGTCGCGCGGCATGCGCACGAGGAGCGCGGCGGGGTCGACGTGGGCGCGGAAGCCCGTGATGACGCCGCACTCGTCGCCGTCGAGCTCGAACTCCTCCGGCCGGTCGAGCCGCCCCTCGATGCGGCGACCGCGCAGGTAGCGCAGCGCACGCACGGGCCGCTGGCGCAGGTCGAGGAGCTTGCGCCCTATCGTGCTGCGGCGCAGCACCCCGTTCTCCCACACGATCCCGACCCACACGCGGGCCCACCCGCCGAAGCCCTCGGGGCGCAGCGTCACGATGTCGAAGAGCCCGTCGTCGATCTCGGCGTCCGGAAGCAGCAGGATGTTGCCGGGAAGCGCCCCGCAGTTGCCGATGAGGATCGTGTGCACGCGCGTGAAGCGCTCATCCCCGCCGTCGAGGCGATAGCGCAGGCGCAGCACGTGCTTGTCGACGAGGGAGCGGCCGATCGCGTCGACGTAGGCGAGCCACCCGACGCGCTTCTTGAGCTCCGGGTTGGTGTTGGCGATCATCTTGGCGTCGAGGCCGAGCCCCGCCATGACGACGAAGGAGTGCGTCTCGACGCCTCCGTCGGGCCGGTCGATCTCGACGACGCCCACGTCGATCGCCGAGTCGATTCCCGAGAAGGCGATCTCGACCGAGGCCTCCGTGTGCGAGGTGTTGACGTCGAGCCCGAGATTGCGCGCGAGCAGGTTGCCCGTGCCCGACGGCAGGAGCGCGAGCGCGACGCCCGTGTTCTGCAGGGCCTGCGCGACCGCGCGCACCGTGCCGTCGCCGCCCGCGGCGATCACGACGTCCACGCCCTCGTCGAGCGCGGCCTTCGCCTGGCCGATGCCCGGGTCGGACTCGCTCGTCTCGAGCCACACGCTCTTGGCCCATCCGGCGGCGCTCTCGGCGGCCGCGACGATGTCGCGCAGCCGGTCGATGTCGACCTTGATGGGGTTGTAGACGACGGCCGCCCGACGTGGCGTCGCGGCGTCGGGTGGCGTCATGGTCTCACGGTAGGGCATGAGGAGGGCGACCGGCAGGCTCCTAGACTTGAGGCGTGATCGACCCCGTGCTGCTGCGTGAGAACCCGGATGTCGTGCGAGCCTCGCAGGAGCGCCGCGGCGCATCCGTGGGCCTCGTCGACGAGGCCGTCGCGGCCGACGCCGAGCGCCGCGCCGCCATCTCCGCGTTCGAGACGCTGCGGGCGGAGCAGAACGCCTTCGGCAAGCGCGTGGCCCAGGCGCCCAAGGACGAGAAGGCGGCGCTCGTGGCCGAGGCGCAGGAGCTCGCCGCGCGCGTCAAGAACGCGCAGGCCGTGGCGTCGGATGCCGAGGCCCGCTTCGCGGAGGTCGCTGGCGGCATCCCGAACATCGTGCTCGAGGGGGTGCCGGCGGGCGGCGAGGACGACTTCGTCACGCTGCGCGAGGTCGGCGGCAAGCCCGAGTTCGACTTCGAACCGCGCGACCACCTCGCCCTCGGCGAGCTGCTCGACGCGATCGACATGGAGCGCGGGGCGAAGGTCTCGGGCGCCCGGTTCTACTTCCTCAAGGGAGTCGGCGCGCGGCTCGAGCTCGCCCTCATGCAGCTCGGTCTGCAGCGCGCGCTCGACGCCGGCTTCGTGCCCCTCATCACGCCGACCCTCGTGCGCCCCGACATCATGGCGGGCACGGGCTTCCTCGGCGCCCACGCCGACGAGATCTACTACCTGCCCGACGACGAGCTCTACCTCACGGGCACGAGCGAGGTCGCGCTCGCCGGCTACCACAAGGACGAGATCCTCGACCTCTCGGCCGGTCCCAAGCGCTACGCCGGGTGGTCGACGTGCTACCGCCGCGAGGCGGGCAGCCACGGCAAGGACACCCGCGGCATCATCCGCGTGCACCAGTTCCAGAAGCTCGAGATGTTCAGCTACATCGACCCGGCCGACGCCGAGGCCGAGCACGAGCGCCTCCTCGCGATGCAGGAGGGGATGCTCAAGAGCCTCGGCCTCTCGTACCGCGTCATCGACACGGCTGCGGGCGATCTCGGCACGAGCGCGGCGCGCAAGTTCGACGTCGAGGCGTGGGTTCCCACGCAGGGCGCCTACCGCGAGCTCACCTCGACGAGCAACTGCACGACATTCCAGGCGCGCCGCCTCGACATCCGTCAGCGCGGCGCCGACGGAAAGACCTCGCCCGTCGCGACGCTCAACGGCACCCTCGCGACGACTCGCTGGATCGTGGCGCTGCTCGAGACCCACCAGCGCGCCGACGGTTCGGTCGGGGTGCCGGAGCCCCTGCAGCCGTACCTCGGCCTCGACGTTCTGGAGCCCGTGAAGTGACGGTCGCACGTGAGGACCGTTGGCTCATCGGTCTCGACATCGACGGCACCGTGCTCACCGAGGACGGCGAGCTCGACCCGCGGGTGGCGGCCGAGATCCGTCGCGTGCGCGACCTCGGGCACGAGATCATGCCCTCGACGGGCCGCTCGGTGTCGATGACGCTCCCCGTGATCGACCGCGTCGGCATCGCCCCCTCCTACGCGGTGTGCGCCAACGGCGCCATCGTCATGCGGCGCGACAAGGAGGCGCCCGTCGGCTGGGTGCGTGACCGCGTCGAGACGTTCGACCCGCGCGAGGTGCTCACGACGATCCACGGGCACCTCGAGGGGGCGAGCTTCGCCGTCGAGGACGCCGAGGGTCTGTTCCGCTTCACGGGCCCGTTCCCCGAGGGGGCGCTCGCGGCGGGACGCCTGCAGGTGGAGTTCGAGGAGCTGCTCGACGCCCCCGCGACGCGCGTCGTCGTGCTGTCGCCGGGCCACGCCATCGAGGACTTCCTGCAGGTCGTCGAGCGGATGGGGCTGCACAAGGTGAGCTACAACGTCGGCTGGACGGCGTGGCTCGACATCGCTCCCGACGGCGTCAACAAGGGCACCGGAATGGAGTACGTGCGCGAGCGTCTCGGCATCGCGCGCGACCACGTCCTCGTGATGGGCGACGGGCGCAACGACATCGACATGTTCGAGTGGGCGGCATCCGGCGGCGGCGTCGCGGTCGCGATGGGACAGGCGCCGGAGGAGGTGCGCGCCGTGTCGACCGACGTCACGGCCACCGACTACGAGCAGGGCGTCGCCCTCGCGCTCGCACGCTATTTCCAGGGTTGAGGCTCCCTTCTCCTTATACACTCGATTCGGTCAACCGAGGAGGGCTGTCCGAGCGGCCGATGGAGCCGGTCTTGAAAACCGGTGGGCAGTGATGTCTCGTGGGTTCGAATCCCACGCCCTCCGCTCGCCAGCGTCCGATAACCCGACCCGAGAAGAGGTGTCCGTGTCCGAGCAGGAGTTGAAGCGCGATCGCTCCGCCCGCGCGCGCGCCCCCCGCCCGACCGTCATCGCTCGCCATGGTCGACTCCCGCGCCCCCGCGCCTGGAAGACCCTGCTCGCCTTCATCGGGTCCACCGCCGTCGTCGCCCTCACGGCGACCGTCGCCGTCGGCGGGATCGCCGCGGTCCAGCTCTCGAGCGAGCTCAAGGCCAACGCCGTCGACATCAACGAGGGCACCTCCGCCCCCATCCCCGAGATCGGGGCGTACGAGGGCGGCTTCAACATGCTCGTCGTGGGCAGCGACGCCTTCTACGACCGCGACAGCGTGCTCAACGACGTCAACATCCTCATCCACGTCTCCGCCGACCAGACCAACGCGGTCGCCGTGAGCATCCCGCGCGACCTCGTCGTGCCCTACCCGGGCTGCACCAACCCGAAGACCGGCAAGACGTGGGGCGTCGCGACGGGTCTCCCCATGAACAACGCCCTCTACTACGGCGGCCTGCCGTGCGTCGTCAACGTCGTCGAGAACCTCACCGGCCTCGACATCCAGTACGCGGGCATGATCGGCTTCGAGGGCGTCGCCGCGATGGCGAGCGCCGTGGGCGGCGTCGACGTGTGCACGGCGACCCCCATCCACGACAAGTACGTGGGCCTCAACCTCGAGGCGGGCACGCACCACCTCGACGGCTGGGACGCGCTCGCGTTCCTTCGCTCGCGCCACGGGGTGGGCGACGGCTCGGACCTCACGCGCATCAGCTCGCAGCAGGTCTTCCTCTCCTCGCTCCTGCGCAAGCTCAAGTCGAGCGAGACGCTCACCAACGTCGGCACCCTCATGTCGCTCGCGAAGGCGGCGGCCGCCAACATGCAGCTCTCCGAGGAGCTCACCCAGCCCGCGACGATCGTCGCGATGGCGAAGGCGCTCAACAACATCCCGATGGACCGGATCACGTTCATCCAGTACCCGGGATCCACGGGCGGCACGGGCATCTACGCGGGCAAGGTGCAGCCCAAGAAGGCCGTCGCCGACGCGCTCTTCGCGGCGATCCGCGCCGACCAGGCGATCGGGCTCGACAAGGCGGGCGACAACCGCGGGTCGACGCTCGACCCCAACGCGACGACCCCGCCCCCCTCGACGCCTGCGGAGCCCACCGAGACGGGCACGCCCGATCCGAGCGCACCCCCGGCCCCCGAGGAGACGCTTCCCGAGAAGGTCGTGATCTCGGGCGTCAACGGCCAGACCGCCGCCGACCAGACCTGCAGCGTGGGCTACCGCGGCTGACGCGGAGTCGCGGGGGGCCCGGCTCCCCGACCGAGAGGAGCAGTCGATGTCCGACGAGGCCCCGAGGAGAGACCGTTCGGCGCGGGGTGCGGCTGCGCGCCCCGCGGTCATCGCGCGCCACGGCCGACTGCCGCGGCCCCGCGCGTGGCGCACGGTGCTCGCGGTCGTCGGCTCCTCGCTCGCCGTCGTGCTCGTCGCGACGGCCGCGGTGGCCGGCATCGCGGCCTACCAGCTCGCGTCGGGCTTCGGCGACAACGCCGTCGACATCAACGAGACCGAGGTCGCCATCCCCGAGATCGGCGCCTACGAGGGCGGCTTCAACGTGCTCGTCGTCGGGAGCGACGCGAACTACGACCGCGAGAGCGAGCTCAACGACGTCAACATCCTCGTGCACGTGTCGGCCGACCAGACGAGCGCCGTGGCGGTGAGCCTGCCGCGCGACCTCGTGGTGCCCTTCCCGCCGTGCACCGACCCCGACACGGGACGCACCTCGAGTGCGGCGAGAGGCCTCCCGATCAACACGGCGCTCTCGTACGGCGGCCTCCGCTGCGTCGTCGACGTCGTGTCGGAGTTCCTCGGCGTCGACATCCAGTTCGCGGGCATGATCGGCTTCGACGGGGTCGCGGCCATGGCGGATGCCGTGGGCGGGGTGCCGGTGTGCCTCCTCTCTCCCATCTCGGACCGCTGGTCGGGCCTCGACCTGCCCGCGGGCACGCACGAGCTCTCCGGCGTGCAGGCGCTGCAGTTCCTGCGCACCCGTCACGGCGTGGGCGACGGATCGGATCTCACGCGCATCAGTTCGCAGCAGGTGTACCTGTCGTCGCTCATCCGCAAGCTCAAGTCGGAGGAGACGCTCACCGACGTCACGAAGCTGCTCTCGCTCGCCTACGTCGCCAAGGACAACATGGTGCTCTCGTCGGAGCTCGCCCAGCCCGCCACGATGGTGGCGATGGCGAAGGCGCTCGCGCGCATCCCCATGGACCGCATCACCTTCGTGCAGTACCCGGGTGGGACGGGCGGCACGGGCATCTACGAGGGCAAGGTGCAGCCGAACCAGCACATCGGCACCCAGCTCATGGACGCCATCCGGGCCGATCGCGCGATCGGGGTCGAGCAGGCGGGCGACGGACGCGGCTCCGAGCTCGACCCGAACGCGACGACGCCGCCGAGCGATCCGTCGCCGCCCCCGGCCGACGATCCGAGCGCATCCGCACCGCCTGCGACGCTCTCGGAGCAGGTCGTGATCTCGGGGCTGCGTGGCCAGACGGCGGCCGATCAGACCTGCAGCATCGGCAACTGACGCGCGTCGGATGCCCGCGTCCGTATGGGTATGATGGGCAGGCAATACCGGGAGACGTCGCATAGTCCGGTCGAGTGCACCACCCTGCTAAGGTGGAGTCCCCTCCGGGGGACCGAGGGTTCAAATCCCTCCGTCTCCGCAGCATCCGTCATCGCCGTCGCGTCGAGCGACCCCCGTTTCGGCGGGCGTCCGTCGTGGTGCGGAGCACCCTCTGCGCTCCGCTATTTTGGATGCGTCGGGTGCACATTCCCCGACACGCGTCGGACGCGCGGCGGGGGCCGCGGGTGATCGTCCGGCATGACACGAGGACGTTCGAGAACAGTGGTACGCAGCGTCGCGACGGCGAAGTCGCGGAGGGGGTGGGGTCGGAAGGCCCTCTGGCTCGCCGGCGCCGCCGTCGTCGCGACGGTCGCCGTCGTATCGACGGTGTTCGCGGTGCTCTCGATCACTGGAGGCGGCCGCTTCGCCCAGACGATCGACGAGCGCTGTGCGCCGCTCGTGGTGCTCGCCTTCCGCGGGAGCGGCGAGGCCAACCTCACGCCCGGGGTGACCTCCAACGCGGGCGCCCCCTACCGCTATGGCGAGAGCGATCTCGTCACCAACGGGTGGGAGGGCGTCACCCTGCGGGGCCTCTTCGACGAGCTCTCGCGCACCGAGTACGAGGGGCTGCGCGGCGACGGCATCCCGGTCATCCCGATCGGCCCCGCGAGCGACGACGAGCCCTTCGGCTACGACGCGATCCCGGCCGTGCTCGAGGCGAGCTCCTTCGACTCGGCGCTCAGCTACTCGAGCTCGCGCCTGCTGCACTCGGCCTCGCGGGGTGCGGAGGCCGCCACCCACCTCATCCGCGACTACCTGCGCGCGTCGGAGGGGTGCCCGATCCTCCCGTCGTTCGTGGCGGTCGGCTTCTCGCAGGGCGCCATGGCGGCCCGGCATACGGCCGAGCTCAACCCCGAGAGCGTGCTCGCCGTGCTCAAGATCGGCGACCCGTACCAGAAGCCCAACGCGCCCGGTGTGCGCTCCGACGGCTCCGGCGGCATCGGCATCATCCGCTGGAAGGCGGATGAGACGCAGGCCGCCGCGCTCGACGCGTACTACGGGGGCCGTGAACTCACGAGCAGCATCTGCCACGCGGGCGACCCCATCTGCGATTTCACCCCGCTCGAGGGCCTCGTGAAGCTTGCCGTCGGCGCCTACGGCGAGCACCTCGACTACTACAGTCCCGCCCGGGCCGGTGAGGCGCAGGACGACGCGCTCGCGATCGCGCGGCTCGCATACGAGCGCAGGCAGCTCGCGCTCGCGGCCCTCGCCGCGGGGGAGTCGGTCGTCTGGGACGGCGCCGACGGCGCGTCGGACGTCACCCTGCGGACCGTGTCGCTCGCCTTCGCGGGCACGCCGACCCTCGTCTCGGCCGTCGTCTCCGGCCGCCCGGGGGGCGACCTCGTCTACGAGTTCGACCTCGACGGCGACGGCGTGTACGAGACGCGTGCGCCCGACGGCCTCGTGTGGTTCACCCCCGACGGGGATGCGCCGCGCACGATCGGCGTGCGGGTGAGCGACCCGTCGACGGGGACGACATCGCGGGCGACCACGCGCGTCACCCCCGACTCCGGCGGCGGCGGCGACATCGTCTTCACGCCGGACGGCCGTCTCGTCGAGGACACGCCCCCGCCGCCCGAGCCGCCCGTCGTGGAGCCGTCCCCGCCGCGCCCGCCGGTGCGGCCCGCGCCGACCCCGCCGGCGCCTTCCCCGCCCACCCCCGTCGCCACGGCGGTCTTCACGGGGCCCGCCCACCCGGTCATGGCCGGCACGACCGGCGCCGCGGTCGTGGGCTCGAAGCTGCCCGCCGGGGTCGCCGTGCGGGTCACCTCCACGCAGCTCGACGTGTCGGAGGAGGTGACGTCGCAGTCGGACGGCACCGTGTCGGTGCCCTTCGAGGTCTCCGCCTTCACGCCCGCGGGCAGCTACCTCCTTCGGGTCGGTTACGAGATCAGCCCCGGCACGTGGGTGCCGACGGATGTGCCGGTCGAGATCGTCGCGCCCCCGTACACGGCCGTCTTCTCGGTGTCGTCCGCGCTGCAGGGCGAGACTCTCAACCTCTTCGTCTCCGGGCTGCCGGTCGACACCGACGTGCTCGTCGAGACGCCGGGCTCCGTGCTCGCGGGCGTGACCGGCTCCGACGGCAACCTCGCCATGGCCATCCCCGTGAGCATCTACGTGCCGCTCGGCATGCACCCCGTGAGCGTCGTGGTCGACGACGGCACGGACGTCATCACGTGGACGACGACCTTCGAGGTGAGGGCGCCGGTCTAGGGAGCCGGCCTGGCGCTCCGGGCCCGGTGACCGCGCCGCACGGCGATCGCGAGCAGCGCGACCCCCGCGAGGGTCCACGCGGTGAGCACGAGCGCGGCGCCGAGACCGCCCGCGCCGCCGAAGTAGGCGGCCGCGCGCACGAGGGTCCCCGCGGAGCCCGGGGGCAGCGCCTGACCGCTCGCGCCGAGCCAGCCGGGCAGCCAGGCGGCCGAGGTGGCGATGCCCGCGAGCGGGTTGCCGAGGAACATCATGACCATCGCGCCGATCGTGAAGCCCTTGGCACCGAAGATCTCCTTGAGCCCCGCGAGCGGCAGCGCGAGAGCGCCGATGCCGAGAGCCATGGCGCCCGCGACGGGCCAGAAGGCGGAGGCCGCGATGCTGCCGAAGAGGAACGCGAGCACCGACGCCACGACGACGCCGCCGACGAGCGAGAACCCGACGATGCCGCCGATCGCCCACCCGAGGCGGCGCGGGAAGAGGGCGCGGAAGGCGACGGCCGGCACGATGCCGCCGAAGACGAGCGGGAACGCGAGGCCGCCGATGCCGACGCCCGTCGGGTCGGCGGCGGGCAGCGGCACGACGTCCGTGCTGCGCGCCTCGAGCCCGAGTTCCGCGGCGACCGCCTCCCCGGTCGCGGTGATCGTCGACGAGATCGCGACCGAGCCCGCGCTCGCGACGTAACTGTGCACGACGTCGTCTGCGATCACGAGTCCGCCCGCGACGTCGCGGGCGCGGATCGCCGCGGCGAGCTCGTCGGCGTCGTCGAACGCCGTCACGGTGAACGCCTCGGGATCGGCCGCCTCGAGACCCGCCTCCACCTGCTCGAGCCGCCCGGCATCCGCGACGACGCCGACCGGGAGGCCGTGGGGGCCACTCGCGAGCGACGGCATGATGAACACGACGAGCAGGAGGGTGAGGATCACCGAGAGCCCGAGAGTGAGGCCCGCGGCGAGCACCGCCGCCGGAGGGAGACGTCGCGGGGGGTGGGTCGCGGAGGCGTCGGTGACGGTCTCGGATGCGCGGGCGGCGGGAGGGGTGTGCGTGGTCATGGTGCTCTCGTCGGGACTTGCGGAGGAACTTCCTCCATTTCTTACCCGGAGGACTATACTCCACTTCGGGGTGGAGCACCGGGGAGGCCGACATGCGCCAGGACGCGATGCGCCGTCGCCGCGCCCTCACGCGTGAGGCCCGGCGACTCTTCGCGGTGCACGGGAGCGGGGTCGCGCTCGAGTCCGTCGCGGAGGCGGCCGGCGTCGGCATCGCGACGCTCTACCGCAACTTTGCCTCCCGAGAAGAGCTCGTCGATGAGGTCGTGCTCGAGATCCTCGGCGACATCGCGGACGCCGCGACGGATGCGCTCGCGGCGTTCGGCGCGGATCCTCAGGCGGCCTGGGCGGGTTTCCTCGACCGACTCGTCGGGCTCGAGCTCGGCGCGCTCGCGGACGCGCTCGCCCACGTGGCGGCCGACGGGCTGCCGGCGCCCGTGCGGGACGCCCAGGGGGCGAGCCTCGCGGCGGTGGACGCTGTCATGGTGCGCGCGCGCTCGGCCGGACTCGCCGACGGTCGCGTCTCGGCGCTCGAGCTCGTGCTCGCGGTCGGCATGCTCTCGCGCCCGCAGCCGGAGGCCGTCGCGGCGCAGGCGCCGGACCTCGCGCGGCGGCTCGTGCGCATCCTCGCCGCGGGCATGCGCGCCTGACTCGCGACGAGGTGGGCCACGGTCGATGGTTGACATGCCGCAACGATCGGCGTATTGTTGACGACTCTCAACCGTTGAGATAACTCAACGATCTCGCGTCACCGTCGCCGCGCGTCCCGTCCGCCCTCGTCGAAGGACCGCATGTCCCGCACCACCCCCGCCTCCCCGGAGACCCCGTCCGACCGCACGCAGCACCGCCGCGTGCTCGAGGCCCTCTCCGGCCTCCTCCTCGGCATGTTCGTGTCGATGCTCGCGTCGACCGTCGTCTCCACGTCACTGCCGACGATCATCCACGACCTCGAGGGCGACCAGACCGCCTTCACGTGGGTCATCACCGCGACCCTCCTCACGACCGCCATCTCGACGCCCGTGTGGGGGAAGCTCGCCGACCTCACCAACCGCAAGGTGCTCTACCAGCTCGCGATCGTGATCTTCATCGTCGCGTCGGCGGCGGCCGGCTTCTCGACCAACCCCGAGATGCTCATCGGCTTCCGCGCCGTGCAGGGCATCGGCGCCGGCGGACTCGCCGCGCTCGGCCAGGTGATCATGGCCGACATCATCAGCCCGCGCGAGCGCGGCCGGTACATGGGCCTCTTCGGTGCCGTCATGGCCGTCGCGACCATCGGCGGACCGCTGCTCGGCGGCGTCATCGCCGACATCTGGGGATGGCGTTGGAACTTCTTCGTCGCGGTGCCCGTCGCCGTGCTCGCGCTCGTGATCGTGCAGGCGACCCTGCACATCCCCGTGCGCGATCGCCGCAAGACCGCGATCGACTACCTCGGCATCGTGCTGCTCTCGGTCGCCGTCGGCCTCCTGCTCATCTGGGTCTCGCTCGCGGGCGAGCAGTTCGAGTGGGCGAGCTGGACGACGCTCTGGATGGTGGGCGGCGCACTCGTCGCGACGGTGCTGTTCGTCGTCGTCGAGCTGCGCTCGAAGGAGCCGCTCATCCCGCTCTCGCTCTTCCGCGACGCGACGTTCACCCTCTCGGTCATCGCCTCGATCGCCACGGGCATCGCGATGTTCGGCGCATCCGTCTTCCTCAGCCAGTACATGCAGCTCGCGCGCGGCGCGACCCCGACCGAGGCGGGCGTCATGACGATCCCGATGATCGCGGGCCTGCTCATCACCTCGGTCGGCGTCGGCGCCCTCGTCACCCGGTTCGGCAAGTGGAAGTCGTACCTCGTCGTCGGAGCCGCGCTGCTCACCGCCGGCTCGTACCTGCTCTCGACCATCCACTACGACACGAACTTCGCCCTCGTCTCGCTCTACATGGCGATGCTCGGCGCGGGCGTCGGCATGACCATGCAGAACCTCGTGCTCGTCGTGCAGAACACCACCGCGCCCGAGCGCATGGGCGTCGCGAGCTCGGGCGTCACCTTCTTCCGCAGCCTCGGCGGCACGGTCGGCGTGTCGATCATGGGCGCCGCGCTCGCGGCCCGGGTGACGGGCCTCGTCATGGAGCGCAAGGACGACATCTCCGCCGCGCTCGCGAGCCTCGGCGCGGACGCGCCCGCGTGGGCGGAGCAGCTGCAGTCCGCTACCCTCCCGAAGGTGTCGGAGATGCCCCGCGCCCTGCGCCTCGTGTTCGAGGACATCTACGCCCAGGGCATCTCGCACTCGTTCCTCATCGCGGTGCCGTTCGCGGTGGTGAGCCTCATCGCGATCGTCTTCCTGCCGAACCACCCGCTCACGCGCATGACGACGACGGAGCGCATGCAGGCCTCCGAGGCCGACCTCGCGACCGTCTCGGTCGCGGAGGGCATGGAGACGCTCACGGCCACCGGCTCGATCGCGCTCCCGGACGCGGGCCGCGGTCCGGAGCGGGATGGGGGCGCCGGGCGATGAGCGGCACCGACCCCCGGCAGGAGGCCGTGCGCGGCCTCGAGGGAGCGTTCAGCGAGCTCCTCGTCGGGGTGCGCCGGGTGTACGCGCAGGCCGCGGAGACCGTGAGCCCGGGGATGCTGCCCGGCACCTTCAAGGTGCTGTCGGTCATCGAGCGCCGTGGCTCGACGACCGTGTCGGGCCTCGCCGAGCGCCTGAACGCCGACAAGGGTCAGGTGAGCCGTAGCGTCACAGAGCTCGAGGAGCTCGGGCTCGTGCGTCGCGTCGCCGACGAGTCGGACGGGCGCATCAAGCTCATCACGGTGACCGACGAGGGCGCCGCGCGGCTCGCGCTCGCCCGCGCCCGCTACGAGGGACTGCTGACCGAGGTCGTCGCCGACTGGCCGCTCGTCGACATCGAGCGCGTCACCCTCCTGTTGCACGACCTCGCGAGCGCCTCGTCCCCCGCCCCCACCCCACCCCCACCCCCCGCCCCCGCACCCCCCGCCCGGCGATAGTGCCCGTTCCGCGTGTTAGTGCCCGTTCCTTCGGCGACAATCACGCGGAACGGGAACTCAGGGGAAGGGGGAGACTGGGCTCATGAGGATCGCGGTCACGGGAGCGAGCGGCAAGCTCGGAAGCGTCGTCGAGCGGGAGCTGCGAGCGAACGGGCACGACGTCGTCGCCCTCGACATCGCGGGGCCCCGGCGCGACGGGTTCACACGCGTCGACCTCACCGACTACGGCGCCGTGGTCGACGCCTTGAGCGGAATCGACGAGCGGCACGCGGGCCTCGACGGCGTCGTGCACCTCGGCGCGATCCCCGCGCCCGGCATCGAGACGGATGTCGCGACCTTCCAGAACAACGTGCTCGCGACGTTCCACGTCGTGCAGGCGGCGCGGCGGGCAGGCATCCGGCGCATCATCACGGCGTCGAGCGAGACCGTGCTCGGCCTGCCGTTCGCGATCGACCCGCCGTACGCGCCCGTCGACGAGGAGTACGACACGCGCCCCGAGAGCGTCTACTCGCTCGGCAAGCACCTCGAGGAGGAGCTCGCGCGAAAGGTCGTGCGGTGGAACCCGGAGCTCTCGATCACGGCGTTGCGCTTCTCGAACGTCATGGTGCCGGACGATTATCCGGGCTTCGCCGCGTTCCAAGACGACCCCGCGTCGCGCCGCTGGAACCTCTGGGGCTACATCGACGCGCGGGATGCGGCACAGGCCGTCGAGCGCGCGCTCGTCGCCGCGCGGCCCGGCTTCGACCGTTTCATCATCGCGGCATCCGACACCGTCATGAACCGCTCGAGCGCCTCCCTCATGGCGGAGTTCTTCCCCGAGGTCGAGGTGCGCCGCGCGCTCGGCGAGCACGAGACCCTGCTCTCGATCGACCACGCGCGCGAGGTGCTCGGCTACGAGCCTCGCCACAGCTGGCGCGACTGACCGATGTGCCCATTGCGCGTGATTGCACCCGAAGGAACGGGCACAATCACGCGGAACGGGCACTTAGGCGGATGAACGCGAAGGGGATCGCCGAGACGACGCAGCTCGCGGCGGGCACGAGCGTGATCGCGGCGAAGACCGTCTGCTGCATGGCGGGCGTCACCGCGGCATCCGCCTGATAGCCGGCCGCCGCCACGAACAGGCCGAACACGAGCACCGCAAGGGCGCTCATGATCTTCGACACGAAGGTGAGCGTCGCGAACGAGACGCCGTCGTTGCGGATGCCGGTGCGGCGCTCGGCGTCGTCGACCGCGTCCGCGATCATCGTGGCCTGCACGACGAGGAACACGCCGAGGGTGAGACCCGTGAGGAAGATGAAGAAGACGATCGGCAGGATGCTCGCGAAGCCGACGAGGTACATCGCGACGTAGAGGACGGCGCCCGCGAGCGACGACCCGATCACGAGAGCGCGCCCTCCCACGCGCCGGGCCAGGAGGGGCGTGAGGAAGCTCGAGAGCACGAGGCCCGCGATGATCGCGGCGCCGATGAGCGTGAAGAGCCCCTCGTCTCCGTAGGCGACCACGACGAAAACCGCACCCCCGGCCTGCACGATGTAACGCCCGAAGCCCAGGACCGACCCGAGCAGCACGAGCAGGAGCGGGGTGTTGCGCACGAGCGTCCCGGCGAGCTCGCGGAGGGTGAGCCTCCTCTGCGCGAGTGTCGACGCGCGCTCGCGCGGCACCGCGAAGGCGAGCAGGTAGAGCCCCATCCCGACGGCCGAGGTGAGGAGCACGGCGAGCGTCCACCCGGAGCCCGTCGCCTCGCCGCCACCCGACAGCGCCCGCGCGAGCCACGGCATCCCGAGGGTGGCGAGCCCGAGCGAGATCGCGCCGAATGCGCGCACATCGGCGATCACGCGCGTGCGGCGAGCCGGGTCGGGGAAGGCCGAACCGATGAGACCCCAGAACGGCACATCGCACACGGTGTAGGCGAAGCCCCACAACAGGTAGACGACCCCGAAGTACGCGAGCTGCGCGGGCTCGGCGGCATCCGGCACCGCGAACATGAGCGCCGTGAGCGCCGCGACGGGGGCCGCGGAGAACAGGATGTAGGGCCGGAGCTTGCCCCACCTCGTGCGGGTGAGGTCGATGAGCACGCCCATGAGCGGATCGGTGAACGCGTCGACGATCTTCGCCGCCGTGATGATCGCCGTCACGACCGCGATGCCGGCGCTCGAGATGCCCGCGTACTGGATGAGGTAGGCGAGCGCGAAGGTCGTGACGGTCGTGAGCACGACGTTCTGGCCGAACCCCGCCGCGACGACCGCGGCCGCCTGGGCGCGCGGCGACGCGACCCGGCCCGTCGCGGCCGCAGGGGCGTCGCGCGTCGGGGCGGGCGGCTCGGGGGCCATCACGACTCCAGCAGGATCGTGGCGAGCTCGAAGGGGTGGAGGGTGATCGCGTCGAGGTCGGCGCCGCCGACGGGGCCGACGGGTCGCTCGAGCAGGTCGACGCGCGTCGCCCGCGTGTGCGGGATGCGCGTCGCGAGCCGCAGCGTGCTCTCCCGGCCGAGACTCTCGTAGAGGCGCAGGATGGTGCCCTCGCCCGTCTCGGCGCGCGCGACCGTCTCGACGACGACCCCCGGGTCGCTCGCCTCGACGAGGCTCTCGAACGCGACGCCCGGCGCGGGCCGGAG
Source organism: Actinomycetes bacterium (assembly GCA_023428065.1). Classification (GTDB taxonomy): domain Bacteria; phylum Actinomycetota; class Actinomycetes; order Actinomycetales; family Microbacteriaceae; genus Homoserinibacter. The sequence continues at coordinate 49,169 of JAEYZI010000056.1, read as the reverse complement.
GGGGCTGTTGAGCCGGTAGCCGTCGCGGATGACGTCGCCGAGCGCGCCGGGGGCGAAGGGCCGCACGGCGTAGCTGAACTCGTGCACGCCGCGGTCGGCCGTGCGGTCGGGGAACGTGGGGGAGCGCAGCAGGTTGAGGCTCAGCAGGCCGTTCTTCGCGCGATGCCCGTACTTGCCGTCGTTGAGCAGCGCGAAGCCGCCGTGCTCGTCCTCGACCGCGATCCACCGATGCGCGACGACCTCGAACTGCGCCCGCTCCACCGAGTCGCGCTCGGTCGTCGGGCGCCGGATGTGGCCGAACTGGATCTCGCACGCGGCCTCGTCGGCCCAGCGGGTGGGGCGGAACTCGGCGCGTAGCATCCGGTGGCTCGCGTACCACTCGACGCGCGTGTCGAAGCGCACGAGCTCGCTGCCGGCCTCGAGCACGATGCGCTGCTCGATGTCGACGCCGTCGCCCGCCAGCCGCTGCTCGCGCACGACCGTCGGGCCGTCGACGTGCGACGAGGATGCGACGAGCCGGAGTCGCCGCGGCCTGCGTTCGGCGTAGCGGGGGTCGATGTCCCACGCGTCGAACGGCCACTGATAGGGGTCGCGGTGCACGACGATCCGGTTGAGGCCGGCCCTCGCGTGCTGGGTACCGGCGCGGTCGGTGAGCGAGGTGATGACGCCGCGTGCGTCGAAGCGCAGCTCGAGGATCCCGTTGGAGATCGACCCGGGGAGCGCGGTGAGCCCGAAGGGGCCGGGTGCGGGCTCGACGCGTGCGGCCGCGTAGGGGCCGACGACGGCGCGATGCCAGGTGCCGTCGATGCGCACGTGCTCGTCGCGCGCGAAGCTCGTGAGGTTGACCACGCCCAGGCGGTCGCCGTGCGAGAGGCGCGAGAGCAGCTCGTCGGCGAGCGCGTCGAGCTCGCCCTCGAGACGCGTGTAGGTCTCGCGCGCCTCGCGGTTGACCCGCTCGATCGCCGAGCCCGGGAGGATGTCGTGGAACTGGTGCAGCAGCACGTCGCGCCAGATGGGCTCGAGCTCGCGGCGGGTGTCGCCGCCGGCCGCGACGGTGAGCGCCTCGACGTCGTGCAGCATCCGCTCGACCGTGCGGTTGTGGCGCTTCGTCGCGGCCTGCGTCGTGTAGGTGCCCTGGTGCGCCTCGAGGTACAGCTCGCCCGTGTGCTCGTGCAGCTCGCCGATCCCGGGCAGGGCCTCCAGCTTGTCGAAGAACGCGCGGGCCGTGGAGAACTCGACGCGGGGGAGGCCGCGGATGCCCTCGCCGTCGGGTCCGATCTCGCGCTCGAGCAGCTCGAGGTGGATCTCGCCCGGCCCGCCTCCGCCGTCGCCCGATCCGTAGACGAGGAGCGCGCGCCCGAGCGCGCGTTCCGGGTAGCGGCGCAGCGCCGTGAGCAGGTTGTCGGCCGCGGCGCGCGAGTTGTAATCGCCCTCCGGGGGCATGTGCACGAGCACGTCGGTGCCGTCGATGCCACGCCACCGGAAGGTGCGGTGGGGGAAGACGTTGGTCGTGTTCCAGGCGAGCTTGATCGTCACGAAGCGGTCCATGCCCGCGCCCCGGAGGATCTGCGGCAGTTGGCCCGAATAGCCGAAGGTGTCGGGCAGCCAGCACAGTCGCAGCTGCTCGTCGTCGAGCCCGAACTCCTCGCGCAGGAACCGCCGCCCCACCGTCGCCTGGCGCACGAGCGCCTCGCCGCTCGGCAGGTTGGTGTCGGGCTCGACCCAGAACGAGCCCTGCAGCTCCATGCGTCCGGCGGCGACCGCCTCGCGGATGCGCGCGTAGATCGCCGGCTGCTCCTGCTTCATCCAGGCGAGCTGCTGCGGCTGGCTCGTGCCGTAGATGTAGCCGGGGCGGCGGTCGATCGTCTCGAGCGCGCGCGTGTAGGTGCGGGCCGCCTTGCGGCGTGTCTCCCGCAGCGGCCACAGCCACGCCATGTCGAGGTGGCCGTGCCCGACCGCCGAGAAGACCACGTCGGATGCGGCGGGCCGGGCGAGCGGCTCGGCGAGCGCCGCGCGGGCGCCCGCGGCGTCCCCCGCACGGAAGAGCCGCCACGCCTCGTCGAGTGCGGCGCGCAGCCCCTCCGCGAGGGCGGAGTCCTCGGTCGCGCCCGCGAGCACGGCGAGCGTGAGGTAGTCGTAGTAGAGCCCGAAGACGGTGTCGTCGCGCCGGGCGAGGTGCGCGCCGTGGAAGACGCCGCGGCCCACCGAGTAGAGGATGAAGCCGTTGTAGGCGGCGTCGGCGTAGAGCTCGACGCGCGTGCCCGCCGCGAGCGGCTCTCCGACGGGACGGTAGCGTCCGCCGGCGTGCGGCAGGTCGCCCTGCTGGAACACCGCCGTCGTCGCGCCGACGATCGCGCCGTCCGCGTCGTGCACGAGCGCCTCCCCGCGCAGGCCGAGCAACACGACGGCGCCCTCGGCATCCGCGGGCACCTCGCCCGTGAGCCGCAGCCAGGCGCAGGCGAGCGGTCCGCCGAAGGACTGTCCGGCGCGGATGGGGCGGAAGGCGGAGCGGTCGAGCGCGCCGAACGGGATGGGCTCGGCCGAGCGCGCGACCTCCGCGTCGAGCGGGGCGACCGTCTCGTAGACGCGGTCGCGGATGCCCCGCAGTCGCAGGTACTGGCCGGGCTGCTGCACGCGGATGCCCAGGAGGAACGAGGGGAAACCGGCCATCGACCCTCCCTCACCGACACGGCGAGTCTACGTCCGGGGCTATCGTTCCCTCGTGAGCACGATCGACGCCCCGGGCGACCCCGCCGCCGATGCGACGGCGACGCTCGCGATCGACGCCGGTCAGACGGGGATCAAGCTCCGCGTCGTGCGCCCGGGGGCGGAGCCCGTCGAGCGCGTGCTGCCGGGCGTTCTCACGGATCGCCCGCTGCTGCCGCAGCTCGCGGATGCCGCGCGCGCGGTCGCGAGCGGCCTCCGCCTCGATACGGTCGCGGTGGGGGCGTCGGGCCTCACGAGCGTCGAGCACGACGCGGGGGAGCTGCGGGTTCTGCTCGGCGATCACGCGCCCCGCCGTGTGGTGCTCGCGCACGACTCGGTCACCTCGTACCTCGGAACCCTCGGCGAGCTGCCGGGGGTCGTGGTTGCGAGCGGCACGGGTTCGATCATCCTCGCTGTCGGCCCCTCGGGCGTGGCCCGCGTCGACGGCTGGGGCTACCTCATGGGCGACGCGGGGAGCGGCTTCTGGGTGGGGCGGCAGGCGCTCGACGCCGTCATGCGCGCCCACGACGGTCGGGGTCCGGCGACGTCGCTCACCGAGGTCGTGCGGGCTCGCTGGCACGAGCTCGACGACGCGTACGTGCAGTTGCAGTCGGATCCGGCCCGCGTGAGCGTCATCGCGTGGTTCGCGCGGGCGGTCGCCGCGCGCGCCGAGACGGATGCGGTGGCCGCGCGCATCTGTCGCGAGGCGGGTGAGGAGCTCGCCCTCTCGGCGGTGACGGCGCTGCGCCGGGCGGGCACGGAGGTGTCGCCCCTCGTGAGCGCGATCGGCGGTGTGTTCGGTGGCCGCGTCGTGCGGGAATCGTTCGAGGACGCCGTGCGGGCCGTGCACCCGGCTGCCCGGTTCGAGGCGCCGCACGGCACGGGCCTCGACGGGGCGGAGGCGCTCGCGGTGCTGCCGGAGCGGCATCCGCTGCACGCTCTCGTGTCGGTCGCCTGAGGCGGTTGGACGGCGCGCGGCGGGTCAGCCTGTCGCGCGGAGGCGTTGCAGGGCGCGACTTCGTGACGGCAGGGCGACGCTCCTGAGAATGCCGTCCCCATCGGGCCGCTCCAGTCGGTAGTCGGCGCCCGTGCGCCGGATGCGCCAGCGCCGGTTGTGCAGCAGCAGGTGGCAGTGACGGCACAGCAGCACGCCATCGTCGACGTCAGTGCGGCCGCGATGTTCGTCCCAGTGGTCGATGTGGTGGGCCTCGCACCACGAGGGCGGGCGGTCGCACATGAGGCATCCGCCGTCGCGAGCGGCCAGGACGATCCGCTGCTTCTCGCTGAACAGGCGTTGCTCGCGTCCGAGGTTGAGCGCGCGACCGTCGTCGTCGAAGAGAACGGGCACCGCGCCCGAGGAGCAGATGTAGCGCTCGGCGGTCGCGATGGAGACGGGCTCGTTCTGCCCCTCGAAGTGTGCGACGCCCGGCCGGGATGCGACGCCTTCGCCGCGGTCGTCGTCGAGCGGTGCCTCGAGGTCGGCCTTCGTGACGAGGATGCGCACCGCGGGCTTCCGGTCGCCGAGCAGTCGGCCGTCGTCGACGCGGGCGCCGATGCGCACGAGGTCGACGAGCGTGTCGAGCGTGACCTGGTCGGTCGTGCGCTCATCCCGCACGAGATCGTCCGCACGCGCCTCGGCGCTCGGGTCGACGAAGCGCGGGCCTCCGCGGCGCGGCGAGGTGGCGGCATCGAGCACGGGCACGACGATCGCCGCCGACTCGGGGTCGAGCAGGCCGTGGATGCGGGTCATGCCGTCGAGTTGCGTCGACACCCGGAGATACCGCTTGTCGCGCAGTTCGCGCTCGCGCGCGGCGACCCCGGCGAGATCGAGGTCGTCGCGCTCCGCGGCCGCGCCGACGGCGAGCTGCTCGACCGTGAGCGAGCTCGCCCGGGCGGCAAGGCGGTCGACGGCCTCCTGGAGTGCCCGGTCGAGTACGGCGAGGCGCGCGCCCATCGCGCCGGCGGGTGCATCAGCGGGCCCGTCGGGGCGGTATGCGCCCGCCCGCGCGGCGGCCTCGAGGTCGGCGGCGCCCGTGACGGCGCCGAGACGCGTGCGGATCACGTCGACCTGCTCTACGGAGAGCGCGCCCGAGACGACTGCGACGCCGAGTGCCTGCAGCCAGAGCGGCCGCCGAGGCGCCGGGACCGTGGGGCGACCCTCACTACTGGCGTCGCCGCCGACGGGCTCCCCGTCACCGAGCGCGCCCGCGGGCCCTGTCGGCAGCAGCTCCGCCGCCTTCACGAGCGTGCGGGCGTCGCGGGTCGAGGTGCCCGTGAGGGTCGAGATGAGCCCCTCGGCCGTTCGCTGGCCGAAGCCCGCCGCGAGGCCCGAGTGCCCGAGTTCGCGCCGCGAGCGGTAGGCGATCTCGCCCGCGACGACCGCGGCGGCCGCGTCGAGACGCCGACGCGCATCCGCGAGCGACCGCTGCGCCGAGAGCAGTTCGGGGTCTGCCCAGCCGCGCGCCGCATCCGGCGTCAGGGACGCGGATGCCTCACCGAGGGCGGTGAGGAGCGGGGCGAGATCGGGCATGGGAAGAGTCTCCCAGTATCGAACGTGTGTTCGGAAGTGGCAGAGGGGTGTTCGTGGAGAAGTCGCGTACCCCGCTCGTTGGGGAGGAGCCGAGCCGCGGAGCGGCGGCCCCTCCGCTCACCCGTGGGCGACGAGCTGCAGCCCCACGACCGCGACGCCGAGCGCGGCCTCCGCGCCGAGCGCCACGAGCCGCTGCCACCACGTGAGGTCGAGGCGTCGCACGGCGGCCCAGCCGATCACGACGAGCGCGCCGACGAGCGCGATCGCGGATGCCGTGAGGGCGGCATCCGTCGACCACACGTCCAGCAGGGCGAGCAGGAGGAACACGCCCGGCGCGGCGAGGCTGCCGACGGCGCCGAAGCTCGTGAGCGAGGCCGTGCGGAGCTCGCGCCGGCTCATGGCGCGCTCGTGCACGACGATGTGCGCCACGACGTCGGCGGTGAACACCGCGAGCAGCAGGCCGAGGATCGTGACCGCGAGCGTGACGATCGACTCGGCCGCCTCGGCGTGGTGCCGCTGCAGTCCGAGCACGACGGCGAGGGCCGCGAATGCGACGTAGATGCGCTCCTTGAGGTGCGCGGCGCGCTCCTGCCGGTCGTCGGGTGCGGCGTCGTCGGACACGCTGGGAGCCTACGCCCGCGTCGCCCGACGCCGGGGCCCCGGATGCACGCGTCCCGCGCCGTGTCAATCCCCTCCCGTCGACTCGCGGCGCAACGCACGATGCTGAGCGAGGGGGTGATGAGCGATGGGAGACGACATGATGTCGCCGTCCGGTCCGCGATCGAGCGCCGAGCTCTTCAGCGAGTTCGGGCTGCAGTGGGACGAGTACGAGGTGCCGTTCGATCCGATGGCCGCGATCGACGGCGACGGCTGACCGCCGGCGAACGCGGATGCGGGCACCCGCCCTGAGGGGTCGGGTGTCCGCGCGCTGTCCGCTCAGTTCGCGAAGTGCAGCACCCCGCCCACGAACGCCCCGATGACCGTCGTCCACAGCACGATCGCGATCGCCTGCCAGACGAGGATGTGCGTGCGGTTCACGCCCGCCCCCGCGAGCATCGTCGCCGTGAACTGCGTCGGGAGGAGAAGCGGGCCCAGGAGGCTGACGCCGGGAAGGCCGTACCGCTGGAACGCCCGCGCGAACTTCTCCTGACGCGGTGTCCGGGGCTCGTCGAGTTCGACCGACCGACCTCGCGAGGCGTGGCCCGCGGCGACGCGAGCGCGACCGCGGTAGTGCGTGACGACAGCGACGCGAGCTCGCGAGGTGAGGAGCACGACCACGGCGACGGACGCGAAGTTCCCGATCGCCGCGGCCACCATGGCGACCGCCGGAGGGATCCCGCCGACGATCCCGATGGCCGCCGCGCCCTCGCCCTCGATGAAGGGCACGGCGCCCGCGAGCGCCACGACGAGCGGCTGAAGGAGCTCGGGAAGCCGAGCCATGAGGTCCTGGAAGTTCTCGATCAGATTCATGGCTCGAGTTCACCGCGGGCGTCGCTCCCCGGGAAGTGTCGTGTCGTCATCGCTCGGGGGGTGATCCTCACGCGGCGCCCATGACTTTTGTCACGACCGTAGGGTGGACGCGTGACCCGAACCCGAACGCCGCTCGAGGTGTCCGCGCGACTCACCCGCGGGGTGACGGCGACGTGGTGGTACACGCTCACCGCCGTGCTCGTGTTCGAACTCGTCATGGTCTCCGTCTGGACCGCGGAGGCCATCGATCGCGGGCCGCTCGCGGCGGGGGCGGTGGGCGTCGCGGGGCTCGTCTGGTGTGCGAGCACCGTCCCGCTGCTCGTCGCCTACCGCCACCGCACCGACCAGCTCCCGGGCGAGGGCCGCGCGCGTGTGCTCGTGTGCCTCGGGGTCGCCCTTCTCGCGGGCGCTGCGGGAGGGTGGCTGAGCGGGTCGTGGCTCGTCACCGCGGCCACCGTGCTCCAGTCCGTCGTGCTTCTGAACTGGCCGCCCGGCCTCCGGCTGCGCGTCGTGATCGGGGTCGTCGCCGTGCTCCTCGTCCTCTGGCTCGTGGTCGAGGGCCCGGTCGCCACCGGCGACTGGCTGTCCGGCCTGTATGCGACGCTGCTCCCCGTCGTGACCGTGTCGTCGCTGTGGTGGTGGGATGTGCTCATCACGCTCGACCGCGCGCGTGCGACGGAGGCCCGCTACGCCGCGAGCCAGGAGCGCTTGCGCGTGGCGACCGACGTGCACGACCTGCAGGGGCATCACCTCCAGGTGATCGCACTCCAGCTCGAGCTCGCCGACCGGCTGCGCGAGTCGGATCCCGCGGCGTCGGCGGAGCACCTGCGCGCCGCTCGCGCGAGTGTGGATGCCGCACGCCAGGGCACTCGCGACCTCGCGACCCGGTTCCGCTCGGTGCCGCTGCGCGACGAGCTCGCGAACGCGGTCGACCTGCTGCGCGCGGCCGGCGCCACGGCTCAGGCCTCGATCGGCGCGGACGCCGACGAGGCGCCCGCGGACGTCCTCGGCCCCGTCATCCGTGAGACCACGACGAACGCGCTGCGTCACGGCGGCGGGCGGTGGGCGCGCTTGAGCCTCGATCGGTCCGGCGCGGTGTGGCGCTACGAGATCGCGAACGATGCGGAGGCGGAGGCACCGGATGACGGCAGCGGCTCCGGGCTCGACGGCATCCGCCGCCGTGCGGAGCAAGCGGGGGGTGCGCTCGCGGTCGAACGCGCGGACGACGCGTTCACGGTGGTCGTGACGGTCCCGGGGGGAGTCGGATGATCCGGGTGCTGCTCGCCGACGACGAGGCCATGATCCGCTCCGCGCTCGCCGCGCTTCTGCGACTCGAGCCCGACATCGACGTCGTCGCCGAGTGCGCGACGGGCGAGGAGGCGCTCGAGCGTGCCAAGGAGCTCGTGCCGGATGTGTGCGTGCTCGACGTCGAGATGCCGGGGCTCGACGGCATCGAGGTCGCGAGGCGCCTGCAGAGGATGATCGCGACGCGCTGCCTCGTGATCACGCGGCACGCGGGGCCGGGCGTGCTGCGGCGGGCGCTCGCATCCGGGGTCGCGGGGTTCCTGCCGAAGTCGCGCGGCGCCGATGAGGTCGCGGAGGTCATCAGGCGCATCGCCGCGGGCGGCCGCTACGTCGACCCGGAGATCGCCGCCGACGCGCTGAGCGACGAGCGCTGCCCCCTCACCGATCGGGAGCTCGACGTGCTCCGCGCGGGCAGGCGCGGCGAGACGACGCGCCAGATCGCGAAGGCCCTGTCGCTCGCGCCGGGCACCGTGCGCAACCACGTCTCCGCGATCCTCGGCAAGCTCTCGGTCGAGACGCGACAGCAGGCCGTGCGCCTCGCGGAGGAGCGCGGCTGGATCTGAGACCGCGCGCTCTCCCCCGCGCCCGGGGCGCGTCACCGCGACCCGGAACGGATGATAGAGTCTTCAGGTTGTCACTTCGACAGCATGCGCCCGTAGCTCAATGGATAGAGCATCTGACTACGGATCAGAAGGTTGGGGGTTCGAGTCCCTCCGGGCGCACCATATGAGGCTTACTGCAATCGCTAACCCTTTCCGCAGGGTCGGAGATCAGAGCCAGGACGAGATCATCTAGCAGGCCATCGGTATCGATGGCCTGCTTTTCGTTTGGCAGCGGCTCGTGGCGGGCGACCTCGTATTGTGCGGCGGCGACTGCAGCCTCCGCGGTCGCGCCGTCCAGGTGGCTTGCCCAGCCGCGCTCTGCCGCGAGGAGTTCCCGCATGGGGCTGTTGAGTTCGTCGCCGATGACTTCCTCGTTGACGACGTAGATGCGCTTGAAGATGGCTTGGTTGAGGAGCTTGCGCGTTTCGTCGCTTGCGAAGCGGTAGAGCTCGTGGGGGCGCTCGAGGAGCGCGACGTGGGCGTCTAGGTACTCGGCGCCCGGTGCGAGGTCGTTGTCGATCGCTTCCAGGCGTTCTTGAAGCTCCTTGCGTTGTCGGCCGAGCTCCCGCAGCTTGGCGCGCACCCGGGTGGTATCGATGCCGCCGTCTGCTGCGAGTTCGATGAGGTTGTCCTCCTGGGTGGTGAGGCGTGCGAGTTGCGCCTGGCTCTGATCGCGGAGGAGCTTCTGAGCCCCAACCTGGTCATCGACGGCTGCCCGGAGTACGGCGCGGATGGCGGCGACGAAGTCAGGTCGGAAGGTGATCGAGCGGTAGTGCTCCTCGATAGCCGCTTCGAGTCGGTCAAGGTTGGAGTACGGCGCGTCGCAGCTGTGGTCTTGGACGCCGCGGCAGAAGAAGTACCAGTAGGGGTTGCCCTGTCGTCCTACGGCGCGCATCAGGATCATTCTTCGGTTGATCTGGTCTTCGAGGCGGCACCTCCCGCACCAGACCGTGCCCTTCAGATAGTGATCGTGTCGTCGTCGCCGTTCGCCGGAGTAGCCGCGCGAATCGAGCAAAGTCTGGACTCGCTCGAACAGGCGGGCATCGATGAGCGCCTCGTGGCGTCCGTCGAAGTAGTCGCCCTTGTAGCGCACTTCGCCCAGGTAGTAACGGTCGCGAAGCATCTGGTGGATCTTGGAGTCGGAAACGGGGCCGGCCGGTCGGCGTTGGGTTGGTCGGGTGGTGAGGCCGCGGTCGCTGAGTTCGTCAGCGATGTCTTGAAAGGTGTGCTGCCCGGCTGCGTACAGTTCGAAGGCGAGCTTCACGAAGGGTGCGCGGTCGGGATCGAGTCCGATGGTGTTGATGCGTCGACCGTCGATGTTGTCGGTGATGTTGAGGTAGCCGAGGGGGGCTTTCCCGAGGGTGCCACCGTTCTTGGCTTTCTGGCCCATCTTGTAGGCGATGTCCGCCCCGTCTTCACGGGAGCGGTACTCGTTGAAGGCGGCGAGGATGCCGTGCATGAGCTGACCGACAGGGGTGGCATCAATCTGCTCGGTCGCGGAGATCAGGGTGACGCCGCGTTTCTGCAGGTCAGCCATCACGATGGCATCGTCGGTGCGGTTCCGGGCGAAGCGCGACAGCTTGTAGACGACGACGTAGTCGACGTCTCGATCTCGGCGGATGCGTTCGAGCATCCGTTGGAACTCGACGCGCTTCGTCATTTCGGTGGCGGACTGTCCGGCTTCGACGTACTCGGCGACGACCGTGAGTCCGAGCTGCTCTGCCTTGCGAGTGCACGCGATTCGCTGCGCTGGGATGGAGATGCCTTCCGGGTCGTAGTCGGTGTTGACCTGTCCCTTGGACGAGACCCGGAGGTAGACGACTGCTCGGCTGCCAGCCGGAACCGTTGGCGGTCCGTCCGCGATAGAGGCAGTCGGCTCGAACCGTTCGCGCTCGACCTCAACTGGCGGCAGCGGTGCGGGCGCTCCGGCAAAGGCGAAGGGGGTCGTTTCGGGCAGGCTCATGGCTGCCCTCCTTTCGGATGCGAGAGGACAGCCTCGAGACGAGCATGTACTCGGTTTCGAGAGAGAGGTTGTGGTGGAGTTGGCGCCCCGTGATTCAGTGGGCCGGGGCGCAGGCCCGATGCGTGATTCGCCATCGGTTGCGTGCTCCGTTTACCTTCCCATTTTACCTCGTCAGGCCCGTATATCCGGGGCTGTTGACTATTCCGCATCGTTCGCCGTCTGCCGTAGGAGAACGCCCTTTCGGGGCCTGTCGGTGGTCGGGCGCGGCTACTTGTAGAAGCCATAGAGCTTCCCCCTCCAGTCGACGAGGTCGTAGGCATCCCGCACACGCTCGGCGAGGACTTCGTAGTCGGGACTAAGGCTCTCGATCGCGAAGCCTCGATCGTTCGCGTACTCGGTGATGTCCTTCGCCCACTCGTCGATCTCCAACAGCCCATCGACGGCGTCCTCCAGGTTGTGGAAGGTTGCGATGTAGCTGTTGCTGAACGCGACCGTGATGTCTTCCGTGAGTGCGTTCACGTGGGGGAGCGAGAGGAACGCCTGGAGCGCCTCGTCCCAACTGAGGTCGAGTTGTGCGAGGTGCTGCTCCAGTTGAGCGATGTCCATCGACGAGGCATCGGCCGGCACGTGAACGGTGAACCGGTCGCTGTCGATACGGATGTCGGTGCGCACGAGGAGTTGCTTGAGCTTCGGCGGCAGGTGCTCGTTCATGTATTGGCGGCCGGAGCCGAGGTGGTCACGTTCGACGAGGTGGGTGCCGAGCCAGTCGATCCATTCGCGAATCTCTGGCGGCGTGGTGGGGTCGGCGTAGAGGGGTAAGTACTCGTCGCGGAGGCTTTCGTAGTCCCCTTCTCCACTGCGTCCGAAGTCGGCGAGGGCGGAGGTGCGTCCGGTTGCGCGGCCGAGGACGTGGCCGATGAGGCGTGCGGTCATCAGGTCGATTTCGCGGGACTCTGTGTGAGCGGCGGTGATGCCTTCGGCGATCCAGCCTTCGTACTTGCTGGCGGTGCGTGTCAGCCGCTCAGGGCTGCCGCCAGCGCCCAGCGGATGGGGTTCGTGCTCGGTCATGGTCGACCTCCGCGGTAGAGGATGAACCGGCCCAGGCTGTCGAGCCAGGCTTCCTGCTCGAGCGGGACGCGGGCGCGGTTGATCTCATTGAGGGCGGCTTCGGGGTCGAGGTTCCCGGTGCCGGCGAATCGTTCGAGGGCGGAGCCTTGTCCGGGGTGGACGGCGGCGGCGATGATCCGTGCGAGCGCCTCGTGCTGCGCTTCGATATCCAGGGTGAGCCAGAGCTCGACGAGCTGCGTGGTGCGTTCACTCTGGTCAGGGGTGGTGGCGATGGGTGTCATGGGGTTCCTCCTTTCACGGGGTGTTGTTCGGGTGCGATAGCGGTCACGGCGTCTGCTGGCGTCGTGACCTGGAAAAGGTCGGCTGCGAGCGTCGGGTGGCCGCGGATCGCCGTACGGAAAATCTCGGCACGCTTCTCGTCGGGGACGATCCACAGCACGGAGGGGAAGACGCCGCGGGCGGCCTGCTCGTTTCCGGAGCGCCAGTAGCGGTGGTAGTTCTCGCACTTGCGGAGCACCGCGGGCAGGTGTTCGGTGCCCCGGTCGACCTCAAGGAAGTAGTGGCTCTCGAAGGCGTCGTCGGCGGTGACGACGAGCAGATCGGGCTTGAGCCACTCGCGGCTCCCTGCCGCGTTGAGGTAGTCGCGCCAGCAGTCCGGTTCGGCTTCAAGCTCGAGCAGTTCGAAGCGGCCCCTTTCGGCGGCTTCGAGGATCTCGACGGCGGTATCGGCGGTGGCAAGGGTATGGGCGGTGAACTGCGTGGAGGGTTCGACGTAGCGGCGTCGGCTGTCGGCCCCGGCGAGGCGGCGCAGGAGGCGCTCACCGGTCGAGGTCAGTTGCCAGACGTTGGCTGCGCTGCCTCGCACGACCCCGCCGATACGCCGGGGGAGCCTGGCAATGAGGTGGTGTCCCTCAAGCCGGTCGAGCACTCGGACGGTGGTGCGTGTCGCGGAGCTCTGGGAGGTGTGCTTGGTGAAGCGGAGGCGCTGGATGTGTCGTGTCGAGAGCAGTCGGAACTGCTCAAGATCCTTCAGGATCAGAAGGTCGCGTTCGGTGAGCAGCTCGAGCAGCTCGCCCGTGCTCCGCTGCTTAGGGGTCTCATCGATGTTCATCGGGGGCTCCTTCCTGGGATGGGGAGTTGACCCCTGATATCGAGGGGAGTCCCATCCCGGATTGGCCCGTGTGCGGCCACGTGGCGGCCTGTGGTGGGCTCGGTCGGTGCAGCGGATGGAAGCCCGACCGGAACGCCGAACGGACGTCTCCGGGCGTTCATCGCCGCCTCTCTTTCCGGTGCCCAGCAGCGGTATTGGGCGGCGTAGCAACCGTCGGCTCGGGCGGTCGGCTGGTGGTCGTCTGGTTGGCGCCGTAGCGAGCACGGCTGGCAGCGAGGACCGCCTGGCGGCGGCCGAGTGAGCTATCAGGTGGCAGCGTGCGGGCAGAGAACCATCCAGACTGAGCGCCGCCGTACACGATCCGCGCGTAGATCTCGTAAGGAGGCAGCGCTTGGAAGTCCGCGGGTGCGAGCCCGCTGCTCATCCGGGCGAAGTCGTTGGCGTCGCCGGTGTCGCAGGCGAAGACGATTTTGTTGCGCGCGTTGGCGTCGAAGGCGGCGCGCATCTGGCTGGGGAGCTGCTTGCGGTACTGGTGCGCGAAGTTCCACGAGACCCCGTAGGAGCGCGACGTCGCCAGGGCGTCGGCGATTGACGTGGGCAGGTGCAGGAACTGTTGCACCTCGTCGATGTAGATCGCCGCAGGGCGAATGGTCGGGTCGGGTTCGGCGGCTCGTTCCAGGGTTGCCAGCCACACTTCGGCCACGACAAGGCTGCCCAGCAGCTGTGCGGCGCCCGGGCCCAGGAGCGCGTCGTTCAGCGGTACGAGGACTGTGCGGCCTTCGCGGAAGACATCCCGCAGCCGGAACGCGGGGCGTGGTTGCCCGAGCACGGCGGCGAGGCCGCGACGGAGCACATACTTGCGGAGCTTGTTCATCGGCGCGGCGATGATGTTCGCTCGGGCGCCGGGGCTGAGCTCATCGTAGGCAGCCCAGAAGGAAGACATGGTCGGGTCGGCGGCGACCGCGCCGACGACACTCCGCCGGAAGCTGGCGTCAGTGAGCAGGGTCGGAAGGTCGAGAAGTGTGTACGGCAGTCCTCGTGTCTCGCCTGCTCGAGCGAGGGTCAGCAGGCCGGCGTGCAAGAGGTCTTCGGTACGTGGTCCCCACCCGTCCTCGAAGACCGCCTTGAACACGGCAAGGATTCCGTCGACGACGACGTCCGTGTTGCGGCCTTCGGTGTCGAGCGGATTGAAGCCTACCGGCGATGCATCCGCCGCGTCCAGGACGACGATCTCCCCGGTGCGTTCTTCGGGGATGCGATCGATGATGAAGTCCACCAGCTGCCGCTTCGGATCCACCAGTACACAGGCGCGACCTTCGCGGACGTCCTCGAGCGCCAGGCGGGCGATCACCATCGACTTCCCTGACCCCGTAGGGCCCGTCGCGACGAGATGCTGCAGCCTTCCGAGTGGATCGAGTCGTATCGGGCGTTCGTCGCCCGGCGTGGTTGCGGTGGCGAAGACGCTGCCGCGGGTTGGCATGACGGCTGGTGGCGGCAGTTGCTTCGGGTGGAGACCTGGCATGCCAGGGAGGTGCCCGTCGCCGAGAGGCCACCCCATAAGCGCGACAAGTTCCGACGTGGCGAGCTCCGACTGCCTCCCCGGGCGCGCATCGTTGAGGGCCGCAGCCGTTTCGCGAACGACGCCCACGTGGACGCCAGGCGCCTCGAGTGTGCGCAAAGCGCCAAGCATTTCGAGAATGAGCGCTTGACGGCGAGCGGGAGTGGCGGCGGCCACTCCGAGCCGCACCGTCGCGCCGATGCTGGGCTGTTCGGCACGGAACCGCAGGCGGCTGCGCACCTCTGCAGGTGCGGGCTGAGAACCGCGCAGGAGCGCGCTCAAGAGCGAGTCGCGGGGATCAGAGGCGCCGCGCGGCACCGGCGAGGGGCGATGCCCGCGACCGAGGCTGAGCTGGAGCACCAGGGATTCCCCGTCTCGGCGTGAAGCGAACGCCCCGTAGAGGTTGTAGATCGTCTGCTCACTAGCGTCAGTGTCCAGGGGCAGCCCGTTCGGCGAGACCGTCACCCGACCGCTCGCCACTACCGGCTCGCGGTCAGGGCAGCGCTCGGCGCGGACGCCGTCGAGGTGCTGCTCCAGCAGTCGGATCGTGTGCGCGAGGCGATCCCGGGAAGTGCCGACGAAGAACCGAATCCCGGCATCGTCGGCACGGGTCTCGAGCACCAACGGGCGGGGCGAATCCGGTTGACTGAGCCGCCCCAGTAGCCGGGACACTGCGGCTGGGTCGATCGGCAGCCGGTGGTGGATGCGGATAAAGTCGAGGCCGCTCATGGAGTCTGCTCCTCATCGCCGGGTGCGGCCGGCCGGTCCCGTTGCTGCTCGGCCTGCGCGTCGCGCTCCAGCCGTGCTCGTTCCAGGGCGGCGGCCGCGATGACCTTCGCGAGATGCTCCGGCGTGAGCTCGTGGTTCAGTTCCGAGAACACCCACACGCGACGGTCTTGGACCTTGCGATAGCGGCGGGACCCGCTGGTGCGGTTCGTCATGACGAAACCTCCTTTCCGATGTGCTCCTTTCGTGCAGACGCGAGCGGACGGGGGGAATGCGTGAGATTGGCGTTGTTTATGAACCGAGACGCGAGTTTTGTCAAGCGGTGTTGTCTATTCCGCAACACTTCGACAGAGGTCAACGCGCTCACGCTTGTCACCACCTCTCCCGACGCCACCGGGCGATCCGCACACCGGCGAAGGTGAGCACGCCGAGGACCGCGAGGACCGCCAGCCAACCCCATATCTGAGCGAGGATCTGCAGCGCGAGCGCCAGCAGCACGACGCCGGCGAACACCGCCGCGCAGAAGCCAAGGAAGCGTCGCGCTAGCGAAGTGGGCTCGTTCGAGGACACCGCTCATCCCTCCAGGTCTCCGTTGAAGGGCTGCTGGCGGGCGAAGTCCGATGGCACCGGGTAGCCAGGGATCGTGATGTCCGAGTCGATCTCGTTGCCCCACACCGACCAGTCCGCGTGGCTGTTCGGACGCTGGCGGGCGAACAGCTCCAGGTAGGGGCCATCGAGGATCCGCTCGATGAGCGGGATCATCTCCTCCGGCTTGTGGGAGTGGTCCTGCCGCGGGAACATCAGCGTCGATCGCTGGCCGTGGAACTTGAACGGCGCCTTGCCCCGCGTCCCGTGCAGCAGCAGCTCGTGGGACCCGCGGAAGTAGTTCCCCAGGCCGAGGTAGTACTTGTCCCAGGCGGCGTTCGTCTTGTACTCGAACCCCCAGGCCCGCATCACCTCCAACCCTGCCGGGAGCGCCGCATTGGTCACCCATAGCAGCAGCGTCGCGTTGTCCTCGGCGAGGTCCGCCACCGGCATCGCCTTGATGCGGTCGAGCGTCATCAGGTCGTAGTGCTGAACGGCGCCGCGGGCGCCGGCCTGGGCGATGTCCCACGGCGGGTCGGCGTAGATCACCTTGAAACGCTTCGTGCCGACGCGGAGCGAAGCGTCGGGGTTGTTCTTGTTCGTCATGTCGTTCTCCTTCCTCCACCCGCTCTTCGGGTATCGGAGACTGGTTATGGGACATCAGCTCGGGTCGCGCAATGTTCCGACCGGGAACGCCGTCGAGCGACCGGAACGGCGACCGGAAGAGCCGCCTCACCGCTCAGGCGGGCGCCAGATGCATCGCGCAGGTGCTGGTCATGGGCGTTGTGGAATACGCAACGGGAGGACTGAAACCGGGTAGTTCAGCCCTCCCGCCACGATTCGTCTAGAGCTTCGGAGGCGTCTGGCCAGACGTGAGGTACGACTCCCGGATGAGTGCCTTGCGGGCCTCGTGCGCGTCGGCGCCGAGCTGCTCTGCGAGGTGCAGGATGGTGGCGCGAAGCTCTGCCTGCTGGCGGTCGAGCTCACGCTCGATGCGTGCCCGCATGTTGGCGCGCAAGGCCTTGATCCAGTCCACGACCGAGATCACCACCAGCCAGATGAGCCAGGCGACCCCGAAGACCGCGTAGAAGAGGAGCAGTGCGAGGTACTGCATGGCGTCACCAGCGCTGGATCGCCTGGGCGGCGCCCATGGCGTAGGAATCGACGATGTGCTTGTAGCGGGCCTCGCCGAGGGGCGCCACCTGGATGAGGTGGGCCTCGAGGGCCGACAGGGCGCCGACGTTGCTCAGCGCCGTGTTGGTCAGCAGCGCCCGGCCCTGCTCGTAGGTGTTCGCGACGATCGCCTTGGCGACCACCCGCTCCACCTCGCGGCCGGTCTGTCGCTGCATAGATCCGGACATGGTTGCCAGCGAATGCTGGCTGAAGGCGCCGCCGAGCGGCGTCAACTCCGTGCTCTTGTCGAACATGGAGTCCTCCTTTCCTCTTGCTCGCCGGCCCCTGCGGCCGGAATGCCCTCACGCTAGAAATCGGAAGGCCGGCGTGGAGAAAGTCGGAAAATAGTTGGAACCCGACCCGGAGGTGTCCCCTTGTCATCACCCGGTGCCGAAGCCGACGACCTGGTCGCGGAGCTCTGGTTCCTGCGTAAAGGCGAAGGATTCACAGCCCGCCGACTCGGTGAGGCGTGGGTTGTGAAGGAGCTGCTTGCCCAGAACGCTTCCGAGGAGTTCGGGAGGCTACGCAGCCGCTTCGTCTCCGCCATCCACTCGCTCGAAGACAGCGACGCCGAGCTCTTGCTCGATGTCTACGGTTTGAGCAATGAAGCCGCCGGGTATCGCTCGCTGCTGGAACGGCGTCGAGTGCATGCCGCTCGGATCGGGCGCGGCGTCGACACGGTGGCGAACCGGGAGCGCGCGGCGCTGGAGCGGCTGGCTCAGCGGCTCACGCGGGGCACCTACGCTCAGTCGCCACTGGTCATCGACGTGCCTGAGATGCACGACGGGATCATCTACGAGATGACGAGCACCCTCATCGTCGTGGAGAACCGACGCTGGAAACAGACACGAGAGCACTACCGCTTCGTCGCCACGTTCGACGAGATGGACTTTGTCACCATCACCCGGTCGTATGCGGCGCACGCGAGCGTGCCAAGCGACGGGCAGTTCCGCGTCAATTCTCGACCGACCTCGCACGGCTTCAACGATCACTTCTGGAGTCGCGACTCCACCGGCACGGACTCGCCAATGCGGCGCGGCGAGACCTACGACCTCAAGTTCGTCCTCGAACCCGTGGCCGAAACGGAACCGATGCGAAACGCCTACCGCGCCTTCCACGAACGGTCCCTCCTCGCCTCGATCCAGGTGGCGTTCATCGGGGAGAGGCCGGTTCAGATTTGGAAGCAAGAGCGCGTGAGCCACTTCGCGTGGCCGGGCGAGCCAATTGACCACAACCTTGTCAGTGTCGACGAGAGGGGTATTGCAGTGCTACGCCTTCGCGACGCGCACGGCGGGCTCGTGAGTGGTCTCGCATGGCAGTGGGATTGACCCAAGATTTTGGATGCCGTCGTAGCCGCTCACTCGAGCACACATTCCCAGATTGTTGTCTCGCCCACTCCAGCGGAGTAGTCCGAACTGTAGGTCGCTGGAACCGGGTATCCGACCCACAAGTCGACCTCAGGGATGGCGATAGCCGTAAGGACGGCTTGGATAGTGGTGGACTTTGGACCAAGAGGAAAGATGACCGTTCGGCTTTGGGTGGAGCGTCCTGGTCTGGCTAAGTAGGAAGTGACTTCTTCCGCAAGAAGGCGGGTATCTGCTTGCTCTACAGTCAGCTTGTCCCAGACTCCGAGGATTCCGGATCTCGAATCGCTGAGGAACTGCCGATTGAACATCTTGGCGCGGAACTCGAAGTCGCTTGGTCCGGCTGTTCTCGTTGTAACTCGGAGGCCGCCAACAAAGTGAAAAGAGGCCAATGCATACTGCAGCCGCGCACCCTCGTGGCCGAGTATCACCAACGCCTCCAGTTCCTCGCCATCATCTGACCTTCGAACACGGCGACCAAGCGGCGCGTATAGCATCTCGGAGAAGTGCTGGTCGGCTCGGCGAGATGATTCACCCCATCCATACGACGCGGGGTTGCTGTACTGGATTGCGATACGACTCTCGCTTGCCAACGGCAACATCTCCGACAGCCACTCCGCCAACGCAACGGCATGGATCTTCGTGAGGCATGAGATGTCAACTACGATCCAACTGGGTGAGCGAAGATCGGCAGATCGAGCCACTTCGTCAAGTGCATGCCGCAACGACCCCATACGAAACGCGAAGACATCCCGTTCGCGCGGTTCTACGCCCATCGCCCGAAGGCTGGCAAGTAGGCGTCCGCGGTTCTTGGCGAGTGCTTCGCGGCTGGTTTGACGCAGCGGCGTGGTGTAGTTCACGACGGTGGCCGCTTCCAGGCGGAGCTCAGTAGGGAGCCTCCGAGGACCGGCCACGCTTCGTGTCTCAAAACTGGACGCGCCGATCCAGTGTCCTCTTCCCTCCATGTCGTGGGGCTGAATGGGCTTAAGAAGCATTAGACAGGTCGCCTAGTCATTTTCGAGTAGGCGCCAAACGTGCGCGAAAGTCCGAGAACGAGCTGATTGTCCGCTCGGCAGCGTTCTTCGGGTTCGTTGTTTGAAAAAGTCCCTTTAGTCCACCGGTCATGGAGTAAGGAACGTATCCGTCGCGTTCAGAAAGGTCCAGAGCGACGGCCAGCCGCGGCAATTCTCGATCCCCGATCCCTTGAATCTTGCGCTTCTTGTCTTTGTCGGCGTACGTGAAAGCACCGAGGCTCAGCGCCGTCAGGTAATCGGCGCTTTGATCACCTGTGAACACCGCCAACAGGGTTGACGAGCGGCGCGCCTCAGCAACCAACTTCCCAATCTGATTGCCGTCGCCGTAGTCTGTGGTGTCCAGCAGCGTTGGCACCGGGTAGTTCTCATTCGCGGCAAGGTCTCGTACTCGCCGGACCACCTCGAGGTCCGCTATGTCCGCCCCAACGATCATGATCCGGCTGAGGTCTCGTGCGAAGGTATTCACCTTCGAACCATCAGCGTCAACGTCGAGGAAATAGTCGCGACCACCGGCGTAGAGCAGGTGGTCGTATGTCTTCAGAACCTCCGAGACGGTGACTTTCCTTCCTGCATCTGTGCCGTTCCATTGAATCTCTGAAAGAGCGTGAAGCGGACGCGGAATCTGTTGGAGAGCGGACGGATCTGATGCCGTAGTCAGACACCGGCGACCGATCGCCAAGGCCCACCCCAGCTCCATCGCCATAGCCAGCCGAGGAGGATCTAGCTGAACAACGACGACCGAGGCGTCCGAGATCTTCGTTCGGATCTGCTCAGAAAGCTGCAGTTCGTCCAGCTGTCGGCGTGACGCGCTATTTATCACCTTCCCAGTTGTTGCCTCGACACCGATTGGGCGCAGTTCCCGCGCGAGCTCCTCTAGAAAAGCCTTCGAGACCTGATTGCGGTCATCCATCCAGTGAGAGTAAAAGACCGACGCCGGGTGCTCCACCGGGCGACCGGCAAAGCTGGTCTTCGTCCAATCTGAGAATTCGGATTCTTGAATCTCGATGGGAGGCCCCGGTCGGTTGGCGATCGTGACCGCGCTGCCTGCTGGAACCACCGCCATCGGTATCATCCTGAAACGGAGCGCCGGGCCGTCGATGCCGTACCGCTCTTGATCGGTGGGAACGAGCATGCCTTCGCGCACGGCGACCCGCAGCTTTCGCACTATCCGCTCGTCAAGGATCACAGCGCCTCTGTCGGGAACCATCCTCATCTCGGCGGGCCAGATGAGAGAACCGAACGGAGAGAGCTTCGACACCCGGTCGTTGATGCGGTGCTGCAGCGTGGCGAACGAAGCGACGTCGTAGAGCGAGGACGATAGGACGCTCTGAAAACTGCTGACTTCTTCGCTGATCGCCTGCTTGATTGCCACCCTGGGGTCGAGTCCAATGCCCAGCAGCGACTTCACTCGGTTTGCGATTAGTAGGAACTCTCGAGTGGACGGGCCGACCACGCGTTGAAGAGTGGGCGCCGCTTCCCGCATCAGCTGGACTACCTCTGTTTCGAAGAATCGGGAAGCGGTCCGCAACAAAAAATCCCCCCACGTCTCCGAATCCCACTGTTTGCCCATCCACCGCCACGCGATGTCTCCAACTCGTGTCTGGATCACCGTGTCGTCGGGCGCGGCAGGGCTCGGTCTCGTGGCGATAAAGAGGAAGTAGCTATCTGAGCGGCGAAGGGCGGTAGCCAGAATCGGGAAGTAAGCGGGCGACACTTTGTCAAGTTGGTCAATCAGAATAAGGAGTCGCTTGCCACTCGTTCGTCGCACGATGCGACCAATGGCTTCGAGAAGGTCTGGCAGGTCGGGGAGGTCACAATATGGCGCAGGGAGCGAGTGCTCGCCCCGGACCGCATCGCTGATCTGCCCTTCATGGTGCGCTATCCAGTTTGCGATTGATTGCGCGCCAACCCCAGCTCCTTCGTCAAGCCGGGACAATATTTCTGTCGTTGCGACGGCGAGCTCGGCCTCGCCAATGAGGTCGAGTCGATCGATGACGGCTAAGAGTAGGAGCGCGTTGGTGTACTCACGCACCCGCGACAGCGCAGGGCTTGAGGCGCCGGCAGGGGCGCCCGCGACCTCACCAAGAGACCTGGCCAACCAGGTCTCGGCATGGACGTAGAGCGGAAAGACGTGATCTGAATACTCGTGCTCGGCACATATCTGGCGCATCGCCATGCTCTTGCCCGTACCAGCGCCTCCGATGATCATCGTGTTCTGAAGCGGAATGCCGTGCGGTACATCAGGATGCCGATCCGGGAACTTCCGGATCTGGCCATGATCGTACTGTTCTGCCTGAGGTAGAAACGGCGGTCTAGCGACCGGCTTTCCATTCATCGAGTTCCCCGCTTCGGATGTCCGGATACGTGGTGCTCATTATGGTGCTTCGCAAGTAGTTCTCAGCGATCCCGGCGTCTTGCTGGTATCCGCGTAGTGAACAGATGGCTGTTGCGAATGCTGCGAGTTCGAAGTATGGCCGATGGCTTGCCAGTCGGGCTTTCACTACGGCCTCGATCTGTGAGTCAATCAGGCCCCTAACAATGCGCACGGTGGGCGGTCCGTGAGCCCGCACCTCGACGAAGGAGAGGTGCTCAAGAGTGGTGACAAAGCTTGAGTGGAATCGAAGAATCCGCCGCTCGGCGCTAGCGCCAAGTTCTGGCCGCGCTTGAAGGTAGTGGGTGATGTCGACATCCTCCATGTGCAATCAGTATGGAACGAATATGAGATAAAGTCAAGTAAAGCGTCCAGTCTGACTAGCGTTCACGCGATGCGGATGGCGTAGCCGAGCTTGATCAGTTCGTCGACCGCAACGCGAATCGTCTCCTCGTCTTCAATTGCATCGTCAATTGGGTCGACCGGTTCGCCCTGGTAGCTCAACAAGAGCCCGTCCAGTCCCTTCGCCGCAAGCGACAGCCGGGGGTCCTCCATCGCCGATGCCGGAACGAAGGTCTCCGTCGCGTCGGGGTCAAAGAGGCGAAGCCCGGTCGGAGCGATCCAGTCGGCGGGTTGAGTCATTCAGGTACTCCCGCCGACAGAGCGGGTCTTGATGCGCCTACGACCTCGGCAATCTCGGCGGCAATCTCATCGATGGTGCTGAGTGCGGTGCTGCGGGCAATCTTGTCCGCGAGTGACGGCGAGTGGGCCTGGACTTCATCCTTCGACACTTCATGCCAGATGGGGAGCATGCGCTGTTTGCCCGAAACCGAGAGGTCGACAATCCCGTCGAGTTCATACTGCGGCCACCCCTTGGCGAAGAAGCTCTTGGAGAAGACGACGACTCCGAAGCTTGAGTGAGCGAGACCGTGATCGATCTTGCGTCGGAGCGAGTCGCCAATTCGGAGTTCCGTGACGTCGATCCACACCTCAAGGCCTCGTGACCGCAGGGCTTCTGCGAGCGGCGCTGCGACCGCCGCCTTGTCCTCGCTGGCGTGCGAGATGAATACGTCCCACGTGTGGCCCTGTTCGTCGGGCGTCAGCTCCGGTGGTGCCTCGTGACGGATGCCGGCGAGCGGGGCAAGCTGGGCAGAACGGGCGACGGGCAGTGCAGGCGGCAGGACGTTCACGGTGAACCTCACGCTGGTAGCCCGGAGCCCCCAGAGATCGATCGTCAGGTACCAACTCCCGGTCGAGGGGACGACGATGCGGAATGGTGTCTGCTTGACGAGGCCACCACGATAGTGATGATTGCGTCCGCCCTTGTATGCGTTGAAGTTGCTGCTGTCCATCAGCCGCACATTCGCCGCAGTGCTGAGTTCGACAACTATCGTCGCCCCCTTCTCGAGCCGGTTCCAGTGGTATTGGTGGAACGGCATCTTGATGTTCATGCGGCGGCCTCCTGTCGGCCCAACTCGAGGTGTTCGACAGTGACCAACAGCGACGACATCAGCATCACGGCGACGACGCAGTTCCTCGCACTTACCTGGTCGTCTGCCAAGTGGTGAGACACCACATGCCGCGTCAGGTGCGCTGGTCGGGGCTGACCTGACTTCGGGTTCCAGTCCGCGTAGAACTTCACGAGTGGGGCGCGCGTCGCCTGCTCGAGCAGCTGTGAGGCAGGCAGCTGCATCGTGAGCCGGTGGTACTTGCGGACTCGCTGGTGGTCAGTCACCCATCGCAACGTTTCCACCATGCTGTGTGTGACGCCGACGGCTGTGACCGCAGCAACCTCCCAGTGACCGTCCGCACACGCGGCGAGAACCTTCTCTGCCATGGGGAGAAGCGGATTGACGAGTTCATCGTCGAGGCCGTCGAGCCAACCGGCGCAGTCTTCGAGGATTTCGTCGCGGTGGGCAACCAGGATTTCAGAGCGTGCTTCCGGCGACTCTGCGGCAACCAGCGCCTTCAGGATCGTGCTGCGCGGCACCCACGCCACGGGGATCCCTTCATTGTTGACAATCTCCAGCAACTGCGGTAGGTCGCTCAGGCCATCTGGCCAGTTCGAGGGGACTTGCCATCCCCGAGTGAGCTTTCCCAATTGATATTGCGGAAGACGTCGAAGAAACCGCTCGGCAGCTCGAAACCGAGGGACGACATCGGCGGCAGCGTAAAGCCAGACGTCTTCGTCAGGAGGTTCGCGAGCATGTTCTGATTGGCCTGCGTCAGCCACGTCATGTCAGTCAACGCTGAACGTGCGATCGACTCCGTCCGGAGGATGGCTTCGCGTTGAATCAGCGGGATCAGATTAATGGTCGGAGTTACCGATTTCATCAGGTCGACGATGATGCGCTCCTGCTGCGCGACAATCGCGGAGACACCGGGACCTATTGCGGCCGCAAGGCCCCGGTTCTCTTTCAAGAGCGGGTGCGACGTTGAGAGCTTCACACTGACCTCCGTTGCGCGTCGAAGACGAGACCCCGATGCGGGGACTCGTAGTTGGCCGGGCTACGGGGTCACACGTCTATTGGAGCACCGGCCCCTGACAGGCGGTTGTCGCCTCGCCGGATCTCGGCACCGTCCCGTGCCCTCGTGGCTCTAATGGGGGCCTTCAGAGTCTCCAGGCGAGCGATACATTGGCGGGCAGTGCATAGGTGTGGGACGGAAGGCCGACTTGTGAGCATCTTTGGAGGCCTCGGACAGGACAACCTCGCCGATACCGCGATTGACCCGAAACGTCTTTTCCGCGCGCTGTCCAAGCCCGTTGGGTCTCCGTTCCAGTTTCCCTATGACATCCAGACCGAGGTCTGGGACAAGTGGTTCGCCCGCCGGCACGAGCCGGACCTCGTGATCAAGATGAACACCGGCAGCGGAAAGACCGTGATCGGGCTGGTGATTCTCAAGGCCTCGCTCAACGAGAACAAGGGTCCGGCTGTCTACTTGGTTCCGGACCGCCAGCTTCAAGCGCAGGTGGAGCAGACGGCAAGCTCACTAGGAATCGAGTGGACCGACGATCCTTACGATGCGCGCTTCCGGCAAAGCCGGGCCGTGCTTATCGTCACGGTCCACGCCATGTACAACGGTCTCTCAAAGTTCGGGGTCCGTGGTAGTCAGGGCCGGCCGATCGAGGTCGGCACCATCATCGTGGATGACGCACATGCCTGCATCCCAATCATCGAAAACCAATTCGGGCTGACTATTGCGCGCGGAGAACCGGCGTACGACGAGCTGCTTCACCTGTTCGCTGAAGCCCTCAAGACGCAATCGCTTGCTGGCTATTCCGGACTGGACGCCGGCGAAGGGTCCCAAGCGGTGCCGATTCCCTACTGGGACTGGCACGCGCAACACGAGGCCGCCTTCCGCGCAATAAACAGATTCGCCGCTGTTGATGACAACGAGAAGTTCCGCTGGCCTCTCATCCGGGAGAACCTCCGATTGTGCGATGTGGCGATCACGCCGCAGCAGATCGAGGTGCGTCTGCCGTACCCCGACCTTTCAGTGTTGCCTTCTTATGTAAACGCGAGTCGGCGAATCTATATGACCGCGACCCTCGCCGACGACTCGATCCTGACTACTCATATGGGCGTCGCTCCCGAGTGTGTGGTTGCGCCGATCGTGCCCGCCTCAGCAAGCGACCTCGGCGATCGCCTGATCCTCACGCCGATGGAAACAAGTCGGGTGATCACGTTTGACCAGATGAAGCAACAGGCCGCCCTATGGGCTCGCGAGCACAACGTCGTGGTGATCGTGCCGTCAAGGCTTAAGGCGGACGAATGGCGGACCGTCACATCGGAGATCCACAACCGCGAGTCAATCGATGGGGTAGTTGCTCGGTTGCGAGCAGGCTACGTCGGACTCGTCGTGCTCATCGCTCGCTACGACGGCGTGGACCTTCCCAACGGAGCCTGCCGGATCCTTATCCTTGACGGTCTGCCGGAGCGCTACTCGCCGCTTGAGCTCGTCGAGGCGGCTGCCATCGGCGAGACCGATGCAATGAGCGTCCGACAGGTCCAGCGAATCGAACAAGGCATGGGCCGAGGTGTCCGTTCCGCGGATGACTACTGTGCCGTAATTCTCCTCAATCCTCGCTTGGTGGAGAAGCTGTATCGAGCCGCCGCAAAGCAGCAACTATCCCCGGGAACCCGGGCACAGTATGAGTTGGGGAGCACGTTCTCCGAGCGGGGACACGGCCAGACGATGCAGTTCTTCGATTCGGCGATCCGCGCGTTCCTGGACCGTTCATCCGACTGGGTAAACGCCAGCAAGCAGGCACTCGAAGGGGTTACGTATGAGGTGCTTGAGGAAGTTCCGGCGACGGCGGTGGCGGAACGCAACGCCTTCGAGCTCGCCCTCGCTGGCCGACTCGACGAGGCCGCTTCGGCCTTCCAGCCGGTATTCGATGTGGCGGCGGATTATCCGTTCAGAGGATGGCTGAAGCAGCGCGCCGCGAGCTATCTGGACATCGTCGACCCAGTGCGTGCGCGCGGGCTGCAGCGGTCAGCTCGAATCGACAACAACTTCGTCCTTAAGATTCCGATGGAAACGTCGAGCGAACGAATCTCGGCACTGGGAGATCAGGCCGCCGCCAGCTCCCGCTACATGGTGGAGACATACGCGACTCAACGACTCTTCGAAGTCGAGGTGGATGCTCTCCTCACTGACCTCACACCTAGTACCGAACCGAACAGCTATCTGCGATTCGAAGCGGCGTTCCAGAAGCTCGGTAGCGTCCTCGGCTTCAACTCGACGCGGCCGGATCAAGAGGCTGGGAACGGCCCCGACAATTTGTGGGCGATCGGCTCAGGTTTGTTCTGGACAGTCGAAGCCAAGAGCATGGCTGTTGCGACTGAAATCTCTCGCGAATATCTCGAGCAGCTGAGCCACTCTGCGGACTGGTTCGACGCCCTCTACGGGGACCGATCCCAGTCGCAACTGCCGGTCATCATTCATCCGTCGCGAGTGCCAATGTGGAACGCAGTGCCGCGGCAGGGCGCGAGGGTGATGACCTTCGATCGCCTTGCCGAGCTGCGAGTGGCGTTCCGCAGCTTCGCGACGGCGGTCACGCTTGGACAGCAGTACCGGGACGTCAACGTGGTGCGTGAGAACCTCCGGCAGTTCGGCCTCAACTCGTCGGCTCTTGAGCAGCGTTGGACCGAGACTTTCCTCCCGCCGTCGACTCGTAGGTAGGCGGCGGTGGAGGACGATTACTTCTTCCCCGCGCAAAAGTACTCGGCCTTTACGCAGTCAGTTCGACGTTTTCGGCCGTCGCAGCTGCTTCCGCTGCTCGCCGGGATGACAGTGCGGGAAGACCCTAACTACCGCGACTTCGAAGAGATGTTGCTCTTGCCTCCCTGGCAGTCGGCGGCAATCGCGCGGGAGTCCATCGTGCGCGGAAACGAACACCGAAGCGCAACGGCGACGGCAGAGGACGTCCGCCAGATGGCGAAGCTCTACCACGAGGTCTTCATTGAGCCCACGAAGGCGACGCTTACTGCTATCGCAGGACCGCTGTTCCACGAGCAATCGTGGTGGCAGGTCAGTCTGTTCGAAGAACAGATGCGCACGATCAGTCTCTTTGAGGACTCGACCTACGGCACCGAGTTCGATTGGACGCAGATGCTCGGACTCCCGCTCACAGATGCGGTCCGGGCGAGCTTTATCGTCGGGCTCGCCGTCAATCGTTCGGGTGGCCGTTGGATTTCAGAATCGCTCGACCTGCTCTACGCGGATCCTCGAGTGGAACAACACGCACCCCGTCGAGATGTGGAAATGACGGCAAAGCTTCTCACGGCCTCAATTGCAGACCTTCGAAAGCAAGGGCAAGAGTACGACGCCAGGCGCGACCGAGATCCCAACCTCGCGAAGCATCCCCTCAACCCGCTTCTGGGTCACCCGATGGTCGATCTCGGAGCGGACGGCATCTGGGCTCCGGTCGCTCCTCTCGTTTGGCGAGCACTACTGCCCGCTTCGCTCTACGTGCGCGGGCGGCGACAATGGGGCGAGTCCTTCACCACGCAACTTGGCCGTCGATACGAGAGCTATGTCGGCGCCCTCCTACGCAACGTCGCGCCGGATCTCTTGGGTGAAATCTCCTACGGCAAAGGAGGCGGACAGAAGACCGTGGACTGGATCTGGGTAACTCCGAACGCGGTTGTCCTCGTCGAATGCAAGTCGGCCGGGCTGAGTATTGACGCGCTCGCGGGCGGCGGCCAATTCTCGACGCTGGTTGACCGGTATATCGTTGGCGCGCGCAAACAGATCGACCGCACCGCGGCGCACATCGTCCAGCGCACGAAGGGCCTGGAGCAGATTCCCAGTGACCTGCCGGTCTACGGACTCGTAGTGACGAGTGATCCGTTCCACTTGGCAAATGCCGGCCTTGAGGAGTTCGGTGAGCAAGGCGCAGTGCCATCGATCGTCGCATCAGTTCGGGCGATCGAGCACCTCACTAGTCTTCCCGGATCTGACGCGATCGAGCTACTGCTGGAGGTGTTCGCGGACCCCGAACGCAGATCGTGGGACCTTGAACAAGCGCTGCGTACCCACCCGGCCGAGAAACATCCAATTGCTGCAGAAGTGTGGAAGCGAGTGAGCCCTTCAGCGTCGCTTCGGGCGGGCAAGAAGAGAACGTTGTGAAATTGGCAACGACGTCGAACCGAAGATTGACGCCCTGCGCGATCGGTTCATACTCATCCCCACGCTTCCTCATCCGCCAGCGGCTTCCGTAGAGGAACCCCTTCTGGGTTCGTCGGCCGCTCCGAGATGAGGAGGCGACTCACCATGAGTGAGACCACCCCGCCGACCGGCAGCGCTGGCGGCACCACGATTCGCACGCTCGCTGTGCGCATCACCGATGATCTGCGAGCGCAACTGGACGTTATCGCCCAGCTCAACGACCGCAGCGTCACCGAAGAGATCCGGATCGCACTCGAGTCCTGGGTCGAGACCAGCAAGTCCGACCCGAAGGTGCTCGAGCGCGCTGAAACGGTTCGCGCCGAAATCGAGCGCGAGGCTGAGACCAAGCGCAATGCAATCTCGTCGATCTTCGGCACCTCCGCCCCGAGCCCCGACGGCTCGCGTGGGCGGAGCAAGCAGGTGTCCTCCGACGCCTGAACGGCTGCAGCTGCCTCCGGGGTGGAGAACCGCTGAGTTCCCTCCCGGAGCGGCTGCCGCCCTCTCCTTCTCGCCTCGTTTCACTCGTTGCTGCGCTGCAGCTTTCGCAGGAGAACCACCGGTTCGCCGGCCGCTTGCAGCAAGGAGAAGAAAGAACGGTCAGAGGGATGTTTATCCCCGCGGACACGGATGAGCCGCTTGAGGTCCGCGAGTGCAGTGGTCTCGAGGACTATTGGATCGAGCCGGTCGACACGGGCTGTCCCCATGGATCCCCACACTGCTCTTCAACGAGCAGCAGACTGGCGTTCGCGCTGGCAGGCACTGGACGCGCGGATGCTGCGACTGATCGACGCGCGGACACCTTGCGCCTGTCAGGGTACGCGTAGCTCACGGATCGGATCGCGTCGCGAAGCCACTACAGCAGGCGCGAGGGCAGCAAATCCACTGACAACCACGGCGAGAATGCAAACTCCTGCCGTGAAGGAAACGCCGGGCAGCGGGTCACCAGAGATGGCAAGCGCGATTGAAGCGCTCGCCGCGCCGACTACCGCGCCGGCCGAGGCGAGCCCCACCGTTTGTACTAGCACGATGGCCATGATCAAGCCTCGTGTCGCGCCGAGAGCGCGCCGTCGCCCGAAGTCCTTCCGGCGAATAATCACGAGACCGGTCATCACCATCGCCACCAGGAGACCGCTGATTGCGAGGATGAGCGCGACTAGCCCGCGACCGAATTCACCGAGTTGGCCCTGGACAAGCATGCGGAGTTCGGCGATGGTCTCGCTTGTTTCAATGGTCACGGTGCTCGGATCGGTTACCCCCAGCACAGACTGGATCACTGCGGCCACAGGCGTCACCAGATCTGGTCGTTCCGCGATCACCACCAGGATCGCAATATCGCCACGTGAACCCGCAGGCGTCGGGACGATGAGCGATGGCTCGAGCATGCCAAGCCAATCCGGCAACTCCAGGGAACCGGCGACCGTGTAGTTATCGCCACGCTGGGTTGTCACCGACCCCACGCCGCCGGGCAGCCCCAGTCTCGCCAGACCGTCACGCGTCGCCCAGGCGGTTGTCCCGGGGAGGGCTACACTCGCAGGCACGCCGAGTGCGGAAAGCTGGGATCCGTAGGCGAGACGCGCTGGCACCTTGTTGCCGTCCGGGATGAGGGTATTCCGAGTGTCGATAGCTTCCCCGAACGCGCCCGCCCACTGGATGCCGTCGACATGCGCCAAGCGGTCGAGCACGTCGCTGGTGAGTCCTGCTGAGGCGCTCGCCGTGACGACAACGGCGCGGCTGCCTACAGAGTCGATTGACCCGAGTACAGCCTGCTCGGCCCCGACAGCGCGACCCGTGGTGAGAAGGACAGCCGCACAGAGTCCCGCGACCAGGATGACTGTCGTCACCGATACGATCACGTTCCCGCGCGCTGCAGCTAGGGCCTCTCGTGCAACGATCAGCCACCGTGGCCGCGCGGTCACAACGAGATCTCTCGGTCACAGCGGGCTGCGACCACGGGGTCGTGGGTGACGACGATGACCGCTGCCCCGTCTCGCGCGTGCTGGTGAAGCGCCTCAATCACCAGGTTGGCTGACACGGCATCAAGATTTCCCGTCGGTTCGTCGGCAAGGAGCACATCGGGGCGGCCGAGCAGAGCCCGGCAGAGGGCGATTCGCTGCGCTTGACCTCCGGAGACCTGTCCAGGTCGGGCGTCTGCTCTGAGCTCCACCTCGAACCTCTCAAGGAGCGCCAGAGCGCGGGGTGTGACCGCCCTCGGATCCTCGCCACGGTAGAGGCTGCCTTCCAACACGTTGTCGAGGATGCTCCGTGTCGCGTCGAGCGCGGCGTCTTGGAATACGAATCCGAAGCGTTGCGCGCGAAGGTGCGCCCGCTCTCGATCGGAGCTGGATTCGACCGCGTTCCCGTCGAGGAGGATTCGACCTCGCGTCGGCGCGAGCATGAGGCCGAGAAGGTAGAGCAGTGTCGATTTGCCGCGACCCGACGGACCAGTCACGGCGCTGAATTCGCCTCTTTCGAACGTTGCCGACCACCCCGCGAAAAGAGGCACCCGAGGCTGGTAGCCGAACGCCAGGTCTGATGCCTCCAGAATTGCTCCCATGGTCAGTTCCCGACCGCGGGTATCCGTACCTTCAGTGACGCGGCGACCCCTTCGATGATCGAAGTGCCCTTTGCACTAGCGAGAACGGTCACCGCGTGTTTGACGCCGCCCTCGTCGATGACGTTGATCGTTCCGTCTGGCTCAGACACAAGCGCGGCACTAGGGACAGCAAGACCCGAGACGGCTTCAAGGGTAACGACGCTAGAGCGCAGGATCGTCTGTCCGGTGACGCCGATCCCATCACATTCGTCGCCGCAGATGGCAGCACCGTCGGTGCCGGCAAGGATCACATTGACGGTGTCGCCCTGATCCTCAGGTCGCTGGTCGACAACGAAGCCGATCCAACCCTCTCCCTGCGGCCCCACAATGTCTACTCGCGTTCCGGTCGGCATCTGGGCGGCCTGCGCCTGGGTCACGGGCACTCGAAACGACGGGCTTGACGGAAGCGTAGATATGGCCCTTTCGCTTCCTGTGACGGGGGAGCCGACGGAGATCACCTTGTCGTCGAGTGAGACGCGCGCGGGCAGCTTCGGCAGGAACACCAAATCACCGAGTTGGATGACGCCATCGCTGGCGAGTCCGAGGCTCTTCTGCCAGGCCCTGACTGCCCTGGTGGTTGCCCAGCCGAAGTCACCCGTTGGGGACCCGACGTCGTAACCCAGCCCGATCAACATCATCTGCAGTTGGCGCACGTCAGCGCCGGATGCACCCGACATTAGCGAGCGAAACGCCGGCGTCGCACCTTCCGCCGCGATCACGGGGCGAAGATCAACGGAGTAGAGCGCTGACCCATTCGCGATCTCGTCGCCCGCCCTGACTTCGATGGAGGTGACGATGCCACTTGCAAGATTCGATGCGACCGGCGTGGGCGTCCACTCCGCGACGGTGTTGGAGCTGAAGCTGGATTCGACCGTTCCGGGCTCCACCTGAACGGTGGTAAAAGAGGTGGTTTCCAGCACGTCCTGGGGTGGTTCGAAGACGACGACAGCCGCCCATCCGATCACGACTCCAAGAGAGAGGACGGCGAGCCCTGCGCCTGCGCGCACGGCCCATCGTCGCACGCTGACTTTCACAGAGCCCGGGTCCGGCTGCGAGATGTTGTCACCGTCCGTAGACGTCATCGGGCGTCTGCGGGCAATCCGCGTAGGTCTGCTTCACGTCGTCTGGCCGGATTGCGACCGTGTCGTATGGCGACCACATTCCACCACTCTGCACAAATACCGTCTCACTAGGGGCCTCGGATGACACGGTGTAGCCTAGGCCTTCTAGGCATGTGATCAGTTCGCCAGTTCTGTAGGCGTAGAGAATCTTCAGTCCCTCGGCGGTGAGCGGCACCATATAGCGCTGCTGTACTGGATACTCCAGTTCGCAGGTGTAGACCGCCAGGTTGAACGACTCCTGGAGCGCCGGGTCTGAAATGGCGGGATATGCCACTCCTTCGCCATCTTCAGTGAAGCCAACTTCGTACCCGGCGCCTTGCAGGCATTCGACCTGCGCGGATGCGTATTCCTGAAGGCGGATCAGGCGCACAGGTTTCACCTCAGGCGGATTCTCGATGCCGAGCTGACTTGCGAGCGCGTCTGCGTTGTCTTCGAGGTATTGGAGCGTGGCCGGATCCAGCTCCCCCACTTCCGAACTCGGCGTCTCCCCCACCTGTTGCGTTGGCGTACAGCCTGCGGTGGCGAGCACCAAGGCGCCCGCCACCGCAGCGCGAAGTGCGGAACGGCTCATTACGAATGGCAGACCGCGTTGCCGTAGCTGATGTCGCCGCCAACACCAGTGAGGTAGACCTTCCATGTGCCGCTCATGTAGCTCGTCAGCGACCATCGCGTCTGGTAGGTGCTGCCGTTGTTCCAAGACCCGAGAACGTTGTTCCCGAGGGCGTGGTTGATCCGCCCCGTTGCCGTTGACTGGACTTGGATGTTCGGCACTGACGACGAACAGACCTTGGTACCCGAAAGCGGACCAGGGACCGCTGCAGCCGGCAGTGCCGGCACCACAGCAATTCCAACGGCGACCAGCGCCGCGGCCACGAATGCTCTCCTCTTTTGCATGCGATCCTCTTCCGTAGAGTTGCGGGCCGACTCCTTACGTCCCGCCGTTACTGTGCCGAGCATGTATCACATTCAAGGCGCTGTCAAGCGATTCGGAAAGCTGGGAACGCCGGGCTTGCGACGCTGTCCGCTCGAGGCTTTGTAGACGTGTTACGGAGTGCAACCCTCACCGCTTGTGGCTTGGTCCCTCGCCTTGCACGTCGCAGGGCGTCGGTACTTTGTAGCGCCTCCAGATCTGCCGACAGCCCCGAAGCCCGCCCGCAACAAAAAGAGGAACGCACCTTACGAGTTCCATGTCTTAGGTGAAGTGCATCCGAACATCGATGTACAGAAGTTTGCTCGTGCCTTGCTTACCTACGAGCGGCGTGACGAAGATGCGTCAGGTCGTGATGCCGCGTAGGCGGAGGTACTTCGCGACCGTCAGCCGCGACGCGGTGGGGATATCGAGCACCGACCCCCGTTGCATGTTTCGCGTCCCAGCAGGTATCAGGGCATCGGTACCGAGTTTGGTGTCGATCTTCTCAGACGTGGCATGTACCGATGACTTGGATATCGCTCGTGCTTGACGTGTCCGAAGCCGCTGTCATAATCAGGCGCAGAAGAAAGGCACTAAGTCGCGTCCAATGCCCGATAACCCGTTCGACCCCACAGTTCTAGACGACCTCGTTCGAGTCCGGGCGGAAGGGGGCGACGTCCACGTTCTGACGCGTGAGGGTACGTCGAAGGAGTTCAAAGAGTCCTTTACTTGGGGATCGATTGGCCTATACGCCCGAACCATGGCTGCCTTCTCAAACGCAAAGGGCGGCTACCTGATTTTCGGTGTGACCGACAACCCTCGAGTGGCAGTTGGTCTCAATCAGGCATCGCGCACAGCCTTTGACAACCTTGATCAGGCTCGACTTACGTCAAGCCTTAATGAACTGTTCTCTCCGGAGATCGTTTGGGAGCTGGGTAGCGTCGAAGTTTCCGGCCTCTATCTGGGACTTATCTACGTTCACGAATCCGACGACAAGCCGGTGATGGTGAAGAAGAGCTATCAACAGCAAGGTGCTGCTCTTGTCGAGGGCGACATCGTCTATCGCTACAACTCTCGGACTGAACGGGCAAAATACCCTGAGCTCAAGCGCATCATCGAGGACGCTAAGAAGCGTGAACAACGCCTCCTGATGGATTCGGTTGAAGAGCTGATAAGGGCGGGAGCCAAGAACGCTGCGATTCTGGACTTCACTCAAAGCACCCTCCGGGGACCGATGGGTCAAAAAGTGCTGATCGACGAACAGCTGCTCGCCAACATCGAGTTCATCCGCGAGGGAGAGTTTGAGGAAGTAGCAGGCGCACCAACCCTCAAGCTGGTGGGTGAGGTCGTGCCTGCAACGACAATCGCGGTCGGACCAGGGCGGGTCGTTCATGCCGCGCTCAGCACCGAAGACGTACTTCTCGACTTCTTCGACCAGTCGCACACGAACAATCCCGAGGAGTACATCCGCCAAGCGACCTCAGGTAGCACTTCCTTTGTACCGGTTCACTTCTATCGAGCCGCAGCAGGACTCACTCCCGAAGAACTCGTTGAACTGGTCGCGAGTGTCACGACTCGAGCTCAGTCGAAACGGAAACTGCTCGATCGCCTCCAGTCACACGACGAGATGAGGCTTCTCCCGCCTGCCACATCTGCCCAGTATGCGTCGACCGTCGCACGACGACGGTTCTACGAGGAGCTGTCTAACGGTGGAATGCCCGACCTAGACACTAGTAATGCAACAGATGTGCTCCGCTTCCTTCAAGCCGTAAGGTCCCTGACCGATCCAGAGGTTCAAGCAGTGTTCGAGTCACTGCTTGACGTCATGAAGGACTGCTTCCACACTCACTACTCCGACAACAGCCGGATCGCAGATGAACTGCGTCGCGCCGCATGTCGCATCGACGTGGCAATGTACGGCAGCCAGGCCTAGCAAGAAGTATCAGATCGTAATGCCGCGTAGCCGCAGATACTTCGCTACCGTCTTGGCGTCAAAGCCAAGTCGAGCAGAGATCTGCCGTATCGAGACGCCCTGGGCTTTGAGCTGAGCGGCCTGGTCAATGTCGGCGACGTTCATCCCGTGAGGTCGTGTGGGCACGCCTGCGCGCTTACGAACGTTCTGAACGGTCCATTCGGTGATACCAAAGTCGCGAGCGATGTCGACCGGACGATCGCCGGCTTGGTAGCGCGCCAGGATCTCAGCGTGCTGCTCGCTTGTCAGCTTGGAGAAGGTAAACCGCAGCGCAGGTTTCTCAACAGAGGTACGGTCGACATGCTCGGAAGCCGCTCGCGTATAGAGGTCGCGGAGTCTCTTCACCTCCGTTGACCGATTGCAGTACCGTCCCAGCAGGCGCACCATTGCGAGGCCCCCGCGATCACGACGGTCGCGGGGGCTTCTCCTTTCGTCGGCTCAGGCGGCGGCCGTCTCGAGAACGGCCTTGAGCGATTCGATGACGTGGCGGGAGCCGTCGGCGGTCTCCGATCCCGCGCGGGTCTGCGCCCGGGCTCCGCGGTGGGTGAGCGTGATGCGGCAGCCCGTCCGGGTCGGTGCGATCTCCCAGTGGAGCGACCCCTGGTCGTCGGCCTCCCCGTACCAGGTGGCGACGAAGGTGTGCGCGAGCCGCGTCGTGCGGGGCGCAGTGCCGTAGTGGTAGCGCCGGACGATGTCCGGGTCGGTGAGCGCATGCCAGGCCCGCTCCGGGCTCGCCGCGACATCGACTTCGTAGATGCGGTCGTCGCTCATGGTTCCCTCTCCTTCTCCAGGTCGTTCTTGAGGTTGAGGAGCCCGGTGGATGCCCGCGCTCCGAACTCGTCGATCCAGCGCTCCGCGAGCGCGACGATGGGCACGGCGTTGAGGTGGCACCGCCTGACGCGGCCCTCCTTCCGCGACACCACGAGCCCCGCCGCCTCGAGCACGCGCACGTGCTTGAGCACGACGTGGCGGCCGAGGGGCGCGAGGGCCTCGGTGAGCTCCCCGACGCTCTGTCCGTCGCGAGCCCGAGCCCTAGACGTCCTCGCCCCACTGCTCGCGCGGCAGCACCCACCAGTTGGCGCCGTCGTCGGCGGAGTGCACGACGCGCGAGGTCTCCTCCGGGTCGATCGTCGCGAACCCGACGGCGAGCGACTTCGCCATGCGCTGCACGGGCGTTCCGGGCACGTGGAGGCCCCAGATGGTGCCGGGCGCGTGCGGGTCGGGGCGCGTCGGCGTGCCGCCGGCGGATGCTGCCGGCGGCTCCTCCGGTGCCGGCTCGGCGGGCGGCACCGCGGCATCCGCGGCCGGGGTGGCCGACTGCGCGCGACGCACGCGCGACAGCACGACTCCCGACACGACGACGAGCACGAGCAACGCGGCGGCCACGACGAGCGCGACGGGGAAGCCCGGTCCGGAGGCGAGTGGCATGCCTCGAGGCTAGACGGATGCGGCGCTCGCCCCGCGCGGCTCAGTCGCCCGCGGTGCCGTCGACCTCATCCGTCGGCTTCCCCGGCCGCACGACCGCGGTGTCGGCGACGTCGATACGGGTCGCCCCACCCGTGCCCCTCGACAGCTCGACGCGCGGAGCGGCGTCCTCGGGGTCGGACTTCGGCGCGCGGGTCAACTGCTCCTCGCGCTCGGCGGGGTCGGTCAGCTGCTTCGGCTCGTCCGTCATGTCGTTCCCTCTCCGCTACGGCTGCAGCACGACCTTGACGCAGCCGTCCTTCTTGTCGCGGAAGGCCTCGTACAGCTCCGATCCGTCCTCGAGGGTGCCGCGGTGGGTCACGAGGTCCTCGGTGCCGAGCGGGTCGTCGGGGTGCTCGACGAGCGGCAGGAGCGTCTCGCGCCAGCGGTGCACGTTGCACTGCCCCATGCGCAGCGTGAGCTGCTTGTCGAACATCGTCATCATGGGCAGGGGGTCGGCGACGCCGCCGTACACCCCCGAGATCGAGAGGGTGCCGCCGCGGCGCACGGCGTCGATCCCGAGCAGGAGCGCCGCGAGCCGGTCGACGCCGACCGTCTTCGCGAGCCCGCGCCCCACCGCATCCGGCAGCAGTCCCGTGGCGAACTGCGCGAAGGCGGCCGCCGGGCTGCCGTGCGCCTCGAGCCCCACCGCGTCGATGACGCTGTCGGGGCCGCGCCCGCCCGTGCGCTGCCGCAGCCAGGCCGCCGAGCCGTCGTCGAAGTCCGCCGTCTCGATGCCGTGCCGCTCGGCCATCGCGCGCCGCTCCGGTACGGGGTCGACGGCGTACACCTCGTAGCCGAGGTGCCGCGCGATGCGGCTCGCGAACTGGCCGACGGGCCCGAGCCCGAGCACCGCGATCGAGCCGCCGTCGGGCACGCCCGCGTACTCCACCCCCTGCCACGCGGTCGGCAGGATGTCGCTCAGGAACAGGTAGCGCTCGTCGGGCAGCTCGCTTCCCACCTTGA
Organism: Actinomycetes bacterium; assembly: GCA_023428065.1. Classification (GTDB taxonomy): domain Bacteria; phylum Actinomycetota; class Actinomycetes; order Actinomycetales; family Microbacteriaceae; genus Homoserinibacter. Next base: position 11,902 of record JAEYZI010000056.1, on the reverse strand, counting down.
GCGCGTTGTAGTCGGCCCGCAGAACGCGCAGCCGCTCCGCCTGCCCGCCCGGAACCGAGCCGTAGAGCTCGCTGTAGCCGTAGAGGGTCGCGCCCGTGCCGTGCTCGCGTCGCTGGGTCGTCTCGCACTGGGTCTGCAGCCCGCGCCGGCACATGAAGCACTCGCCGCACGCGATGACGAAGGGGATGACGACGCGGTCGCCCGGCGCGAGGCTCGTGACGGCGCTGCCCACCTCCTCGACGACGCCCATGGTCTCGTGGCCGAGCACGTCGCCCTTGTCCATGAACGGCCCGAGCACGCTCAAGAGGTGCAGATCCGACCCGCAGATCGCCGTCGACGTCACGCGGATGATCGCGTCGGTCGGCTCCTCGATGCGCGGCTCCTCCACGTCGCTCGCCGCGACGTGCTCCGTCCCCTGCCAGGTGATCGCTCTCATGCCTCCGGTCTACGCGGCCGCACCGGATGCGCCCATCCCCTTGACGTGCCGGGAGGCGGCGACTACCGGGCGCGCCCGCCCTCCGCCTGTTCCGGATGCGGCGGCTCGAGCGCGGAGGGCGCGCGCCGGTAGCCCGTGCGGAGCACGACCCGGTGCTCCTCGATGCGCTCGATGTCCTCCCACGACACGAGGAACGAGCCGCGGTGCAGCCAGCGCAGGATGCGGTCGAGCACGACCGGTCGCGAGGCGGCCGTGCGCTCGTAGCCGAGGTAGGAGGATCGCGACCTCGGGCTCACGATGAGCCCCACGAGCCGCGCACGCGACGGGTTCGCCGCGCCCTCGAGGCGGAAGCGCGCGTCGACGACCCGGCCGACGGCGCTCTCCGCGTCGTCGACGACCGCGGCGCCGATGAGGTCACTCAGGATCATGGCGTCCTCCCGGGATCCTACCGATCACGTGGTCGCGGATCCACCGCTCGGGCCACGTGAGCTCGAGGTCGTCGGCACGGGCGTCGAGGTGGAGGGCGACCGTGATCTCGGTGATCGTCGACCACGGGATGCGGTGCCACCGGCTCGACGGCGGGCGCCCCCCGAAGATGCGCGTGCCGAGCACCGCCCCCGTGAGGAGGTTCTCGATCTCGGGGGGCTCGACGCCGGCGAGGTCGGTGTCGAGGGGGATGTCGCCGAGCTCGATGTCATCGACCGCCGTGACGGGAACGCCGTCACGGTCGAGCACCTGCCGGTCGAGCAGGTGCAGCTGCGCGTCGATGATGCGCCCCGCGCGTACCGACTCGTGTTTCATGCGCCTGCGCCCGAGAGGATCATGAGCGGGATCGCGGCGACGGCCGCGACGACGATGACGACGAGATAGACGAGCGCGACGGCGTTGACGGCCGGGGTGTTCACGTCGCGGCCCATGTAGTCGGGGTCGTTCGAGATCACGAGGATCGGGACGTAGGTGAGGGGCAGCGCGACCGCCGAGAACACGACCGAGTACTCGGTGACGGCGACCGGGTCGACACCCGTCAGCAGGATGCCGAGGGCGAGCAGGAGGCCCACGATCATCACGAGGTGGAAGCGCGCCGCCTGGGCCGGACGACGGAACTTGCCCCACGACCATCCGAAGTACTGGGCGATCGTGTAACCGCTCGAGAGCGTCGTCTCGAGCGCGGCCCCGAAGAACGCGGCGAGCATCCCGACGACGAGGAAGCAGAACGCGACCGTGCCGCCCGCCTGCACGACGGGCAGCACGACCTGCGAGAGCGACGTCACCGAGATCGCCTGCGGCAGCAGCACGGTCGCCGCGGATGCCGCGATCGCGAGCGAGAGCACGCCGCCGAGCGGGAACCCGACGAGCACGTTGACGCGCGCCTGCCCGAGGTCGCGGCGCGTCCAGCCCTCCTCGATCGCGCCGGAGGAGAAGAAGAACACCTCGTACGGCGTCATCGCCGCGCCGAAGAGGGCGACCGCGTAGTACCAGTAGCTCGCGGGGTTCTCGGATGCGGGGATGCTCGGCGCGAACGCCTGCCGCCCGAGCGCGCCCCAGTCCGGCCCGAGCATGACGACGGCGACGGCGAACACGATGAGGCTGAGCCCGAGCAGGCCCGCCGCGTTCTCGAGCTGCGAGAACTTCGCGCGCCAGACGACGATCCACACGGCGAACGCGGCGAGCGGCATCCACAGCATGGGGCCGACGCCCGTCACGAGCTGCAGCACGAGCGCGATGCCGCCGATCTCGGCCGCCATCGTCATGAGGTTGATGAAGAAGCTCGCGCCGAGGTTGGCGAGCCCGGCGCGCGGGCCGAGGCGCTCGCGGATGATCTCGAAGGTCGCGCGCCCGCTGACGGCGGCAACACGGCCCGACATGTTCGCGAAGAGGCAGATGCCGACGACGCCGAGCGCCACCACCCAGGCGAGCGACATGCCGAACCGCGAGCCCACGACCGCGTTCGTCACGAGGTCGCCGATGTCGACGAAGCCGCCGATCGCGGTGAGCACGCCGAGCGCGACGGCGAAGAGCTTCTTCACGGGGCGACCCCGTCGAGCTCGTCGCGCGCCGCCTCGAGCCGGTCGGCCCAGCGGTCGAGCCGCTCACCCCGCGCGAGCGCGGCCCGCGCACCCGCGACCGTGTCGAGCGCGCGGCGCAGCGCGCGGTCGACGGCGTCGCGATCGTGTTCGGCGCGCCGGTCGCCGGGCGTGAGTTCGATCACGGTGCGCGACGCGTCGCCGAGCTCCGTGATGGCGTCCGCGAACACGGTGTCGGTCGCCGGACCGAAGGCGCGCCCGTCGGCCTGGAGCGACGCGGCGATCGCCGCGCCTCCCGTCGCCGCGACCCCCGAGTCGGCGGCGTCGCGCAGGGTGTCGTCGACGGATGCGCACGCCGAGAGCGTCGCGGCGAGGGCGAGCGCGGCGGCCGCTGCGGCCATCCGAGGGGCGAGCACGATGCCCACTGTGCTCCCGGGGGCGGGCGCGCCCCATCCCCTTGACGCGGAGGTCGCGCGCGGGCTAAGCGCCGCGTCGCCGCGTGCGGAGCACCACGACGACGCACACCCCCACGAGGAACGCCGCGAAGAGCACGGCGCCGACGACGGGGTCGAGCAGTCGCGCGAGCCACGAGCCGAACGGCGTCACGGCGACGGCCGCCGCCCCGAGCACGAGCCCCGCGCGCACGTCGACGTCGAGTCGGCGCCGGTGGGTGAGGATGCCGGCGAGCGTCGTCGGGATCATCATCGCGAGCGAGGTGCCGCGCGCGAGCAGGTCGCCCGCGCCGACCACGACCTCGAGCCCCGGCACGGCGACGACGCCGCCCCCGACCCCGACGAGGCCCGAGAGCACCCCCGCGACGAGGCCGATGCCGACGAGCGCGGCCCCCGAGGCCCAGCCGATCACGAGCTCGCCGTCGCGTGTGGGCGGGGAGGCGAGGAGCGACACGATCACGACGGCGACGAAGCCCACGAAGATCCACGGCAGCACGCGCGTGGGCAGCCGATGCAGGAGCCTGACGCCGAGCGGGGCGCCCGCGACGCTGCCCACGGCGAGCAGGAGCGCGGCGATCCAGTTCACGTCGCCCGTGACGGCGTAGGTCACGGTGCCCGCGATCGAGATCGGCACGAGTGCCACGAGCGAGGTCGCGGCGGCCTTGCGCTGGTCGACGCCGAGCGCGACGAGGGCGGGCACGATGACGATGCCGCCCCCCACGCCGAACAGGCCCGAGGCGAGGCCCGTGAGGGCGCCGATGGCGATCAGGACGAGGATCCGGGGGCGCGCCTGGCCGTCGCTGTGCACCCTGCCATTCTGCCCCCGGCGGGTCCGCGAGCCGGTGCCCACCGGGCCGTCGGGGGTGCGCCCCGGGGTCAGCGCCAGGTGCCGCGCCCGCTCGACGCGATGCGCGCGGTGAGCTGGTGGGCGTGCGAGAGCAGGATGCGGCCGAGCTTCTCGACGCGTTCCGGCGAGAACCGGAACTGCACGCCCGTGAGGCTGAGGGCCCACTGCGGGTGCCCGGCGCGCGTGAACACCGCGGCGCCGAGTCCGTAGCTGCCCTCGACGATGAGGCCCGGGTTGAGCGCGTACCCGCGCTCGTGCGTCTCGGCGAGCCGCGCCCGCAACCGCGTCTCGCCGTGGGCGGCGCCCCAGCGTTCGGCGAGCTCCGGATGCCGCGCGAGGTACGCGTCGATCTCGTCGGGCGGCAGGAACGCGAGGATGGCGAGCCCCGCCGACGCGACGCCGAGCGGGAAGCGCACGCCCTCCGAGAGCACGAAGGAGCGGATGGGGAAGCTGCCGTCCTCGCGTACGAGGCACACGGTCTCGTCGCCCTGCCGCACCGAGAAGAACGCGCTCTCCTCGGTGACGGCCGCGAGCGAGCGCACGACCTCGCGGGCGAGGTCGGCGACGTCGTAGCGGGCCGCGGCCGCCGTGCCCATGAGGTAGAGCTCGGGGCCGGGCACCCACAGCCCCGTCTCGGTGTCGCGGTCGACGAGCCCTTCGCGGCGGAGGGCCGCGAGCAGACGGTGCGTCGTCGGGCGGGTGAGGGATGCGGTCGCCGCGAGCTCGGAGACGCGGGCCCCGCCCGCCGCGCGGGCGACGAGCTTGAGCAGCTGCGCCGCCCGGCCGACGGCCTGCGTGCCGTCGCCGCTGCTCGCCGATGTGGACACCGGCGCGTCATGAATGTCCACGATGTGGACGCTACGCGCATCCGATTCCATATCGCAAGGCGCGGTTTCGCGCCGCCGGCGCGAGCGCCCCAGGATGGCGACACCCAGCGACGGAGACGACGGCGGAGGATCGACGATGATCGACAAGCGGATCGCGAGCGCGGCGGAGGCGGTGGCCGACATCCGCGACGGCGCCTCGCTCGCGGTGGGGGGCTTCGGCCTCTCCGGCAACCCCATGGCCCTCATCGAGGCGCTCTACGCGCAGGGCACGCGCGACCTCTCGATCGTGTCGAACAACTGCGGCGTCGACGACTGGGGGCTCGGCATCCTGCTGCAGGCGCAGCGCATCCGGAAGATGACCTCGTCATACGTCGGCGAGAACCGCGAGTTCGAGCGGCAGTTCCTCTCGGGCGAGCTCGAGCTCGAGCTCACGCCGCAGGGCACGCTCGCCGAGAAGCTGCGCGCGGGCGGCTCCGGCATCGCCGCCTTCTTCACCCAGACGGGCGTCGGCACGCAGGTCGCCGAGGGTGGCCTGCCGCGGCGCTACGACGGCAACGGCGGGATCGCGGTCGCCTCACCTGCGAAGGACGTGCGCACCTTCGCCGTCGGCGGCGACCCGCGCGAGTACGTGCTCGAGGAGGCGATCGTCACCGACTTCGCGCTCGTGCACGCCGCCGTCGGCGACCGCCACGGCAACCTCGTCTTCACGAAGGCGGCCCGCAACTTCAACCCGCTCGCCGCGATGGCGGGGCGCGTGTGCATCGCCCAGGTCGAGCGGCTCGTCGAGCCCGGCGCGCTCGACCCCGACAGCATCCACCTGCCCGGCGTCTTCGTGCACCGCGTCGTCGAGGTGGGCACCGACATCGAGAAGCGCATCGAGCGGCGCACGGTCGTCGCCGCCACGGAAGGGAAGTGACGCGGATGGCGCTCACGCGTGACGAGATGGCCGCCCGCGCGGCCCGCGAACTCGCCGACGGTGCATACGTCAACCTCGGCATCGGCCTGCCGACGCTCGTGCCGAACCACGTTCCCGACGGCGTGACCGTCGTGCTGCAGTCGGAGAACGGCATCCTCGGCGTCGGGCCGTACCCGGGCGAGGACGCCGTCGACCCCGACCTCATCAACGCCGGCAAGGAGACCGTCACGGTGCTTCCCGGTGCCGCGTTCTTCGACTCGGCGCTGAGCTTCGCGATGATCCGCGGCGGCAAGATCGACGCCGCCATCCTCGGCGCGATGCAGGTGTCGGCCCGCGGCGACCTCGCCAACTGGATGATCCCGGGCAAGATGGTCAAGGGACCGGGAGGGGCGATGGACCTCGTGCACGGCGCCGCGCGCGTCATCGTGCTCATGGAGCACGTCGCGAAGGACGGCTCGGCGAAGATCGTCGACGAGTGCTCGCTGCCGCTCACCGGCCGCGGGGTCGTCGACCGCATCATCACCGACCTCGCCGTCATCGACGTGACGCCCGAGGGGCTCGTGCTCGTCGAGACGGCGCCCGGCGTGACCCTCGACGAGGTGATCGCCGCGACCGAGCCGCCGCTTCACGTGGCGCCCGCGCTCGCGGAGGCCGTGCGATGAGCGGCGCGGATGTCGCGATCGTCGCGGCGGCCCGCACGCCGCAGGGGCGCCTCAAGGGCGCGCTCTCCTCGCTCACCGCCGTGCAGCTCGGCTCGATCGCGATCCGCGGCGCGCTCGAGCGCGGCGGCGTGCCCGCATCCGCCGTCGACGCCGTGCTCGTCGGGCAGGTGCTCGCGGCGGGCTCCGGGCAGAACCCCGCGCGCCAGGCCGCGATCGGCGCCGGCATCGGCTGGGACGTGCACGCCGGGTCCGTCAACAAGGTGTGCCTCTCGGGGCTCACCGCGATCATCGACGGGGCCCGGATGCTGCGGCTCGGCGACGCGAGCGTCGTCGTCGCCGCGGGCATGGAGTCGATGACGCGCGCGCCGCACCTGCTCATGGGCTCGCGCGAGGGCTGGTCCTACGGAACCGTCGAGGTTCTCGACCACATGGCCTACGACGGCCTCACCGACGCCTACGAGCGCGACAGTATGGGCGCGTCGACCGAGCGCCGTAACGCGGACTTCGAGGTGACGCGCGAGGCCCAGGATGCGGTCTCCGCCCGCTCCCACCAGCGCGCCGCCGCCGCCCAGGCCGCGGGCGTCTTCGACGCGGAGCTCGTGCCCGTCGAGATCCCGCAGCGAAAGGGCGACCCCGTCGTCGTGACGGCGGATGAGGGGGTGAGGCCCGACACGACCGTCGAGACGCTCGCGCGCCTGCGCCCCGCCTTCGCGGAGGGCGGCACGATCACCGCCGGCAACTCCTCGCAGATCTCCGATGGCGCCTCCGCCGTCGTGCTCACGACGCGCGAGCGCGCCGACGCGGAGGGCTGGACCGTGCTCGCGACCGTCGGGGCCGCCGGCCAGGTCGCCGGCCCCGACAACTCCCTCCACGCGCAGCCCGCGCGGGCGATCGCGCAGGCGTGCGAGCGGCAGGGCATCACGCCCGCCGAGCTCGACCTCGTCGAGATCAACGAGGCGTTCGGGGCGGTCGTCGTGCGCTCGCAGGCGGAGCTCGGCCTCTCGGACGACGTCGTCAACATCCACGGCGGCGGCATCGCGCTCGGCCACCCGATCGGGGCCTCCGGCAACCGCCTCGTCGTGCACGCCGTGCACGAGCTCGTACGGCGGGGCTCCGGCACGGCGGCCGTCGCGCTGTGCGGCGGAGGCGGTCAGGGCGACGCGCTCATCCTCACCCGCTGACGCCGCGCCGCGGAGGGTCGCCGTCAGCGCTCGAGCACGACGGCGAGGCCCTGCCCGACCCCGATGCAGATGGCGACGACGGCCACACCGCCCCCGCGTCGCGCGAGCTCGTGCGCCGCATGCCCGAGCACGCGCCCGCCCGACGCGCCGAGCGGATGCCCGATCGCGATCGCTCCGCCGTGCACGTTGACGCGCTCGGGGTCGAGCTCGGGCCAGAGCTTCAGGCACGCGAGGCTCTGCGAGGCGAACGCCTCGTTGAGCTCGACGAGGTCGACGTCGGCCCACGTGCGACCGGCGCGTGCGAGCGCGCGGTTCGCGGCCTCCACGGGGGCGATGCCGAAGAGGTCGGGGTCGTTGCCGAACACGCCGCGCCCCGCGATGCGCGCGAGCGGCTCGGCGTCGATCGCGCCCGCTCCGCCGAGCAGCACCGCCGATGCGCCGTCGTTGATCGACGAGGAGTTGCCGGCCGTGACGCTGCCTCCGTCGCGGAACAGCGCCTTGAGCCCGCCGAGCTTCTCGAGCGTCGTGTCGTCGCGGATGCCCTCGTCGCGCGCGAGCTCGGCGCCCGGCACCTGCACGATCTCGCCGTCGAACACGCCCGCGGACCACGCCTCGGCGGCGAGCCGGTGGCTGCGCAGCGCGAACGCGTCCTGCTCCTCGCGCGAGATGTCGTAGAGGTCGGCGAGCTTCTGCGCCGACTCGCCGTTCGAGATCGTCCACTCCACGGGGAAGGCGGGGTTCACCATCCGCCACCCGATCGAGGAGTTCCACATCGTCGGGTTGCCGGATGCCGGGTACGGCTTCTGCGCCTTCTCGACGATGAAGGGCGCGCGGCTCATCGACTCCACGCCGCCCGCGAGCACGACATCCGCGTCGCCCACCTCGATCGCCCGGGAGCCCTGGATGACGGCGTCGAGCGCCGAACCGCACAGCCGGTTGACGGTGACGCCCGGCACCGAGGTCGGAAAGCCCGCGAGGAGCGCGCCGAAGCGCGCGACGTCGCGGTTGTCCTCGCCCGCCTGGTTGGCGTCGCCGAAGATCACGTCGTCGACGCGGGCCGGGTCGAGGCCCGTGCGCTCGACGGCGGCGCGCATGACGACGGCCGCGAGGTCGTCGGGCCGCACCCCCGCGAGGGCGCCCCCCGCGCGGCCGAACGGCGTGCGGACGGCGTCGTACACGAAGCTCGCGGTCATCGGGTCTCCCTGCTCGAGCGGTCGTGGGTGGCGTCGGCGAGCGCGAGCCCCGTGAGGGCCCGGAGCTCGTCGATGGTGGTGTCGCCGAACAGCTCGCGCACGGCGAAGCCGTCGGGTGTGACGTCGAAGACGGCGTGATCGGTGTAGACGCGGGAGACGCATCCGACGCCCGTGAGCGGGTAGTCGCACTCCGCGACGAGCTTCGAGGCGCCGTCCTTCGTCAGCAGGTCGGTCATGACGTACACCGACTTCGCGCCGATCGCGAGATCCATCGCCCCGCCGACCGCGGGGATCGCGCCCTCGGCGCCCGTCGACCAGTTGGCGAGGTCGCCGCGTTCGCTCACCTGGAACGCGCCCATGACGCACACGTCGAGGTGGCCGCCGCGCATCATCGCGAACGAGTCGGCGTGGTGGAAGTAGGCGGCGCCCGGCAGCGCCGTGACGGCCTGCTTGCCCGCGTTGATGAGGTCGGGGTCGACGCGACCCTCGGCGGGGGCGGGCCCCATCCCGAGCAGGCCGTTCTCGGTGTGCAGCACGATCTCCTGATCGTCCGGCAGGTACTCCGCCACGAGGGTCGGGGCGCCGATGCCGAGGTTGACCGTCGAGCCCTCGGGGATGTCGGCGGCGACACGACGGGCGAGCTCTTCGCGCCCGATGCGGCCCGTCATCCCTCCACCCCCTCGGCGAGCAGCGGGCGCCCCTCGAGGTCGACGCCCCCCACGAACTCCCCGTCGGAGAGCCACGCGCGCTCGCCCACCGCCACGACGCGATCGACGAAGATGCCGGGCGTGACGACGGACTCGGGGTCGAGGGCGCCGAGCGGCACGATCTCGTCGACCTGCGCGATCGTCGTCGTCGCGGCGGTCGCCATGACGGGGCCGAAGTTGCGCGCCGTCGCACGGTAGACGAGGTTGCCCCAGCGGTCGGCCTTGAGCGCCGAGATGAGCGCGACATCCGCGTGGATCGGGTACTCGAGCACGTAGCGCCGCCCGTCGATGACGCGCTCCTCCTTGCCCTCGGCGAGCACCGTGCCGACGCCCGTGGGGGAGAAGAACGCGCCGATCCCCGCGCCCGCTGCCCGGATGCGCTCCGCGAGGTTGCCCTGCGGCACGAGCTCGAGCTCGATCTCGCCCGCGCGGTACAGGCGGTCGAAGACCCACGAGTCGTGCTGGCGCGGGAACGAGCACAGGATGCGGCGCACGCGCCCCGCCGCGAGCAGGGCCGCGAGCCCCACGCCGCCGTTGCCCGCGTTGTTGCTCACGATCGTGAGGTCGCCCGCGCCGCATGCGATGAGCGCGTCGATGAGCTCGACCGGCTGACCGGCGCGGCCGAAGCCGCCGATCATCACGGTCGCGCCGTCCGGGATGCCGGCCACGGCATCCGCGACGGTCGCGACGGTCTTGTCGATCACGCGTCCTCCTCGGATGCGTCGCTCGCGTCGTCGGGGTCCGCGGCCGCGGCGAGCGCCTCCTGCGCGATGCGGAAGGCGGTGTTGGCGGCCGGCACCCCGGCGTAGACGGACGACTGGATGATCACCTCGCGGAGCTCGTCGACCGTGAGGCCGTTACGCAGCGCCGCGTGCACGTGGAGCGCGAACTCCTCGTGGTGCCCGAGCGCGATGAGGATGCTCAGCACCGCGATCGAGCGCGCGCGGCGGTCGAGGCCGGGGCGCGACCACACGTCGCCCCACGCCGTGCGCGTGATGAAGTCCTGCCAATCGGCGGTGAAGGCGGTCGCACCCGCCCGTGCGCGGTCGACGTACGCGTCCGACAGCACGGCGCGGCGCACCTCCATCCCGCGCGCGTAGCGCTCGCCGTCGCTCATGCCTTCGCCTTCCGGTCGCGTCATCGCCCGTCGCCTCCCGTCTCGTGGTCGAAGAAGTCGGCCAGGATGCGCGCGGTCGCCTCCGGCTGCTCGGCGGGCGGCAGGTGCGCCGCGTCCTCGACGACGGCGACGCGCCCGTCGACGACGCCCTCCGCGATCTCGCGCGACTTCTCCTCGGGGGCGACGCGGTCCTCACGCCCCCAGACGGCGAGCACGGGGGCGGTGATCCGGCCGAGCTCGCCCCGCACGTCGTAGCGGGCGAGTGCCTCGCAACAGCGTGCATAGCTCTCGTCGTCGGCGTCCTGCAGGGCGTGCAGCAGGCGGCCCGTGAGCTCGGGCTCGCGGGCGACCGAGCCCTCGGCGAACCAGCGCTGGGCCGAGGCGATGATGACGCTCGAGGTGCTCTGGGCCCGCACCTGGGCGGCGCGCTCGTGCCACGACTCGGGGTCGCCGAGCCGGGCGCCCGACGCGACGATCGCGGCGGCGGCCACGCGCCCCGGATGCCGCAGCATGAGTTCGAGGCCCGTCGCGCCGCCGAGCGAGACGCCCGCATAGAGGAAGGCGGACTCGTCGACGGCCGCGGCCACGGCATCCGCGAGGTCGCCCACCGAGAACGCCTCGCGAGCGGGCGCCGAGCCGCCGTGGCCGGGGAGATCCCACGCGACCACGCGGTAGCGGGCGGTGAGGGCCGGGAGGGTCTTCTCCCACAGGATCGTCGAGGTGCCGAGCGAGGGGCCGAGCACGAGCAGCGGGGCGCCCGGCGGCCCCGCGACCTCGGTGAGGTGCAGCGAGATCACGGCCGCTCCAGGGAGTCGACGATCTCTCCGGCGAGGCCCGTGTAGCCGGCCGGGTCGAGCAGCGCGTCGACGTCGAGGCCGGCCGCCTCGGGGAGCGCGCGGATGCGGGCGCCCAGTTCCCCGTCGCCCGCGAGCAGCTCGGCGAACCGCTCCCGCCCGACGAGCGGTTCGAGCGTGCGGGCGAGGCGCTCGGCGAGGATGCGTCCGCCGGTCGCGTCGAGATTGCGCGCGACCGCCGCCTCGTCGACCCGGAGGCGAGCGGCGAGCGACGCCGCGTGGGCGGAGGCGCCGAGGGCGAGCCGCAGGAGTTCGCGGAGCGTCGGCCACTCGGCGTGCCACGCACCGTCGGGTCGCTCGTCGACGGCGAGGCCGGAGGCGAGGTGGAGGGTCGCGCCGAGCTGAGGCGCGCGCAGCGCCGCCGAGCGGATGAGCACCGCATCGACCGGGTTCTGCTTCTGGGGCATGGCCGACGAGCCGCCCCCCGCCCCGGTCGTGAGCTCGCCGATCTCGGTGCGGGCGAGCGTCGCGACGTCGGCGGCGAGCACGCCGAGCGCGTCGACCGCCTGCACGACCGCGTCGCCGAGCTCCGTCATGGGCCACCGCGTCGTGTGCCACGGGGCGGCGGGGGCGGCGAGCCCGAGCTCGCGCGCGTAGGCGGCGGGGAGGGCCAGGGCGGCATCCGCGCCGAACTCGTCCGCCGTCGCGGCGAGCGTGCCCGCGGCGCCGCCGAGCTGGGCGGGGAG
>JAEYZI010000085.1 GCA_023428065.1 Actinomycetes bacterium | reverse complement strand
TCGACGGCAAGATCGTCGACCGCCCGTCGTTCCGCGTGAAGCCGGGTCAGCTCATCCACGTCAAGGAGCGCTCGGAGTCGACCGAGCCGTTCCAGGTCGCCGCCGCCGGCGGTCACGTCGACGTGCTCCCCAAGACCCCGGGCTACCTCGAGGTCGAGCTCGACAAGCTGCAGGCGCGCCTCGTGCGTCGCCCGAAGCGCGCCGAGGTCCCGGTGACCTGCGACGTCCAGCTCGTCGTCGAGTACTACGCCGCGCGCTGACCCAGCCGTTCCCAGAAGAGCCCCGCTTCGGCGGGGCTCTTCTGCGTTCAGCCGGCGGTCGGTTCGGCCGCGAGGAGGTCGCGCACCCCGATCGCGGCGGACGCGTCCATGATCATGACCGTGGGCACGCGCGTGCGCGCCATGCCCAGCGCGCTCTTGGCCTTGTCCGCGCCGGCGATGAGCGCGATCCGCTGGCGTGCGCGCCGCACCTGCTCGAGCGACATCGAGATGAGCGCGCTGTTCCAGCGGTCGTTGCCGAAGTCGCCCGTGATGTCGAAGAGGTGCCCGAAGATGTCGCCCACCATCCCGCGCTCGATGAGCTCTTCGCGCGTGCGGTTGCGGATGGTCTCCATGACGGAGAACCCGGGCTGCACGACCTCGGCCGGCACGCTCGTCGAGTAGATGGCCGTGTCCACCTCGTCCCACAGGGCGGTCGCCTCGCGGATGACGGGGTCGCTCAGGAGCACCTCCCGCGCCTCCGCGCTCTCGACGGATGCGGGCGCGAGCACGGAGCGCGCGGTGCAGTTGAGCCGCTGGGCGGCCTCCCGGCTGAGGGCGTTGGTGTCGAGGTGCGGGTGCACCGCGTTGTAGCCGCCGATCGCGGGGACGAGCTGCAGTTCGTGGCGATCCTGTCGGGGGAGTGAGCCGACGAGCGCATGAAGGGTGTGTCCCGCCGCGAGCCCGACGACGCCGCGCTGCGGCAGGCGCGCGGCGACGATCTCCGCCGCCTCGGCGCCGAGGCTCCGGGATGAGCTCACGGCATCCGTCCCGTGCGCGGGCAGGATGAGGCACTCCACGTCGAGCGCGTCGCTCAGCGCGGTCGCGAGCCCCGCGGTGTCGGTGTCGGCGGGGACGACCTCGATGCGCACGATGCCCCGCTCGCGGGCCTGTTGGAGCATGCGGGAGACGGTCGCGGTGCTCTGGCCGATGACGGCGGCGACGTCTTTGAGGCCCATGCCGCGGAGGTAGTAGAGCTCGCTCACGAGGCGCAGGGTCGCGTCGCGGGACACCTTGGTGCGCATCTGCGGCCACCTCTCTTGCGCTGACGAGAACGCGATTCTAGCGGTCGCATTCCGGCGCGACCGGGGACTTTCGCGCGGAATCCGGTCGGTGCTTGACACGGGTCCCGCGGTCTGGTTGATTGTGCCTACTGCAAGATATTGCATGCAAGGATTTGCGCTCAATGAGGAGAGCAATTTTGTCCAACCCGAACATCCTCGTCGTCGGTCACGGCCCGTTCCCGGCCGCGCTCGTCGAATCCGCCCGCATGATCGGGGGCGCCCTCGAGAACGTGCGGACCCTCGGCCTGCAGCCGGGCGTGACACCGACCGACTTCGCCGAGGAGCTGCGGAACGCCATCGCCGCATCCGCGCCGGCGATCGTGCTGAGCGACCTCTTCGGCGGGACGCCCCACAACGTCGCCCGACTCGTGTTGCGGGATCACCCGGACGTCGTCCTCATGTCCGCCGTGTCCCTGCCCCTTCTACTCGAGGTCGCTTTCGCCGACGACCTCAGCACCGAGGCACTCGACCTGATGCGCGAGGCCACCGCCGCGCGCATCGTGCCCGCCTCGACCCCATCGGCGTAACCACCCGCGTCAAACGTGCAAGGAGGCACTATGACATTGAGACTGGTCAGAGTTGATGACCGCCTGATACACGGCCAGGTAATAGCCGTGTGGCTCCGCGCCTTGGGCGCGGAGGTGATCGTCGTCGTCGACGATGCGACCGCTCACGACGACTTCCTGCGGGAAGTCATCGAACTCGCCGCCCCCGAAGGCGTCGAGGTCGAGGTTCACGGTGTGGCCGATGGTGCCCAGGCCGTGAAGGAGCTCGCCGCGTCCGACATCGCGACGTTCGTGCTGGTCAAGAGCCCGCAGGTCGCCCTGCAGCTCGTCGAGGCCGGCGCACCCATCGACGTGCTCAACGTCGGCGGAATGGGAGCGGCCGCCGGCCGGACTCCCCTCTACAAGAACATCTCGGCGAGCCCGGAGGAGCTCGAAGCGATGCGTGAGCTGGAACGCCGGGGTACCCGGGTCGAGCTGCGCATCGTCGCGGACGACAGTCCGACTCCGTTCTCGTCGGTCGACAAGAAGAGCGAGGTTCACTCGTGAGGCACCTGTTCACCGCCCGCCCGCGCCGTCGGGTCATCGGGCTGACGACCGCGGGGAAGGTCGCCGTCGGCGTCTCCACGGTCATCCTGCTGGTCGGAGTCCCGACCATCGCGCAGGCATACGCGGAGGGTCCGCGGGCCGTCGAGGCCGGCGCCCCGACGGTCACCTTCATCCAGGCGCTCCTGATCGGCCTGGGTTACTACCTCTCGCAGTCTCCGTGGCTCGCGGGAGTGTCGTTCTACACCCTCTACCGTCCGCTCGTCGCGGGTCTGCTCGTCGGCGTCATCCTCGGAGACCCCGGCCAGGGCGCCCTCATCGGTGCGGCGATCAACCTCGTCTACCTGGGCTTCATCAGCGCAGGCGGCGCGATTCCCGGCGACCCCGCACTCGCGGGATGGATCGGGACGACGATCGCCCTCGCGGGTGGTCTGAGCTACGGCGAGGCGCTCGCACTCGCGGTCCCGATCGGACTGCTCGGCACGCTCATCTGGAACGCGCGCATGACGGTGGACTCCGCGTTCGCCCACGCCGCCGACCGGGCGGCGGAGCGAGCGGACGTCGCCGGCGTCGTGAGGGCGAACATCCTCTACCCGCAGCTGTGGCTGTTCCTGATCACCGCGGTTCCCGTGACGATCGCGGTCTTCCTCGGCACCGGCTTCATCGTCGACATCCTCGGCACCTTCCCGATCTGGCTCCTCTCGGGCCTCGCGATCGCGGGTGGCGTGCTTCCGGCGATCGGTATCGCGATGAACATGCGGTTCATCTTCCGCGGAAGCGCCGTGCCGTATTTCTTCCTCGGATACCTGTCGATGGTCATCCTGGGCGGCTCGATGTCGATCATGCTCCTCGCGGTCATCGGCGTCGCGCTCGCCTTCCTCCACATCACCTTCATCGGTGGGGGCGCCGCCCTCGCCGGTGCCAGCACCGGCGGCAGCGGGCGTGCATCGCTCGCCGAACGCCGCGCCCGGGGCGCCGCTCGCGTCGCCGCGGGAGACCCGAAGGGAGCAGACAAGTGAGCGACACCATCAACACCGCTCCGGCCGAGGAGTCGGAGGGGTTGGAGAAGCGCCTCACCAAGCGCGACCTCGTGCAGACCTACCTCCTGTGGCAGTTCTTCTCGCACGCCAACTACAACTACGAGCGCCTGCAGGCCACGGCCTTCGCGCACTCGATGATCCCCGCCATCAAGCGCCTCTACGGGGGCGATGAGGAGCAGACCCGGCAGGCGCTCAAGCGGCACCTGGTGTTCTTCAACACCTCGCCCGACTTCGGCGCCGTGATCCACGGTGTGACCCTCGCGATGGAGGAGCAGAAGGCGAACGGCAAGCCGGTCCCCGACGATGCCATCAACTCGATGAAGACCGGGCTCATGGGTCCGCTCGCGGGCATCGGCGACACGATCGGCCAGGGCATCATGGTGCCCCTGTTCCTCGCGCTCGGCATCTCGATCACCGGCCTCACGGCGGGCGCCGAGCAGAACCTCGGCTCGCTCGAGGGCAACCCGCTCGGTGCGATCCTCTACGTGATCCTGATCTCGGCCTTCGTGCTCGGGGTCACCTGGGTCACGATGTCGCAGGGCTACCGTCGCGGGCGCAGCGCCGTCACCGAGGTCTTCAAGTCCGGGGTGATGGACAAGGTGATCCTCGGCGCCGGAGTGCTCGGGAACATCGTGCTCGGCGGTCTCGCCGCGTCGTTCGTGAAGCTCTACGTCGGTGCCAGCATCACCGTCGGCGATACGAACCTGCGCCTGCAGCAGGACGTGTTCGACCACATCATGCCGGGACTCCTGCCTCTCGGGCTCGTGCTGCTCACCTGGTGGCTGCTCAAGCGCGGCTGGCACCCGATCAAGCTGCTCGTGATCTACGTGATCATCTGCGTCGTCGGTGCGATCCCGTTCATGGGTCCGGCTCCGCAGTACGTCACCGACGCGTGCGGCTCGTCGATCCTGCAGCCCTATGGTCCGTGTGCGGACCCGGTGGTCGACTCGGCCGAGGGCGAGTGATCATGGCGGACGAGCGGATCGGCGCGCGCCCCGCGCTCGGGCAGGCATACGCCCTGCTCGCGGTGGCCGCGTACG
This sequence comes from Actinomycetes bacterium, assembly GCA_023428065.1. Classification (GTDB taxonomy): domain Bacteria; phylum Actinomycetota; class Actinomycetes; order Actinomycetales; family Microbacteriaceae; genus Homoserinibacter. Next base: position 28,873 of record JAEYZI010000085.1, on the reverse strand, counting down.
CGACGGTGAACGCGCTCCTGCGTCTCGTCGCGGGGGAGGTCGACCCCTTCCTCGGTTCGCTCGTCCGCCAGCTCCCGCTGCTGCTCCTCGCGGGGACGGCCCTGCTCGTGCTGCGTCCTCACGTGCTGCGCAGGAGCGCACCCGCCTTCCTCGGCAACCGGTGGATCCTGGTGCTGCTCGGCTCGGGGATGGTCTCGTTCGTCCTCGGGAACGTGGCCCTCTTCGGCGCCCTCGACCTCGGGGGCCTCGTGGTCGCATCCGCGGGGGCTCAAGCGGGCATGGCGCTCGGCGGAGCGCTTCTGTCGCTCGTCGTCCTGCGCGAGCCGCCGAGCCGTTCGCAGCTCGCGGGCGTCGCGGTGGTGCTCGTCGGCCTGGGCGTGTTCGCGGTCCCCGCGTTCGAGGGGGCGACGGATGCCGCATGGGGTGTCGGCGTGCTCCTCGCGATCCTCGCGGGGATCTGCTACACCGTCGCCAACACGGCGGCGCGGGGCGTGCAGCGGCGCCCGGGCACGTTCCTCGCGGCGCTCGGACTCACCAACATCGGGGGCGCGGTGCTGCTCGGCACCATCGTCGCCATCCGCTTCGGCGGGGACCCTCAGCGGATCCTCGACGAGCTCGGGCAGGGACGCCTCGTCATCCTGCTCGTCGCCGGAGCGGTCAACGCGGTCGCGCTCGCGGGCGTCACCCTCGCGGTGCGCTACACGACCGTCACGGTCGTCTCGACGACCCAGAGCCTGGTGCTCGTCGCCGGGGTCCTCATCGGCTGGCTCGCCTTCGGCGAGTCCGTCGGTCCATCGACGTTCATCGGCGCCGGGATCATCCTCGCCGGCGTCCTCATCAGTCACCTACGCGTCGGGAGGCCGCATCGACCCGCACCGGTCGAGGCGGTCACCGCGGCCGAGAAGTAAGAAGAAAGGCAGGGGCCACTCGTGTCCATCACCTCACCGACCCGCACGGAGACCTTCCGCGCGGGTGCCATCACCGGGGTCCGCGGCGTGGAGCTCGTCGACATCCCGCAGCTCGAGCCGGGCCCGGGAGAGGCGCTCATCCGCATCGAGGCGACCGCCATCTGCACCTGGGAGCAGCGCAGCTACTCGGGGGCGCAGGAGAACACCTTCCCGTTCATCGGCGGACACGAGACCGCGGGCGTCGTCGTGGCGTTCGGTCCCGGCTATACGGGTCCGCTCGAGCCGGGGGCGCGCGTCGCGCTCGGCGCAGCCGCGTGCGGCTCGTGCCACTGGTGCCACACGGGCCAGGACCAGGAGTGCGCCGAGCACTACGCCGGTGCCGTCGACTACCCGCAGGGCTGGGGGCCGGGAGGCTTCGCCGAGTACAAGCTGCACCCCGCGAACGGCCTCTACGACCTCGGTGACGTGCCCGCGACCGCGGGCGCCCTCACCGAACCGCTCTCGTGCGCCCTCCACGCGGCGAAGCTCTCCGGCGTGCAGGTCGGCGACGACGTCGTGATCCTCGGCGCCGGCGTCATGGGGCTCATGAACGTCATCGCCATGAAGCGGCACGGAGCGCGCGTGATCGTGAGCGAGATCGACCCGGTCCGCCTCGAGAAGGCGCGCCAGCACGGCGCCGACCTGACGATCGACGCGACCAAGGTCGACCCGGTGGCCGCCGTCATGGAGGCGACCGAGGGCCGCGGCGCGACGATCGTCGTGGCGGCGATCGGCCACCCGAGCGCGAACGAGCAGGGCCAGGCGATGATCGCCAAGCGCGGCACGTTCGTGGTCTTCGCCTCCGCGCACCCGGAGGTCCCCTTCGAGATCCGCCCGAACCAGCTGCACAACCACGAGAAGCGCGTCATCGGCGTCGTCTCGAGCGACCAGGCCGACCTGGCACTGGCCGCCCGCCTGCAGCGTACGGGTCAGGTCGACCTCTCGACCCTCATCCAGAACACCTACCCGCTCGAGCGACTGCAGGACGCGCTCGAGGAGTCGATCGAGCCCGGCTCGTACCGCATCGTCGTCGAGGCCTGACGACCGCCCCCACCTGCGCACGCACCTGCGTGCACACCTCTGCATCGAAAACGAAAGGCAACACCCGCAGATGAACCACAAGACCAGCCGCATCCTCCACGCCGACGGCAAGCTCCTCATCGTCGCCATGGACCACACCAACTTCCTCGACAGCCCGGTGCCCGGTCTCGTCGACTACGAAGGGACGGTCCGCGCGAGCGTCGCGGCCGGCGCGGACGGCTTCCTCGCCCCCGTGGGCTCGGCGGCCCGCTACCAGGAGGCCTTCGGGCGCACGGCGATCATCACGAGCGTCGACACCGCGGACCCGTTCGGGGAGCTCGCGGTCGACGCGGCGATCCAGGCCGGCGCCGACGCCGTCAAGGCGATGGTGTACCCGTTCGCCGACGACGACAGCGTCAACCGCTCCGCGGCGCTCGCGACGCGCGCGCACGCGGTCGGCCTGCCCTACCTCGCCGAGCCCGTCCCCGGCGGGTTCTCGCGTGCCGACATGCGCACCCCCGAGATCATCGCCTCGGGAGCGCGCATCGCGGCCGAGACCGGCGCCGACCTCGTGAAGACCTTCTACACGGGCGACCCGGAGTCGATGAAGAAGGTCGTCGACTACGCGTCGCGGCCCGTCATCATCCTCGGCGGCCACGCCAAGGACACCCTCGGCGAGCTGTTCTCGCTCGTGCACGACGCCATCAACAAGGCGGGCGTCGCGGGTGTCGCCATCGGCACGAACATCTGGACCAACCCGAAGCCGGGTCAGGTCGTGCGCGGCCTCGCCGCGATCCTGCACGAGGGCGCGAGCGTCGAGCAGGCCGTGAAGGCCGCGGAGGCGTGGTCCTGATGACGCCCACCAAGGCTGACGCGCGGTGGGCGCTGCTCGGCGAGCAGCTCCCGCTCATCGTCGACGGCGAGGAGCTCGTGACGGAGGCCTCGGCCGACATCGTCGCCCCGCGCGACAAGTCGGTCGTGGGCAGCTTCTCCGTGGCCTCGACCCGCGAGATCGACCGGGCCCTCGAGGCCGCCCGCCGGGCCCAGCCCGCGTGGGCGGCCACGCCGGGGTCCGTGCGGGCGCGCGCGCTCCTCAAGGCCGCGGAGATCATGGAGGCCCACGCGGCCGAGTTCGAGTTCCTCGACGCAGTCGACATCGGCAAGCCCGTGACCAACGTGCGGTACAGCGACATCCCGGTCTCGCTCGACGGTCTCGCGTACTACGCCGGGAAGGCCCAGGACATCGGGGGTCGGAGCGTCGAGGTGGGCGACCCGAACGTCTCGCACCGCCAGGTGCTGTCGCCCTACGGAGTCGTGCTCGAGGTGCTCCCGTGGAACGGTCCGCTCTGGACGGGTGTTCAGCGTGTCGCCGCGATCCTCGCGGCGGGCAACGCGTGCATCGTGAAGCCCGCGATGATCGCCTCGGCCTCGTTCCTCCACTTCGCCCGCCTCGTGGCGCCGCTGTTCCCCGCGGGGATCCTGCAGGTTCTGCCGGGCTCGGGCGGATCGGTCGGCAACGCCCTCGCGACGAGTCCCCTCGTCGACATGGTGTCGCTCACGGGCGGCGTCGAGACCGGCGTCGAGCTGCTGCGCGCGACCGCGCACCAGCTCAAGCCGCTCTCGCTCGAGCTGGGGGGCAAGAACCCCAACATCGTGCTCGACGACGCCGATCTCGAGACGGCGCTGCGGTGGAGCACGATGGGCGCGTTCGCGAACTCCGGGCAGGTGTGCGTGTGCGGGTCCCGCATCCTCGTCCAGCGCGGCATCTACGACGCGTTCGCGGAGGGTCTCGCGGACGCCGCCCGCGCGCGCAAGGTGGGCGACCCGCTCGACGAGGGCACCGAGATGGGGCCCGTCGTCGGCGGCGACCACTACGAGTCGGTCTGGCGCTACCTCGACGAGGCGGCGTCCCGCGGGGACGGCACGGTGCTCGCCGGCGGTGAGCGCTACGAGGGCGAACTCGCCGGGGGCTGGTACATCCCGCCCACGGTCATCTCCGACGTCGACCCGAGCTGCCGCATCGCGCGCGAGGAGGTCTTCGGCCCCGTCGTCACTCTCACGCCGGTCGACGACCTCGACCACGCCCTGCGCATCGCCAACGACTCGGACTACGGGCTCTCGGCGGGCATCTTCACGACGAACGTCGATCACGCCGAGCGTGCCGCGCGTGAGCTCCAGGCGGGCCAGGTGTACGTCAACCAGTGGTTCGCCCCGGGCGTGCTGCAGGCCCCGTCCGGAGGCTACAAGCACAGCGGCTACGGTCTGGTGGGGATCGAGAAGTACCAGCAGTCGAAGAACGTCTTCGTCCGCACCAAGGGATGAGGAGCAGTCGTGAGCGATGACATCACCATGAACCGGATCGAGACGGTGGTCGGCTCGAAGCACGGTCTCCACGCGCGGCCCGCCGCGCGGGTCGTGGAGTTCTGCCGCGGCCTGGAGCACGCGGTGACGATCGGCAGGGAGGGCGGTCCGCAGATCAACCCGAAGAGCCTCGCGATGCTGCTCGCGCTCGACGCGGACTTCGGCGAGCGGCTCGTCGTGGAGTCGGCGGACCCGGATGCCGCGGCGCGCCTCGCCGACCTCATCGCGAGCGAGCTCGATCGCGAGGAGGAAGTCGAGGGGAGCGGCTCTTGACCTTCACGGGCCTCGGGGTCGGGAGCTCGGCGGCGATCGGACCGGCGGTCTGGATGCCGCCGCCGCTCCCGGACCCCTCCGAGGCGCCCTCGTCGCTCACGCCCGCGGAGGAGTTCGAACGGGCGAACACCGCCCTGTCGGACGTGGCCGCCGAGCTCGCCGAACGGGCCACCCGCGCGGACGTCACGGGGGCGGATGTGCTGCTCGCGCAGTCGCTCATGGCGCGCGACCCGGTGATCCTCGAGGGCGTGCAGGAGGCGACCGCGCGCGGGCTCACCGCCGCGCGCGCGGTCCACGAGGCGTTCGCGTCGATCGTCTCGCTCCTCGCCGCCCTCGGGGGCACTCAGGGCGCACGGGCGGCGGACTTCGCGGACGTGTCGCGGCGTGTCGTGGCCCGCATCCAGGGCGTCCCGGTGCCCGGAGTGCCCGAGCGGGACGAGCCGTTCGTGCTCATCGCGCACGACCTCGCGCCGGCCGACACCGCCCTCCTGCCGGAGGGACGCGTGCTCGCGTTCGTGACGGTCGAGGGCAGCCCCACCTCCCACACCGCGATCCTCGCGCGCGCCAAGGGCGTGCCGTGCGTCGTGGCGTGCGAGGAGGTCGTCGACGTCGCCGAGGGCGAGCTCGTGCTCGTCGACGCGGCGGCGGGCGTCGTCGCCCGCGTGGGCTCCGACATCGACATGGACACCGCCGAGCGACTGCTCGCTCGCCGGGCGGCCCGACGGGAGGCGGTGTCCGGCCCCGGGCGGCTCGCGGACGGCACGTCCGTGCCCCTCTACGCCAACATCGGCTCGCTCGAGGATGCGACGCGCGCGCGCGAGGCGGGCGCGGAGGGCGTGGGACTGCTGCGCACGGAGTTCCTCTACATCGGCGCGAGCTCCGCGCCCACGGTCGACCAACAGGCCGCCGAGTACGGGGAGATCTTCGCGCAGTTCCCGGACCAGGTGGTCACGGCGCGGACCCTCGACTCGGGTGCCGACAAGCCGCTCTCGTTCCTCAACCTGGGCCGGGAGGAGAACCCCGCGCTCGGCGTGCGGGGCATGCGGGTGGGGAAGACCCACCTGCAGGTGCTCGACGATCAGCTCGAGGCGATCGGCCGCGTCACCGCGGAGTCGAGCGCACGCGTGCGGGTCATGGCGCCCATGGTCGCGGATGCGGAGGAGGCCGCATGGTTCGTCGAGCGCGCTCGCGCGCACGGCGCCTCCGCGGCGGGCGTCATGGTCGAGGTGCCTGCGTGCGCTCTCGCCGCGGAGGCCGTCATGGACGTCGTGGACTTCGTGAGCATCGGCACGAACGATCTCACGCAGTACACGATGGCGGCCGATCGGCAGCACGGGGGGGTCGCGCAGTACCAGGACCCCTGGCATCCGTCGGTGCTCCGCCTCATCGCCATGGTCGGGGATGCGGGAGGGCGCGCCGGGAAGCCGGTGGGCGTGTGCGGGGAGGCCGCGGCCGAGCCGCTGCTCGCGGTCGTGCTCGTCGGGATCGGGGTCACCTCTCTCTCGATGACGCCCGCGGCGCTGGCCGACGTGCGGGGTGAGCTCGCGAGGTGGGATCTCGCGGGCGCCCGGGCCCTCGCCGAGGCCGTGATGACCGCGCGGGGGGCCAAGGAGGCCCGCGGCATCGCGACCGAGCGCGCGCCCGAGCTCCGCGTCGCGCCCTGACCGCGCATCGCGCCGCCCCCGGATAGGCAGTACCCGGGGGCGGCGCGATAGGCTGGGTGAGTTGCGCGGCACGTGCCGCCGACGTCCGCGAACGAGAAGTGAGGAACACGATGAAGGGTGCACTGCTTCTGATCGCCGGAGTCGCCATCGGCTTCGTCGTCGCACACGAGGTCGCCAAGACCCCCCAGGGCAAGCAGTTCTTCGACGAGGTCGACAGCAAGGCCAAGGAGTTCGGAGACGCGGTCGTGCAGGGCTACAAGGCCCGCGAGGCGGAGCTCAAGCAGGCCGTCGCGAACGCGCAGGACGCGATCGACGACCTCGCCGCACGCGCCAAGTCCTGATCCCACCCGCCGTCGGGCCGGCGGCCCGCAGGCCCCGTTCCGACGGGACATCCCTACGGAGTACCTGTGCAGACCGCTGAGATCCAACGTCGCTGGCTGAGCTTCTTCGGCGACCGCGGACACGCCGTCGTCCCGTCGGCGTCGCTCGTCACCGACGACCCGACCCTGCTGTTCACGGTGGCCGGCATGGTGCCGTTCATCCCCTATTTCACGGGCGTGGTCCCCGCCCCGTACCCCCGCGCGACGAGCGTGCAGAAGTGCATCCGCACGCTCGACATCGAGGAGGTCGGCAAGACCACCCGCCACGGCACGTTCTTCCAGATGAACGGCAACTTCTCCTTCGGCGACTACTTCAAGGAGGGGGCGATCTCGTACGCCTGGGAGCTGCTGACGACCTCCGAGTCGGATGGCGGCCTCGGCTTCGAGGAGCGCGACCTCTGGGTCACGGTCTACGAGGACGACGACGAGGCGATCGAGCTCTGGAAGCGCATCGCGGGTCTGCCCGAGGAGCGCATCCAGCGGCTCGGGAAGGCCGACAACTACTGGCACACCGGTCAGCCCGGCCCGGGCGGACCGTGCTCGGAGATCTACTTCGACCGCGGTCCCGCGTACGGCGCCGAGGGCGGCCCGGCTGCGGACGACTCGCGCTACCTCGAGATCTGGAACCTCGTGTTCATGCAGTACCTCCTCAAGGAGGTGCGCTCGAAGACCGACTTCGACATCGCGGGCGAGCTCCCGAAGAAGAACATCGACACCGGCATGGGCATGGAGCGCGTCGCGTTCCTCAAGCAGGGCGTCGACAACATGTACGAGATCGACCAGGTGCGTCCCGTGCTCGACATGGCCGCCGAGCTCTCGGGGCGCCGGTACGGCGCGGACCACGACGACGACGTGCGGATGCGCGTCATCGCCGACCACGTGCGCTCGAGCCTCATGCTCATGACCGACGGCGTCGCGCCGTCCAACGAGGGCCGGGGCTACATCCTGCGCCGCCTGCTGCGCCGCGTCGTGCGCGCCATGCGCCTGCTCGGCGTCGACGCGCCGAGCTTCGCGGAGCTCTTCGAGGCGTCGCGCGTCGCGATGCGCGACGCCTACCCCGAGGTCGAGGCGGAGTACGAGCGCACCTCACGCCTCGCGCTCGGTGAGGAGGAGACGTTCCTGCGCACCCTCGCGTCGGGGACCACGATCCTCGACGTCGCGGTCGCCGACACGAAGAAGGCGGGGGAGCGCTCGCTCTCGGGTGACACGGCGTTCCTGCTCCACGACACCTTCGGGTTCCCCATCGACCTCACGCTCGAGATCGCGGAAGAGGCGGGGCTCACGGTCGACCGCGGCGCGTTCGATTCGCTCATGGCCGAACAGCGCACGCGTGCGAAGGCCGACGCCAAGGCCAAGAAGGCCGGCCTCGCGGACCTCTCCGTGTACTCGGACCTCCGCGCGCAGGGCGAGACGGTGTTCACGGGCTACGACTACCTCGAGACCGACTCCCGCGTGATCGGGATCATCAAGGACGGCCTCTCCGTGCAGAAGGCCGCCGTGGGCGACGTCGTCGAGGTCATCCTCGCCGAGACAGCGCTCTACGCCGAGTCGGGCGGTCAGGCGGCCGACAAGGGCACGATCGTCGGCGACGGCTTCGAGCTCGAGGTGCTCGACGTGCAACGGCCCGTGAAGGGCCTCGTGAGCCACACCGTCCAGGTGCGCTCGGGTGAGGTCGGGGTCGACGCATCCGCGACCTCCGTGGTCGACCGCGAGTACCGGCATTCCGCCGCGCAGGCCCACTCGGCGACGCACCTCGTGCACGCCGCGCTGCGCCAGACGCTCGGTCAGGACGCGCATCAGTCCGGGTCGTTCAACAAGGCCGGCTACATGCGCCTCGACTTCTCCTGGAACCAGGCGCTGAGCCGCGAGACGCGCAGCGAGATCGAGGAGATCGCCAACAACGCGGTGCGCGACAACCTCGAGGTCGTCACGCGCATCCTCCCGCTCGACGAGGCGCGCAAGGCGGGCGCCATGGCGCTCTTCGGTGAGAAGTACGGCGACACCGTGCGGATGGTCGACATCGGCGGACCGTGGTCGCGTGAGCTGTGCGCGGGCACGCACGTGCGCACCTCGGCCGAGGTCGGGCTCGTCAACCTCGTGTCTGAGTCGAGCGTCGGCTCGACCAACCGCCGCGTCGAGGCGCTCGTGGGGCTCGACGCGTTCCGCGACCTCGCCGCCGAGCGAGCGATCGTGCACGAGCTCACCTCGAGCCTCAAGACCCCGCGCGAGCAGTTGCCCGCACGCATCTCGGATCTCGTGGCCCAGCTCAAGGCGGCGGAGAAGAAGATCGCGGCGTTCGAGGCGAGTCGGCTCGCGGGTCGCGTTCCCGAGCTCACGAACTCCGCCCGCCGCATGGGCGACGTCCTCGCGGTCGTCGAGGACCTCGGCGAGCTCGGGTCGGTCGACGAACTGCGGAGCCTCGTGACCTCGGTCCGTGAGCGCCTGCAGAGCGAGTCGGCGGTCGTCGCACTCGCGGCTCGTGTCGACGGGAAGCCGTCCGTGATCGTCGCGACCACCGCGGGCGCGCGCGCCGCGGGCGTCACCGCGGGCCCCCTCGCGAAGGGCGCCGCCGCGGTGCTCGGCGGCGGTGGCGGCGGCAAGGACGACATGGCGCAGGGCGGCGGCTCGGATGCCGCGGCCGTGCCGGCGGCGCTCGAGAGCGTCCGCACCGCGCTGGGCGGCTGATGCGCCGCGGCGTCCGCATCGGCGTCGACGTCGGCCGCGCACGCGTCGGGGTCGCGCGCTGCGACCCCGACGGCCTGCTGGCGACCCCGGTGGAGACGCTTCCGCGCGACGACGGGACCGTCGCTGCGGTGCTCACGCACGCCGCCGGGCTCGACGCGATCGAGATCGTCGTCGGCCTCCCGCTTTCGCTCAGCGGGGCGGACACCGCGTCGACGGCGGACGCCCGCGCGGTCGCCGCGGAGCTCGCGGCCGCCACCGAGACGCCCGTCCGCATCGTCGACGAGCGGCTCAGCACCGTCTCGGCGCACCGTCAGCTCCAGGCGAACGGTCGGCGCGCGAAGGCCTCGCGTTCCGTCGTGGACCAGGTGGCCGCTGTTATCATCCTGCAGAACGCCCTCGACTCCGAGCGGATGTCGGATCGTCCCCCCGGATCCGTCGTCCCCCGCACGAAAGACCCTGAACGTGGCCTCTGAACCGAGTTGGGACGACATCTTCGGCCCGGGATCACTCACCACGCCGGCCGTCCCGGCCGGCGCATCCGCATCGACCGGCACCGCCGTCGCCGATCCGACGCCGACGGCTCCCGTCTCGCGCCGCACCCTGCGCGAGGCGTCCGGCGGAGGCGGCTCGCCGCGGACGCGCAAGCGCCGCCGCGGTCGGGGACCGTGGGGATGGATCATCGCGCTCGTCGTCGTTTTCGGGCTCCTCGCTGCCGGCGGCGTCTACGTGTGGAACACCTACGGCGACAAGATCCAGGACGTGCTCGGGATCGCCCCGCCGAACGACTACACGGGTGACGGCAACGGCGAGGAGGTGACGATCGTCATCGAGTCGGGCGACATCGGCGCGGATGTCGCCGCGAAGCTCGAGAAGGCGGGCGTCACGAAGACGTTCGACGCGTTCTACGAGCTGCTGCTCGCCGACGACAGCATCACGTTCGAGCCCGGCAACTACCGCCTCCAGAAGGAGATGAGCGCGGCCGCCGCCCTCGAGGCGCTCCGGGATCCTGCGAACAAGCTCGTCAACCAGGTGACGATCCCCGAGGGAGTGCGAGCCTCGAGCGCGCTCGAGCTCATCGCCGCGGCCACCGAGATCCCGCTCGAGGAGCTCCAGACCGCCGCCGCCGACTTCACGCAGTTCGGCGTGCCCGCGAACGCCCCGAACATCGAGGGCTGGCTCTTCCCGGCGACCTACCAGTTCGATCCGGGCGTCACGGCCCACGACGCGATCAAGATGCTCGTCGACAAGATGATCGCGACGCTCGATGCGGCCGGCGTCGCCCCCGAGAACCGCTTCCGGGTGCTCACGATGGCGTCGATCGTCCAGCGCGAGTCGGGCCCGAACCTCGAGGACATGCCCAAGATCGCGCGCGTCTTCCAGAACCGCATCGACCGCGGCATGAACCTGCAGTCCGACGCGACCGTGCACTACGGGGTGGCCGACACCTCGAGCGTCTGGACGTCGCCGGAGGAACGCGCCGACGCGTCCAACCCGTACAACACCTACGCGAACCCGGGCCTGCCGATCGGCCCCATCGGTTTGCCCGGTGCCGACGCGATCAACGCCGCCGTGCATCCCGCCGACGGCCCGTGGCTCTACTTCGTGACCGTCGACCTCAAGACCGGCGAGACCGTGTTCTCGAACACGCTCGCCGAGCACGAGAAGGCGGCGAAGCGCCTGTACGCCTGGTGCAAGGAGAGCGACGAGAACGCCGCCTACTGTGCCTGAGTCGCGCACGCGGCTCGCGGTCCTCGGCTCCCCGATCGGACACTCCCGCTCACCGCAGCTGCACCGTGCGGCGTACGCCGCGCTGGGGCTCGACTGGGAGTACGACAGGGTCGAGGTCGACGACGCGGGGCTCGCGGGGTTCCTCGACGGCCTCGGTCCCGAGTGGCGCGGCCTCTCGCTCACGATGCCCCTCAAGCGACGGGTCGCCGAGCTCGTACCCGACGTCGACGACGTGGCCCGACGCACGCGGCAGGGCAACACGATCCTGCTCGAGTCGGGCCGCCCGGTGCGGGCCTTCAACACCGACGTCCACGGGATCGTCGCGGCACTCGACGGGGCCGGGGTGCGCACCGCCGCCCGGGCGACCGTGCTCGGCGGGGGTGCGACCGCGGAGAGCGCCGTGGTCGCGCTCGAACGGCTCGGAGCCGAGGTGACGGTCGCCGTGCGCGACGTGTCCCGCGTCGTGGCATCCGGCACCTTCGCGGGGCACCAGGTGGTCGCGCTCGGCGCCGACGCTGACGCCGCCCTCGCCGATGCCGACGCCGCGGTGAGTACGATTCCGCCGGGCGCCGAGTTCCCCGTGGAACTCGCGCGCCTGCGCCCGCACCAGACGCTCCTCGACGTCGCCTACGCGCCCTGGCCGACTCCGCTCGCGGCGCGCTGGGATGCGGCGGGCGGCGCCGTCGTCCACGGGCTCGAGATGCTCCTGCACCAGGCCGTGCACCAGGTGCGGATCTTCACGTCGGGCGACCCCGCGACGCCGCTGCCGGACGAGGCTGCCGTCATCCGGGCGATGCGCGCCGCTGTGGGATGATCGGAGGCATGCTGCGTTGGTTGACGGCCGGTGAGTCGCACGGACCCGAACTGGTGGCCATCCTGGAGGGGATGCCGGCCGATGTGCCGATCCTCCCGGAGCAGATCCAGGCGGATCTGCAGCGCCGGAAGCTCGGCTACGGGCGCGGATCGCGCCAGAAGTTCGAGGAGGACGAGCTCTCGATCTCGGGGGGCATCCGCTTCGGCCGCACGATGGGCGGTCCGATCGCCCTGCGGATCGGCAACACCGAGTGGCCGCGGTGGGTCGACGTCATGTCGGCGACGCCGGTCGACCTCGACACGCTCCCCAAGGGCCGTGGCGCCGCGCTGACGCGTCCGCGCCCCGGGCACGCCGACCTCGTCGGCATGCAGAAGTACGACTTCCCGGAGGCGCGCAACGTGCTCGAGCGCGCGAGCGCGCGAGAGACCGCCGCGCGGGTCGCGCTCGGCGCCGTCGCGCGCGCCTTCCTCGGCGAGCTCGGCATCCGACTCGTCGCCCACACGCTCTCGATCGAGACGGTGCGCGTGCCCGAAGACGCCCCCGTCCCGACGCCGGACGACGTCGACACGCTCGACGCCGATCCGCTGCGCTGCTTCGACCCCGCGACCTCCGAGGCGATGGTCGCGCGCATCGACCGCGCGCACGACGAGGGCGACACCCTCGGCGGCGTCGTCGAGGTGCTCGCCTACGGGTTGCCCCCGGGGCTCGGCAGCTACGTGCACTGGGATCGCCGACTCGACGCGCAGCTCGCGGCGGCGCTCATGAGCATCCAGGCCGTCAAGGGCGTCGAGGTCGGCGACGGCTTCGAGACCACGCGGCGACCCGGGTCTCGCGCCCACGACGAGATGTTCCCGGGCGAGGGCCGCATCGTCCGCGAGACGGATCGCGCGGGCGGCACCGAGGGTGGCATGTCGACGGGCGGCGTGCTCCGCGTCCGGGCGGGCATGAAGCCCATCGCGACCGTGCCGCACGCCCTGCGGACGGTCGACGTCGCGACGGGCGAGGCGGCCCAGGCCCACCACCAGCGTTCCGACGTGTGCGCCGTGCCGGCGTCGGGCGTCGTGGCGGAGGCGATGGTCGCCCTCGTGCTCGCCAACGCCATGCTCGAGAAGTTCGGCGGAGACTCAGTGGGCGAGACCCGGCGCAACCTCGACGGCTACCTGGCCGCGATCCCGGATGCGCTGCGCACCGGGACCCTCTCCGCATGAGCGGCCCGCTCGCGGTCTTCATCGGTCCCATGGGGGCGGGCAAGACCCGCGTCGGCAAGCGCGTCGCGCGCGCGCTCGGCGTGCCCTTCGTCGACACCGACAAGGTCATCGTCGCCGAGCACGGTCCGATCACCGACATCTTCGACACCCACGGGGAGCCGCACTTCCGCGCCGTCGAGCGCGATGTCGTGCGCGAGTCGCTCCGCGGTGACGGCGTCGTGTCGCTCGGCGGGGGAGCGGTGCTCGACGCGCAGACGCAGGAGGCGTTGCGGGGACTGCCCGTCGTCTACCTCACGATCAGCGCGGATGCCGTGGCCTCCCGTCTCGGCGACGGCAAGCGTCCCCTCGTGCGCGGCGGCGTCGGGCAGTGGCAGCGCATCTTCGATGCGCGGCGCGCGACCTACGAGAGCCTCGCCCGGGTCACCTTCGACACCTCGCGTGTGCCGATCGACCGCGTCGCCCAGGACGTCGTGACGTGGATCCGGAGCACCGAGAGGGAGGGCGCATGAGCGAGACGACGATCATCCCGGTCGCCGGCACCGACGGCATGAAGGATTACGAGGTGCACGTCGGACGGGGCATCCTCGCCGAGCTCGGCGGACTGCTGCCGCCGCGGGCGGAGAAGGTGCTCATCGTGCACGCCCCCGCGCTGGGCGCTCGCGCCGAGGTGCTGCGCGAGCAGCTCGGCGCCCGCTACGAGGTCATGCTCGCGGAGGTCCCGGATGCCGAGGGCGCCAAGCGCGTCGAGGTCGCGGCCTTCCTGTGGCAGATCCTCGGTCAGACCGACTTCACGCGCTCCGACGCGATCGTGGGCCTCGGGGGCGGCGCGACGACCGACCTCGCGGGCTTCGTCGCCGCGACGTGGCTGCGCGGCATCGCCATCGTGCAGGTGCCGACGACCGTGCTGGGCATGGTCGATGCGGCGGTCGGCGGCAAGACCGGCATCAACACGGCCGAAGGCAAGAACCTCGTCGGCGCGTTCTGGGCGCCGCGCGCCGTGCTGTGCGACCTCGAGCTGCTCGACACGCTCCCGCGCAACGAGATCCTCGCGGGGTACGCCGAGGTCGTGAAGGCCGGTTTCATCGCGGAGCCGGAGATCCTCGACATCGTCGAGGCCGACCCGGCACGCGCGACCGACCCGACGACGCCGGAGTTCCGCCGCACCGTCGAACTCGCGATCGCGATGAAGGCACGCGTCGTGGGGGAGGACTTCACCGAGCAGGGCCTCCGCGAGATCCTCAACTACGGCCACACGCTCGGGCACGCGATCGAGCACGCCGAACGCTACCGCTGGCGCCACGGCGCCGCGATCTCGATCGGCATGGTGTTCGCCGCCGAGCTCTCGCGCCTCACCCGGCACCTGTCCGACGAGGCCGTCGACCGACACCGCCGCATCCTCGACTCTCTCGACCTGCCGACGACCTACCCGGCGGGGCGCTGGCCGACGCTCCTCGCGACCATGCGTCGCGACAAGAAGGCGCGCGGCGCGCTCCTGCGCTTCATCGTGCTGGATGACATCGGGCGCCCGACGACGTTGCAGGGACCGGACGAGTCGCTGCTCTTCTCCGCGTACCAGGAGATCGCGAGCTGACGCGGTCGGTCTCGCGAGGCGGGGCGCGTCGCTAGGCTCGAGGCATGTCGCGCGTCATGGTGCTCAACGGACCCAATCTCGGCCGCCTCGGCAGCCGCGAGCCCGACGTCTACGGTCACCAGGACCTCTCCGCCCTCCGGGTGCTGCTCGTCGAGCGTGCGGGCGAGGAGGTCGAGCTCGACCTGCGCCAGACCGACGACGAGGCGGAGCTCGTGGGATGGCTCCACGAGGCGGTCGACGAGCGCACGCCCGTCATCCTCAACCCGGCCGCGTTCACGCACTACAGCTACGCGCTGCGCGACGCGGCGGCCCTCGTGACGAAGTCCGGCCTCCCGCTCGTCGAGGTGCACATCTCGAACCCGCACGCGCGCGAGGAGTTCCGCCACCGCAGCGTCATCTCCGGGATCGCGACGGGCGTCATCGCGGGCTTCGGCTTCGACTCGTACGTGCTCGCCCTCGAGGCCGTTCGCCGCATCCCGACCGCCTAGCTACACTCGAACGGGCGCATCCGCCCTCACTCCCCACGAAACGGAACGGCGAACGAGCATGGCCACGACGAACGACATCAAGAACGGCAGCGTCCTCAGCATCGACGGACAGCTCTGGAACGTGGTGGAGTTCCAGCACGTGAAGCCCGGCAAGGGCGGGGCCTTCGTGCGCACCAAGCTCAAGAACGTGCGTTCGGGCAAGTCGGTCGACCGCACCTTCAACGCGGGCACGAAGATCGACTTCGCGACCGTCGACCGTCGTGACTTCCAGTACCTCTACCGCGACGGCGACGGCTTCGTCTTCATGGACACCGACGACTACGACCAGATCACGGTGAGCCCCGAGATCGTGGGCGACGCCGCGAACTTCATGCTCGAGAACCAGGCCGTGCAGATCGCGCTGCACGAGGGCGAGCCGCTCTACGTCGAGCTCCCCGCCTCGGTCGTGCTCGAGATCACCTACACCGAGCCGGGCCTTCAGGGCGACCGCTCGAGCGCGGGCACGAAGCCTGCGACCGTCGAGACCGGCTACGAGATCCAGGTGCCCCTCTTCCTCGAGACGGGCACGAAGGTCAAGGTGGACACCCGTTCGGGCGACTACCTCGGCCGCGTCTGACCCCCGGTGAGCGCACGCACCAAGGCCCGCAAGCGGGCGATCGACCTGCTGTACAGCGCCGACCTCCGCGAGCGTCCGCTCGCGGACGCGATCGTCGAGGAGCAGCGCCGGGCGGCCGGGGAGCCGGCCCGCGCGGCGTCCTGGCGGTACGCGCGCGAGATCGTCGAGGGCGTCGACGCCCATCGTGAGGAGCTCGACGCCGCGATCACGGCTCACGCGCACGGCTGGACGCTCGAGCGCATGCCCGTGCTCGACCGCGCCATCATCCGCGCGGCCGCGTGGGAGATCCTGCACAACGACGAGGTCCCGGACGCCGTGGCGATCTCGGAGGCGGTTCAGCTCGCCGGGGAGCTCAGCACCGACGACTCGGGGAGCTTCGTGAACGGCGTGCTTTCCGCCATCGCGCGGGACCGCTGAGGTATGTGACGCCGCGAGGCGTCATGTTTCATTCCGTGACGGACCGTTTTGCGGGCCCTTCGCGCGGTTCCCTACCGTCGAGCGCGTGACCATCGTCGACGCTCCCGCCGTGCCGGCTCTGCCCGTGCGCATCTCCGGCGTGGGCCGCAGCTTCCCGTCGCCCGACGGCGGCGAGCGCGTCGTCCTGCGCGACGTCGACCTCGACATCCGCGCGGGCGAGATCGTCGCCCTCCTCGGCCCGTCGGGCTGCGGCAAGTCGACCCTCCTGCGTCTCATCTCGGGTCTCGATCGCGCGGATGCCGGCGAGCTCGCGATCGGAGGCACGCCCGTCGCTCCCGTGGACCAGCGGTGCGCGGTCGCGTTCCAGGAGCCGCGGCTGCTGCCGTGGCGCACGATCGAGCGCAATGTCGAGCTCGGCCTGCCGCGGGGAACCCAGAAGGCCGCGGGGCGTGCGCGTGTCGCGGAGCTCCTGCGCCTCGTGCAGCTCGACCACGCGAGCGGGCTGCGGCCGCGTCAGATCTCGGGCGGCATGGCGCAGCGCGCCTCGCTCGCGCGGGCGCTCGCCCGCAATCCCCGCGTGCTTCTCCTCGACGAGCCATTCGGCGCACTCGACGCCCTCACGCGGCTCACGATGCAGGACCTCCTGCTCGAGGTGCACGCCGCCGAGCCGACGACGATCGTGCTCGTGACGCACGACGTCGACGAGGCGCTCCAGCTCGCCGACCGCATCGTCCTCCTCGGTGCCGACGACGGCCTCCCGGGCGCGACCATCCGTCGCGTCCTCGAGGTCGGCAAGAAGCGCCCCCGCGACCGTGGTGACGCCCAGCTCGCCATCCTGCGCGCGGAGCTGCTGGCGCTGCTCGGGGTCGAGACCCACCACCCCGAGGACTACATCACGAAGGCCATCAAGGCCCAGCGCGCCAAGCGCCATGGCGCCTGACCTCCACCCGACAACCCCACCACAGCGAGGAACATCATGAAGAAGACCATCCTGGCGGCCGCGGCCGCCGCCTCCGCCGTCGCACTCGCCCTCACGGGCTGCGTCGCGGGCGAGGGCACGCCCGCCGCCGCCGAGAACCCGTCGGAGGACGGCTGGAGCGCGACGACCCTCAACATCGACTTCGCGACCTACAACCCGCTGAGCCTCATCATCAAGGACCAGGGCTGGCTCGAGGATGCGCTCGGCGACGACGTCACCGTCAACTGGGTGCAGTCGGCCGGGTCGAACAAGGCCAACGAGGCGTTGCGCGCGGGCGCGATCGACGTGGGGTCGACGGCGGGTTCCGCCGCGCTCCTCGCGCGCTCGAACGGCTCGCCCATCAAGGTCATCGACATCTACAGCCAGCCGAACTGGGCGGCGATCCTCGTGCCGGCCGACTCTCCGATCGCCTCGGTCGAGGAGCTCGCCGGCAAGCACATCGCGGCCACCAAGGGCACCGACCCGTACTTCTTCCTGCTCCAGACGCTCGAGGAGCACGGTCTGACCCTCGACGACGTCGTCGTCGAGAACCTGCAGCACGCGGACGGCAAGGCCGCGATCGAGGCCGGTGCGGTCGATGCGTGGTCGGGCCTCGACCCGCTCCTGTCGACGAGCGTCGCGAACGGCGCGTCGAAGATCATCTACGACAACATCGACTTCAACAGCTACGGCTTCCTCAACGCGACCGAGGACTTCATCACGAACCACGCCGACCTCGCGCAGCTCGTCGTGAACGCGTACGAGAAGGCTCGTGCCTGGGCGATCGAGAACCCTGAGGAGACCGCGGCGATCCTCGCCGAGGTCGCGGGCATCGACATCGAGATCGCGACGGCCGTCATCGCCGATCGCACCAACCTCGAGGTCGACCCGGTGCCCGGCCAGGCGCAGCTCGACGTGCTCGCGATCATCGGACCGGTGTTCGTCGAGTCGGGCGACGTCGCGAGCCAGGACCTCATCGACAAGGCCCTCACCTCCCTGCTCGAGCCGACGTTCGCGAAGGCAGCCGACCCGGGCGCCCTCTGAGGCGCCGGAGGAACGGACATCACGCGATGAGCGGGACCAGGACGACCGTGGAGGCGAGCCCTGTCGAGGGGGTCGTCTCCGCGGCGGTTCAGCAGGTGAGCACGCGGGGTTACGCGGCGAGCCTCGGAGAGGGCTTCTGGGTTGCGGGAGCGGGCCTCGCGGACAGGCGACGCCTTCGGCGCGAGCGTCGGTGGTGGCCCGCCGTGGGCGGCGCGATCATCCCGCTGGCCGTGCTGGCACTCTGGTGGGCCGTGACGGAGTTCGGCGACATCCCCGCGTACCGCCTGCCGTCGCCCGCCGACGTCGTGAACGCCGCGGGGGAGCTCGCCTCGTCGGGCCAGTTGTGGCGGGACGTGGCCATCTCGACCCAGCGTGTGCTGCAGGGCTTCGCCCTCGGCTCGCTCATCGGCATCGTCATCGGCTCGCTCATCGGCCTGTCGCGGAACGCCGGCATCCTGCTGTCTCCCACGATCGGCGCGCTCCGCGCGGTGCCGTCGCTCGCCTGGGTGCCGCTGCTCGTGCTCTACGTGGGCATCTTCGAGCCCTCCAAGGTCATCCTCATCACGATCGGCGCGGCGTTCCCCGTGCTCACGACCCTCTCGATCGCGCTTCGCCACGTCGACCCGCAGCTCGTCGAGCTCGGGCGAGCGTACGGCCTCGGCCGGTTCTCGCTCCTCACGACCGTGCAGCTGCCCGCCGTCATCCCCGCGCTCGTGAGCGGTCTGCGACTCGCGCTCGCGCAGTCGTGGCTCTTCCTGGTCGCCGCGGAGCTCCTCGCGAGCTCGATGGGCCTCGGCTTCCTGCTCATGGACTCGGGCAACAACGGCCGCGTCGACCGCATCTTCCTCGCGATCATCGTGCTCGCGATCCTCGGCAAGACGACGGATGCCCTCATCGGCGTCCTGGAGCGCTGGCTGCTCAAGCGCTGGGGCTGATCGTCCAGGGACAGGTGAAGGCCGGGACGACCCGTGGGTGTCGTCCCGGCCTTCGGCTCGTGGCGGCGTCAGTCGCGCACGCGGCGGCGGCTGAAGGCCGCGACCACGAAGAGGCCCGCGATGAGCACGACGTTCTTCGCGATGAACTCGCCGACGACCGTGAGCGCGAGCGGGTTGCCGTCGCTGTAGGTGAGGGCGGGGTAGACGAAGAACACGAGGAAGGTGCCGAGCAGGTGCACGACCTGCGCGGCCGCGACCCAGGGCACGAGGACGCCCGCGGCAAGGAGCGCGCCGACGATGACCTCGAAGACGCCCATCGCGATGACGGCCTGCTCGGCGGGCAGGAACGGCACCATCGAGGCGACGAGGTCGGCCACGGGGCTGAGGCCGACGAGCTTGAGCGCGCCGAACGCGACGTACACGAAGGCGAGCGAGAGACGCAGCGTCAGGATGCCGTAGCGGGCGAGCACGTCGAGCACGCGCTGCTCGGTGCGCGCGATCCAGCCGAGCACGGCGCGCATGCCGGTCGCCGGTCGCGCCGGCACCGCGTGCGCGGGTCGGGCGAGAGGCTGCTGGGGCGTCGAGGGCTGCTCGACGGTCGGAGTGGTCAGGGTCGGGGTGGAGGTGGTCATGGTCGCTTCCGTAGGGGTGTGGTGGTTGACGAATTCCACACTCCCTGTCCCGTGGCCCGACCTCCCAGGGGCCCACGCCCTCAATCCGCGGGCAGTCGACGGGACCCGACGCGGGACCCGGCCAGGGACACGTGCCGGGACGCCCGTCGGGACGCTCAGTCGGCCGCGCGCTCCGTCGCGGTGGGGCGCGATGTCGCGGCCAGGAGCGCCGCGAGCACTCCGATCCCGAGGTAGGTGCCGTGCGGGTAGTAGCCCGCGACGAGCGTCGCGGCGACGCCGAAGACCACGGTGCACCCCACGAGCACGCGCGTGACGCGCCGGATCGGGCGCCCGCGGCCCGTGAACGCGACGATGATCGCGAGCAGGAAGGCGCCGATGAGCACGAACGCCTCGGCTCCCCAGAGCAGCCGCACGGGGGAGTCGTCGGCGTGGTTGAGGTAGCTGACTGCGGTGACGGGGGCGACGGCGAGCCACACGAGGGAGAGCGCGAGCCCCGCGCCCCCGAAGCTCCGCAGCGTGCGGTCCATCGCCCACCACGCGAGCAGCATGGCCGGCACGATCGCGACGCCCCAGAGCGCGTAGTCGTCCCGCACGCCGATCCCGGCGAAGGCGTCCTCGATGGCGCGGTACCCCGGCCAGAGGTCCATGACGCGCAGCCACTCCGGCGCGCCGCCCGGGCCCATCCACTCGACCACCTGCGGCGGGAGCACGAAGAGCGACCAGAGGGCGGCGGCGATGCCGGCCGCGACACGAGACCACATGAGGCTTCATCATGCCGACGGTGGCGCGCCCGCACCAAATCGGGGAGAGGCATCCGGTATCCTGGACGACGGACGCCCCGTCGGGGCGCACCAGGACCACCTTTAAGTCCGTCCCGAGAGGCGGGGAAGGAGGTCAGGATGCCAGCACGTGTCGTGCTGCAGCAGGCTGACATCGCGCGCGCCCTGACGCGCATCTCGCACGAGATCCTCGAGTCCAATCGCGGCGGCTCGGATCTCGTCCTCCTCGGCATCCCGACTCGCGGTGTCGTGCTCGCCGAGCGGATCGCCGCCAACCTCGAGCGCTTCGAGCCCGGCTCGGGCGTCGTCGGCTCCCTCGACGTCACGATGTACCGCGACGACCTCGATCGGCACCCGACGCGGACGCCGAGCCCCACGCGGGTCCCCGCGGGCGGCGTCGACGGCAAGACCGTCGTGCTCGTCGACGACGTGCTCTACTCGGGCCGCACGATCCGCGCCGCGCTCGACGCGATCGGCGACCTCGGCCGCCCGCGCGCGGTTCGCCTCGCTGTGCTCGTCGACCGCGGCCACCGTGAGCTGCCGATCCGCGCCGACTTCGTCGGGAAGAACCTGCCGACCGCTTCGGCGGAGCGCATCTACGTGCGGCTCGAGGAGACCGACGGCGAGGACGCCGTCGCGATCGAGAGCCCCGACGACGGGGCGGCGTCGTGAAGCACCTGCTGACGACCGAGGACCTCGCGCGCGAGGAGGCGGTCGCGATCCTCGATGTCGCCGAGGACATGGCCGAGGTCGCGACCCGCGCCGTGCCGAAACTCCCGACGCTGCGGGGCAAGACCGTCGCCAACGTCTTCTTCGAGGACTCGACGCGAACGCGTCTGAGCTTCGAGACCGCTGCGAAGCGCCTCTCCGCCGACGTCATCACCTTCTCGGCGAAGGGATCGAGCGTCTCGAAGGGCGAGAGCCTCAAGGACACGACGCAGACGATCGCCGCGATGGGCATCGACGCGGTCGTCATCCGGCACGCGGCATCCGGCGCCGCGGAGGTGCTCGCGGCCTCCGACTGGATCGACGCGGCCGTCGTCAACGCGGGCGACGGCACGCACCAACACCCCACCCAGGCGCTCCTCGACGCCTATACGCTCCGCAAGAGCCTCCACGGCGACGCGTCGCGCGGCCGGGGCCTCGACGGGGTCTCCGTCACGATCGTGGGCGACATCCTCCACTCGCGGGTCGCGCGGTCGAACGTGTGGCTGCTGGCGACGCTCGGGGCGCACGTGCATCTCGTGGGGCCGCGCACGCTCCTCCCCGTCGGCGTCGAGAGCTGGCCGGCGACCGTCGGCACCGACCTCGACGAGGCGATCGCCGCGCGCCCCGACGCGCTCATGATGCTGCGCGTGCAGCAGGAGCGCATGCACGCCGCGTACTTCCCGCACGAGCGCGAGTACGGCAACGCGTGGGGCCTCGGCGACGACCGGTTCGAGCGTCTCGCGCCGGATACGATTGTCATGCACCCCGGACCCATGAATCGCGGGCTCGAGATCTCGGCGCGTGCCGCCGACTCGCCCCGGTCGGTCATCCTCGACCAGGTCGCCAACGGGGTGTCGATACGGATGGCGGTGCTCTACCTCGTGCTCTCAGGCTCGGATCCGCGGGAGGCCGCGACATGACGACGCTTCTCGTCCGCGGGGCGCAGCTCCCCGACGGCACCCGCACCGACCTCGTCGTGGAGCACGGCGTCATCGCCGAACGCGGCGAGCGGCTGAGCCGTTCGGGCGCGACGACGATCGACGCCGACGGGCTCGTCGCGCTGCCCGGTCTCGTCGACCTCCACACGCACCTGCGTGAGCCCGGCTTCGAGCAGAGCGAGACGGTGCTCACGGGCACCCGCGCCGCGGCGGCCGGCGGCTTCACGGCGGTGCACGCGATGGCGAACACCTCGCCCGTCGCCGACACGGCCGGGGTCGTCGAGCAGGTCGCCTCGCTCGGCGCCCAGTACGGCTACGCGACGGTGCGCCCTGTGGGAGCCGTGACGGTCGGCCTCGCGGGGGAGCGGCTCTCGGAGATCGGCGCGATGGCCCGTTCGCGAGCTGCGGTGCGGGTCTTCAGCGACGACGGGAAGTGCGTCGCCGACGCGCTCCTCATGCGTCGGGCGCTCGAATACGTCGCGACCTTCGACGGCGTCATCGCACAGCACGCGCAGGAGCCGCGCCTCACCGAGGGCGCCCAGATGAACGAGGGCGCGCTGAGCTCGGAGCTCGGACTCGCCGGATGGCCCGCCGTCGCCGAGGAGGCGATCATCGCGCGCGACGTGCTCCTCGCCGACGCCGTCGGCGCCCGGCTCCATGTCTGCCACCTCTCGACCGCGGGCAGCGTCGAGGTCGTGCGCTGGGCGAAGGCCCGCGGCATCCGCGTGACGGCGGAGGTGACACCGCACCACCTGCTGCTCACCGAGCAGCTCGTGGCCCGCGCCGAGCCTCCGTACCTTCCGCGCTACGACGCCCGCTTCAAGGTCAACCCGCCCCTGCGCCGCGACGAGGACGTGCTCGCGCTGCGGTCGGCCCTCGCCGACGGCACGATCGACATCGTCGCAACCGACCACGCGCCGCACCCCATGGAGTCGAAGGAGTGCGCCTGGCAGGAGGCGTCGTTCGGCATGGTAGGCCTCGAGAGCGCCCTCTCGGTCGTGCAGGCCGCCATGGTCGAGACGGGCCTGCTCGACTGGGCGGATGTCGCGCGCGTGCTCTCCCGCGTGCCCGCCGAGATCGGCGGACTCGCGGGGTATTCCGCACCGTTCGAGGTCGGCAGCCCCGCGCACCTGACCCTCGTCGACCCCGCCGCGACGCGCACGTTCACAGCGGATGAGCTGCGCGGCAAGAGCGTCAACTCCCCGTACCTCGGCCGCGAACTGCCCGGCCGTGTCGTCGCCACCGTGCACGGCGGCGTGCCCACCGTGCTCGACGGCCGTCTCCGTCCCCTCGAGGAGGTCTCCCATGGATGAGCGGCTCGTGCCGGCCCTCGCGGTCGTCGCGCTCATCGTCATCGCCTTCGCCTTCATGTGGCTCGGCTGGCGCAACCGACGTCGCCGCCAGTCCGCGCTCGACGTCGTTCCGGTCCCGCCCGACGAGATCGGCGAGGAGCTCGGCCGCGAGCGCGTGCTGTACGTCGCGACGACCCTCGCGGAACAGCCGCTCGAGCGCGTCGTCGTGGAGGGCCTCGCCTACCGCGCGAAGGGGGAGGTGCGCATCGCCCGAGGCGGTGTCGTGCTCGACCTCGCGGGCGCGCGTCCCGCCTTCATCCCCGTGGGCGACATCCGCGGCGTGGGCCTCGCGACCTGGACGATCGACCGCGGTGTCGAGGACGGCGGCCTCGTGTTCGTGCGCTGGGAGCTCGGCGGCACGGCCGTCGACACCTACCTGCGCTCCGAGCGCTCCCAAGCCCTGCTCGACGCGCTCACCGAGCTCTCGCCCGCCGCGGCCGCCGCCGCGCGCGACGAGCAGTCCCCGACGACACCGACGACCCCCCATGGAGAGGCATCCGCATGATCGACACCGAGCCCGCGGTCCTCGTGCTCGAGGACGGCACCCGGTACACCGGCCGCGCGTACGGCGCGCGCGGGCGCACGCTCGGCGAGGCCGTCTTCGCGACCGGCATGACGGGCTACCAGGAGACGCTCACCGACCCCAGCTACGCGGGACAGATCGTCGTCATGACGGCACCGCACATCGGCAACACGGGCGTCAACGACGAGGACCCCGAGTCGCGACGCATCTGGGTCTCGGGCTACGTCGTGCGCGATCCCTCCCGCATCGTGTCGAACTTCCGCGCGAACGGCAGCCTCGACGACGACCTCGCCCGCAACGGCGTCGTCGGCATCAGCGGAATCGACACACGCGCCGTGACGCGGAGGCTCCGCGACGCCGGCTCGATGCGCGCAGGGATCTTCTCCGGCCCGGATGCCGCGCTCGCCCCCGACGAGCAGCTCTCGATCGTGCGCTCCGGCGCCGAGATGGCCGGGCTGAACCTCTCCGCCGAGGTCTCGGTCGCCCAGGTCTCCGTGACGCCGGCGCGCGGCGAGCGGCTCGGCGCCCTCGCCGTGCTCGACCTCGGCGTCAAGCAGGCCACGATCGACAACCTCGCCGACCGGGGCTTCGAGGTGCACGTCCTCCCGCAGGACGTGACCCTCGACGAGCTCCTCGCGATTGATCCCGTCGCGGTGTTCTACTCGAACGGCCCGGGCGACCCTGCGGCATCCGGCGACCATGTGGAGCTGCTGCGCGGGGTGCTCGACGAGGGGCTGCCGTTCTTCGGCATCTGCTTCGGCAACCAGCTCCTCGGCCGTGCGCTCGGTCTCGGCACCTACAAGCTGCCCTACGGCCACCGCGGCATCAACCAGCCGGTGCTCGACAAGGCGACGGGCCGCGTCGAGATCACGGCCCACAACCACGGATTCGCCGTCGACGCGCCCCTCGAGGGCGTCATCGAGAGCCCCAACGGCTACGGCCGGCTCGAGGTGAGCCACGTCGGACTCAACGACAACGTCGTCGAGGGGCTCCGCGCCCTCGACATCCCGGCGTTCTCCGTGCAGTACCACCCCGAGGCGGCCGCCGGCCCCCACGACGCCAACTACCTGTTCGACCGCTTCCGTGACATGGTCGCGGCCGACCTCGCGAAGAAGAACTGATGCCCAAGCGCCCCGACATCCAGAGCGTCCTCGTGATCGGGTCCGGCCCGATCGTCATCGGCCAGGCGGCCGAGTTCGACTACTCCGGCACCCAGGCGTGCCGGGTGCTGCGCGCCGAGGGGGTGCGCGTCATCCTCGTGAACCCCAACCCGGCGACGATCATGACCGACCCCGATTTCGCCGACGCGACCTACATCGAGCCGATCACGACCGAGATCCTCGAGGCGATCATCGCGAAGGAGCGCCCGGATGCCGTGCTCCCGACCCTCGGCGGCCAGACGGCCCTCAACGCCGCGATCGCGCTCGACGAGGCCGGGATCCTCGAGAAGTACGGCGTCGAGCTCATCGGCGCGAAGGTCGACGCCATCAAGAAGGGCGAGGATCGCCAGCAGTTCAAGGACCTCGTGATCGAGGCGGGTGCGGATGTCGCCCGCTCCTACATCGTCCACACGGTCGAGGAGGCGCTCACCGCGGCGGACGACCTCGGCTATCCGCTCGTCGTGCGCCCCTCGTTCACGATGGGCGGTCTCGGCTCCGGCTTCGCGCACGATCGCGAGGAGCTCGTGCGCATGGTGGGCGACGGCCTGCACCAGTCGCCGACGACCGAGGTGCTCCTCGAGGAGTCGATCCTCGGGTGGAAGGAGTACGAGCTCGAGCTCATGCGCGACACGGCCGACAACACGGTCGTCGTGTGCTCGATCGAGAACGTCGACCCGGTCGGCGTGCACACGGGCGACTCGATCACGGTCGCCCCCGCCCTCACCCTCACCGACCGCGAGTACCAGCGCCTGCGCGACATCGGCATCGACATCATCCGCGCGGTCGGCGTCGACACGGGCGGCTGCAACATCCAGTTCGCCGTCGAGCCGAGCACGGGTCGCGTCATCGTCATCGAGATGAACCCGCGCGTCTCCCGCTCCTCGGCGCTCGCCTCCAAGGCGACGGGCTTCCCGATCGCGAAGATCGCGGCGAAGCTCGCGATCGGCTACCGCCTCGACGAGATCCCGAACGACATCACGAAGGTCACCCCGGCCTCCTTCGAGCCGACGCTCGACTACATCGTCGTCAAAGTGCCGCGCTTCGCCTTCGAGAAGTTCCCGTCCGCGGATGCGACGCTCACGACGACCATGAAGTCGGTCGGTGAGGCGATGGCGATCGGCCGCAACTACTCGACGGCCCTCCAGAAGGCCCTGCGCTCCCTCGAGAAGCGCGGCTCGAGCTTCCACTGGGGTCCTCTCGCCCCGAAGGACGAGCTGCTCGAGATCGCGAAGACCCCGACCGACGGGCGCATCGTCACCGTGCAGCAGGCGCTCCGCGCCGGGGCGACGATCGAGGAGGTGCATGCCGCGACCGGCATCGACCCGTGGTTCGTCGACCAGCTCGTGCTCATCAACGAGGTCGCCGACGAGATCGCGAGCGTCAGGCCCCTCGACGAGGCGCTCTTCCGTCTCGCGAAGGACCACGGCTTCTCGGACGCCCAGATCGCGCAGCTGCGCGGCATCGACGAGGCCGAGGTGCGGAACCTCCGCTGGCAGCTGGGCGTGCGACCCGTCTACAAGACGGTCGACACGTGCGCGGGCGAGTTCCCCGCACTCACCCCGTACCACTACTCGAGCTACGACCTCGAGACGGAGGTCGCGCCGAGCGACAAGCGCAAGGTGGTCATCCTGGGCTCCGGCCCGAACCGCATCGGCCAGGGCGTCGAGTTCGACTACTCGTGCGTGCACGCGAGCTTCGCGCTGCACGACGCGGGCTTCGAGACGATCATGATCAACTGCAACCCCGAGACGGTCTCGACCGACTACGACACGAGCGATCGGCTGTACTTCGAGCCCCTCACGCTCGAGGACGTGCTCGAGGTCATCCATGCCGAGTCGCGCAGCGGTGAGCTCGTGGGCGTCATCGTGCAGCTCGGCGGTCAGACGGCCCTCGGCCTCGCGGCGGGACTCGAGGCGGCGGGAGTGCCGATCCTCGGCACGAGCCCGAGCGCGATCGACCTCGCGGAGGAGCGCGGGCTCTTCTCGGGCATCCTCGAGTCCGCCGGCCTCGTGGCGCCCCGCAACGGCACCGCGACGGACGCGCCGAGCGCCGTCGCCGTCGCGGAGGCGATCGGCTATCCCGTGCTCGTCCGCCCGAGCTTCGTGCTCGGCGGCCGGGGCATGGAGATCGTCTACGACACCCCGAGCCTCGAGGACTACTTCGACCGGGTCCGCGACCAGGCGATCATCGGCCCGGGTTCGCCGCTCCTCGTCGACCGGTTCCTCGACGACGCGCTCGAGATCGACGTCGACGCGCTCTACGACGGCGAGCAGCTGTACGTCGGCGGCATCATGGAGCACATCGAGGAGGCGGGCGTCCACTCCGGCGACTCCGCGTGCACCCTCCCGCCCGTGACGCTCGGCCGTGACGTCCTCGACCGAGTGGTCGACGCGACGCGCAAGATCGCCGAGGGCATCGGCGTCAACGGTCTGCTGAACGTCCAGTTCGCGATCGGCGCGGGTGTGCTCTACGTGCTCGAGGCGAACCCCCGGGCGAGTCGCACGGTGCCGTTCGTGTCGAAGGCGCTCGGCATCCCGCTCGCGAAGGCGGCCTCGCTCATCATGGCGGGCCGGTCGATCCGGTCGCTCGTCGACGACGGCCTGCTCCCCGCCGAGGACGGCGCACGCGTGCCGCTCGACGCGCCCGTGTCCGTGAAGGAGGCGGTGCTGCCCTTCAAGCGCTTCCGCACGCGTGACGGCCACGTGGTCGACTCGGTGCTGGGGCCGGAGATGCGCTCGACCGGCGAGGTCATGGGCATCGACGCCGACTTCCCGCGCGCGTTCGCGAAGAGCCAGGACGCCGCCTACGGCGGTCTGCCGGACTCGGGCACCGTGTTCGTCTCGGTCGCCGACCGGGACAAGCGCGCGGTCGTGCTCCCGGTGCTGCGCCTGCAGCAGCTCGGCTTCGACATCGTCGCGACGGAGGGCACCGCCGAGGTGCTCGCCCGCAACGGCATCCGTGCCACCACCGTGCGCAAGTTCTCGATGGGCCAGGGCGGTGTCGAGGGCACCGTCGTCGACCTCATCAACACGGGGGCGATCGACATCGTCATCAACACGCCGAGCGGGCGAAGCGCGCGGGCGGACGGCGTGGAGATCCGCACGGCGACCGTCGCGGCCGACAAGCCGCTCTTCACGACGATCGCGCAGCTCGGAGCCGCCGTGGGATCCCTCGAGGTGCGCGGCGGCCCCGTGCAGGTGCGCAGCCTGCAGGACTACGCGGCCGATCGGGCGGCGAGGGCGGCGGTGCGATGACGCCCTTCGCGGAGCGCCTCGCGCGTGTCGTCGACGCGCGCGGTCCCCTGTGCGTCGGCATCGATCCGCACGCCGCCGTGCTGGGGGAGTGGGGCCTCCCCGACGACGCCTCGGGCGCCCGCGAACTGGGCCTCCGGGTCGTCGAGGCGGCCGCGGGTCGCATCGGCGTCGTGAAGCCGCAGGTGGCGTTCTTCGAACGCCACGGTGCCGCGGGCTACGCGGCTCTCGAGGATGTGCTCGCGGCCGCGCGGTCCGCGGGACTGCTCGTGATCGCCGACGTGAAGCGCGGCGACGTCGGCTCGACCGTCGACGCCTACGGCGAGGCGTGGCTCACCCCGGGCGGCCCGCTCGAGGCCGACGCCATGACAGCGGTCGCGTATCAGGGCTTCGGCTCGCTC
>JAEYZI010000027.1 GCA_023428065.1 Actinomycetes bacterium | reverse complement strand
GCATGTTGGTGAGCTGCTTCTCCTTGGTGATGTTGACGTCCATGTCGTCGGCGCGCGAGTTCTCGCCCACGACCATGCCCTCGTAGACCTCCTGCGTCGGCTCGACGAAGAAGC
This sequence comes from Actinomycetes bacterium, assembly GCA_023428065.1. GTDB lineage: Bacteria > Actinomycetota > Actinomycetes > Actinomycetales > Microbacteriaceae > Homoserinibacter. The sequence continues at coordinate 7,513 of JAEYZI010000027.1, read as the reverse complement.
TCATGCGCTCCTGGAGCGCGATCATCGCGAAGGGGGTGACGACGCCCGCGCGGTCGGCGACGATCGAGCCGTTGACGCGCGTCGTGATGTCGCCCGCCCACGGCTCGTAGCCGTGCGAGATCGCGTTGGCGATGCCGGTGCCGCGCGTGATGGTGAGGAACTCGGTGCGGAAGCCGATGAGGCCGCGCGAGGGCACGATGAACTCCATGCGCACCCAGCCGGTGCCGTGGTTGGTCATCGACTCCATGCGGCCCTTGCGCGCGGCGAGCAGCTGCGTGATGGCGCCGAGGTGCTCCTCGGGCGCGTCGATCGTGAGGTGCTCGAACGGCTCGTGGATCTTGCCGTCGATCGTCTTGGTGACCACTTGCGGCTTGCCAACGGTGAGCTCGAAGCCCTCACGGCGCATGTTCTCGACGAGGATGGCGAGCGCGAGCTCGCCACGGCCCTGCACCTCCCACGCGTCGGGGCGCCCGATATCGACGACCCGGATCGACACGTTGCCGATGAGCTCGCGGTCGAGGCGGTCCTTGACCATGCGCGCCGTGAGCTTGTGGCCCTTGACCTTGCCGACGATGGGGCTCGTGTTGGTGCCGATCGTCATCGAGATCGCGGGCTCGTCGACCGTGATCGCCGGGAGCGGACGGATGTCGTCGGGGTCGGCGATCGTCTCGCCGATCGTGATGTCCTCGATGCCGGACACGGCGACGATGTCGCCCGCGGATGCCGACTCGGCGGGGTAGCGGTCGAGCGCCTTGGTCTTCAGCAGCTCGGTGATGCGCACGTTCGTGTGGGTGCCGTCGTGACGCACCCAGGCGACCGTCTGCCCCTTCTTGATGGTGCCGGCGAAGACGCGCAGCAGGGCGATGCGGCCGAGGAAGGGCGAGGCGTCGAGATTGGTCACCCAGGCCTGCAGCGGAGCTTCGTCGTCGTAGCTCGGCGCCGGCACGTGCTTCAGGATCGCCTCGAAGAGCGGTTCGAGGTCGTCGTTGTCGGGCAGCTCGCCGTCGGCGGGGCGGTTCCACGACGCCGCGCCGTTGCGACCGGAGGCGTAGACGACGGGCACGTCGAGGATCGCGTCGAGATCGAGGTCGGGCACGTCGTCGGCGAGGTCGGAGGCGAGACCGAGCAGCAGGTCCTGGGCCTCCCCCACGACCTCCTCGATGCGCGCGTCGGGCCGGTCGGTCTTGTTGACGGCCAGGATCACCGGCAGTTTCGCCTCGAGCGCCTTGCGCAGCACGAAGCGCGTCTGCGGCAACGGGCCCTCCGAGGAGTCGACGAGCAGCACGACCCCGTCGACCATCGAGAGGCCGCGCTCGACCTCGCCGCCGAAGTCGGCGTGGCCGGGGGTGTCGATGACGTTGATCGTGACGGGGCCGTCGGTGGCGTGCTTGCCCTCGTAGGAGATCGCCGTGTTCTTGGCGAGGATCGTGATGCCCTTCTCACGCTCGAGGTCGTTCGAGTCCATCGCCCGCTCCTCGACGTGCTCGTGCGAGCCGAAGGAGTTCGTCTGGCGCAGCATGGCGTCGACGAGGGTGGTCTTGCCGTGGTCGACATGGGCGACGATGGCGACGTTCCGAAGGTCGGAACGGTGGGCGATGGGCATGCGGGGACCTCAGAATGTGGGAGGGGAAGTCGTGGGCGCCCGAGTGGGCGACGGTCCATCCTAGCGGAGCCGGTATGGTGACGCCGTGACCGAGCGCTCCGACGACCGTCTCCGGGTGTTCGCCGATCTCGACTTCTCGGCGTTCGCGGGCCCCCTGCTGGGCCGCCCGCGGGTCTGGCGTCTGCGCCGCGAACGGCCGGCGTGGCTGTGGGTGCTGACCATCGTGGCGATGATCACCGCCGCGTCGACGCTCGTGTTCGCGATCCCCCGCAGCATCGCCGTGCTCATCGAGGGCACGACGCCCGCCGCGGGCGCCTGGATCGCGGGCTGGACGACCGCGAGTCTCGCCGTGTTCTTCGGCTTGCTCTGGTTCCACCACCACTGGAATCGCCGGTTCGGGCGCCGGGTCGTGTCGATCGAGGACGAGCTCGCCGCGTTCGCCGAGGCCAACGCTCTCGTCTGGAGCCCGGTCAGACGAGTCGACCACTCGCTGCCGGCCCCCACCGGATGCGAGGGCAAGGTCCAGCGCCTCACCCCGCTGCTGCGCCCCGCCGAGGGCTCGGGATGGCCTCCGTTCCTCATCGGCCGTCGGGTCTTCCACGACCCCGTGCCGCCGGATTTCGTGCCCACGCCGAAGCGCCCCTACCCCGGTCTCGTCGACGACGGCCTGTTCGTCGCCGTGCCGATGCCCCGACGGCTGCCCCACATCGCGCTCCTGCGCGACCACGAGCTCTCGGGCACGCCGCTCGACCTGCGCACCGCGTACTCGATGGGCATCGAGTTCGACGAGGCCTTCACGCTTCTGTGCCCGCCCGGCTACGAGCGCGATGCGCTGTACCTGTTCACCCCAGATGTCATGGCCGCGATGCTCGACGACGCCGGCGGCGCGCAGTGGGGTGCCGAGGTGCTCGACGACCAGCTGTTCTTCCGCTTCCCGCCGAGCACCCTGCATGCCGTGTTCGAGGAGGATCTGCGGCGCGCGTTCCTCCTGATCGAGCGCACCTCGGTGCAGCTCACGGAGCAGGCGCGGCGATACGCCGACGCGCGCATCGGCGAGCGCGCCCTCGACGTCGTCGCCGATCCCGGCCGCCGCGTGCGCGCACGCCGCGTGTCGCCCGCGACCGTCATCGGGTGGTGGCTGCTGCCGCTCATGGTGCTGTGCCCGTTCGCGCTGCTGCTCGGCGAGGGCCTGTTCTCGCGCTGACCCCGACGGGGCGTGTCAGGGGGCAGGGCTCGCCGTGGGCGCGCCCGGCTCCCAGGCCCATGCGTTCCACAGCACCCCGCGCGCGAGCGGCGACCGCGTGACGCCCTCGACGCGGTCCGAGACGGCGGTGAGCGTCGGGTGCGCGAAGAGCGGCAGCCCGTACGCCTCGCCCCAGAGGAGCGCGTCGAGCTCGCGCAGCGCCGCCGTCTGCTCGCCCGCGTCGTCGGTGCCCGTGATGCGGTCGACGAGGGCGTCGGCGTCGGGGTCGGAGAAGCGGTTGAAGTTGGCGACCGTCGAATCGCTGCGGAACACGGCGGCGACCGCCGCGGGGCCGAGTCGCGTCGTGTCCCACGCGAAGAGCGCGGCGTCGTAGGCGCCGGGGACGCCGAGCATCGCGCTCCACTCGCGGCGAGAGCAGTCGGTCACCCGGAATCCGGCGCGCGCGGCGGAGGACTGGATGAGGCCGAACTCCGCGACGCGGCGCTCGTCGGCCGGGTCGAAGAGGATGCACACCTCGGGGGAGGTGACGCCCGCGTCGGCGAGCAGCGCGACGGCCGCCTCGGCATCCGTCGACTGGTAGGCGGACGATCCGTTCTCCTCGATCGTCTCGTCGTAGCCGTCCGCACCCGGCCGCACCACGAACGAGTCGAGCATCGCGGCGTCGGTCTGCACGGGACGCACGAGGTCGTCGACGATCTGCTGCCGGGGCACGACGTGGAGGAACGCGGCGCGCACGCGCGGGTCGCCGAAGACGCCCGACTTCGAGTCGGCGAACTGCAGGTCGATGTGCTCGAAGGTGGCCTGGGCGCCCGCGGTGACGGTCACGCCCTCGACCTCGGCGAGCGCGCTCGCGATGTCGGCGTCGGGCGCCGGTGAGGCGACGTCGACGCGGCCCGACTCGAAGCGCCGCACGAGCTCGTCGGGGTCCTGCACGGTCTCGAGCACGAGCGTCTCGATCGCGGGCGCGCGCGACCCGCGGTAGCGCGGGTTGGCGCCGAGCGTCACCGAGCCGTCGGAGACCGCCGTCACCCGGTAGGGGCCGCTCGCGACGAGCAGCTCCGGGTCGGGGGCGGCGCCCGTGAGGTCGTAGCCGCTGTTCCAGACGTTCGCGATGGCCGAGAGCTCGGCCGTGTCGACGGTCTCGACGGCGTCGACGAGGGCGTCCTGGGCCGACCGGGCGGAGTCCGCGTCGGGGTCGGATACGGCATCCGCGTCACCCTCGCGCAGCGGGAGCTCGAGCGCGCGCGACGCCACGATGTGCGCGGGGAGGCCCGGCGCGAGCGCCGTGCGCCATCCGGGCGTGAACTCGTCGAAGTGCACGACGAGGGAGCGGCCGTCGTCGCCGATCTCGGGCGTCGCCGTCGCGAGCTCGAGTCCCCGACCGCGCGCGCCGTCGAAGTGCACGATGCCCTCGGGCAGCGGGTCGATCCGCCCGGTGTCGGCGTCGACGTAGTCGTCGGGATCGACGTCGGGGGTGTCGAGCGCGCCCGAGTTGGCCGCCCACGCGAGCAGCAGGTCGGCGGGCGTGACGGGCACCCCGTCCGACCACGTGACGCCGTCGGCGATCGTGTACCGCACGGTGAGGGGGTCGTCGGCGACGAGCTCCGCCGTGCCGAACGAGGCGTCCTCGACGAGCCCGTACGCGGCGTCCGGGTAGGCGAAGGAGCTGCCCGTGAGGTAGGCGACGTCGGCGTTGAGCGCCGACGCCCGGCCGTAGGAGCTGTCGGGGTTGAGCGAGGTGAGCGAGCTCGTGACGGCGACCGTCGCCCGCGATCCGTCGACCACGCGGTCCTCGTGGGTGCAGCCCGCGAGGGCGGCCGCCGCGACGACGAGCGCGGCGGCGCCGCTCACGACGCGCAGGATGCTCACCCGCTCCACCCTACGGCGAGCGGGTGAGCGTGATCCCCGGCTACGCACCCAGCGGGATGTCGGCCCCCGGGATGGCGGCCAGCAGCTCGCGCGTGTAGTCGGTCTTCGGGTTCTCGAACACCTCGTCGACCGTCGCCTGCTCGACGACCATGCCCTTCTGCATGACCGTCACGTGGTCGGCTATCACGCGCACGACCGCGAGGTCGTGGGTGATGAAGAGGTAGGTGAGCCCGAGCTCCGCCTGCAGATCCGCGAGCAGGTTGAGCACCTGCGCCTGCACGAGCACGTCGAGCGCCGAGACGGCCTCGTCGAGCACGACGATCTCCGGCTTGAGCGCGAGCGCACGCGCGATCGCGACGCGCTGGCGCTGGCCGCCCGAGAGCTCGTTCGGGTAGCGCGTGAGCACCGTCTCCGGGAGCGCCACCTGGTCGAGTACCTCGCGCACGCGGGCGCGACGCGACTTCTGGTCGCCGACCTTGTGCACGTTGAGGGGCTCGGCGATCGTGTTCCCGATGTTGTGGAGCGGATCGAGCGAGCCGTACGGGTCCTGGAACACCGGCTGCATCTTGCTGCGCAACTGGAGCAGCTCGTTCTTGCGCAGCTCGGCGACGTTCTTGCCCTCGACGAGGATCTCGCCCGAGGTGATGTCCTCGAGGCGCAGGAGGAGCTTCGCCGCCGTCGACTTGCCGGAGCCCGACTCGCCCACGAGCGCCATCGTGGAGCCCTTCGGCACCTGGAACGACACCCGGTCGACCGCCGTGAAGGGGATCGACTTGGGGCCGCCCGTGCGGATCTTGAACACCTTCGTGACGTCGCGGAACTCGATCACGGGCGGCGCGTCGGCCGCCGGCACGTCGGATGCCGCTCGCTCCGCCGCCGTGACGAGGTCGAACGCCGCGCCGGCGCCCTCCACCTCGGCCGACTCGAGCGAGACGCCCCGCGACACGGCCGACTGGATGCGCTTCGACGCGAGGCTCGGTGCCGCCGCGACGAGTCGCTGGGTGTACGGGTGCTGCGGATCCTGCAGGATCTCGCGGGCGGGGCCCGACTCGACGATCTTGCCGCGGTGCATCACGACGAGGTTCTCGGCGCGCTCGGCGGCGAGGCCCAGGTCGTGGGTGATGAAGATGACCGCGGTGTTCCGCTCGGCCGTGAGGGACTCGAGGTGGTCGAGGATCTTCTTCTGCACGGTCACGTCGAGCGCGCTCGTCGGCTCGTCCGCGATGAGCAGCTTGGGGTGCGACGAGAGGCCGATGCCGATGAGCACGCGCTGGCGCATGCCGCCCGAGAACTCGTGCGGGAACTGGCGGAGCCGCTGATCGGCATCCGAGAGTCCCGCCTCCTTGAGCACCTCGATCGCGCGCTTGCGCACCTCGCGCTTTGATGTCGCGAGGCCGTTCGCACGGATCGTCTCCTCGACCTGGAAGCCGATGCGGTGCACGGGGTTGAGCGAGTTCATCGGATCCTGCGGCACGAGGCCGATCTCGCGGCCGCGCACGGCCTCGATCTCGCGGCGCGAGAGCTGAGTCAGGTCGCGGCCCTCGAACATCACACGCCCGCCCGTCACCCGGCCGGAGCCGGGGAGCAGGTTGATGATCGCGTGCGCCGTCGTCGACTTGCCGGAGCCCGACTCGCCGACGATCGCGACGGTCTCACCCGGGTAGAGGTCGAAGCTCACGCCGCGCACGGCCGGCACGAAGCCGTCCTGCGTCTTGAAGGCGACCTCGAGATCCTCGACGGAGAGCAGCGGTTCCTGTGCGCTCATCGGGCGGCCCTCGCCTTCGGGTCGAGCGCATCGCGCACCGTCTCGCCGAGCATGATGAACGCGAGCACGGTCACCGACAGGGCGATCGACGGGTAGATGAGCGTGAAGGGCGCCGTGCGGAGGCTCGTCTGCGCCGCGGAGATGTCGTTGCCCCACGACATGAAGATGTTGTTGGGCAGACCGACCCCGAGGAACGAGAGCGTCGCCTCGGCCGTGATGGCTCCCGCGAGGCCCACCGTCGAGATGATGATGACGGGTGCGATCGAGTTCGGCAGCACGTGCGTGAACATCGTGCGCACCTTCGACACGCCGATCGCCTCCGAGGCCATGACGTAGTCGAGATTCCTCACCCTCAGCACCTCGGATCTCAGGATTCTCGCCGTGGATGGCCAGCTGAAGAAGCCGATCGCGAGCGAGATCACCCAGATGCTCCGGTCGTGGAGGAAGAGCGACATGATCACGACCGCCGCGAGGATGTACGGGATCGCGAAGAAGATGTCGCCGAGGCGCATGAGGAGCGAGTCGAGCCAGCCGCCGAAGTAGCCGGCGAAGGCGCCGATCACGATGCCCATGACGGCCACGAGGATCGTCACGATGATGCCGACCGAGAGCGAGGTGCTCGTGCCGTGCACGATGCGCGAGAACACGTCGCAGCCCTGCTTCGTGAAGCCGAGCGGGTGACCCGGGAGGGGGCCGTGGTCGGAGATGCGGGTGCCGACGGGAACGCCGAACTGCTCCGCCTGCTCCGGGGTCGAGATGCTCAGGATGCAGTTGTCGTTCGGCGGCACCGAGGTGAAGACGCCCGGGAAGAACGCCACGAAGACGATGAAGGCGATGACGACGGCCGAGACCCAGAACATCCAGCGGCTGCGGAGGTCGCGCCAGGCGTCGAGCCAGAGGTTCGACTTGCGGTCGCTCACGCGCACCGCGTCGACGGCGCCCAGTCCGCCCTCGTCGACCTCGGCGACGAAGTGGGGGGCGGTGCGGACGGGATTCTTACTTGACATAGCGGATCCTCGGGTCGAGCACTCCGTAGAGGAGGTCGATGGCGATGTTCACGAGCACGTACACG
>JAEYZI010000050.1 GCA_023428065.1 Actinomycetes bacterium | reverse complement strand
TCGCGCCTCGCCGCGGGCGCAGCATCCGCCGCCGCCGGCGCGCAGACCGCCGCCTCCGGGGCCGCCTCGCTGAGCGCGGGCTCCCTCAAGGCCTCGCAGGGCGCGACGTCGGTCGCCGACGGCGTCGACTCGGCCATCGCCGGAGTCGACACGCTGCGTGCCGGCGCCGTCGACCTCCGGGACGGCCTCGTGGCCCCCACCGGCATCCCCGGCAGCTTCACCGGCATCAACACCCTCGTGACCGGTGTGGGCACGAGCGCGGGGAACATCCAGAGCGTCGCCGCCACGGCGAACGAGAACGCCGACTCGCTCGCCGGTCTCATCGGCGGCTGGAGCGAGGGCTATGTGCTCACCGGCTCGGACCTGAGCACCCTCCAGACGCTCGCGGGCGCCCTCGTCTCGCGCACCGACGGCGTGAGCACCAACCTGCTCGGTCTGCAGAACGCGATCAGCGGCGCGACCTCGCTCACCGAGACCCCGACCATCAAGATGGCGCTCGATTCCCTCAAGACCGGTGTGTCCAACGCGATCACGACCAACTTCGACGACAAGCTCCTGCCCGGCATCGACCTCTACAAGTCGAAGCTCGGCCCGCTGCAGACGGGCGCGCGGAGCCTCGCCGCCGGCGCGAGCGAGCTGCAGTCCGGCGCGAGCCGCCTCACGACGGGCACGCTGAACCTCGCGGCGGGGTCGCAGACCCTCGCCGACAGCGCGGGCACGCTCGCGAGCGGTGTGGAGACCCTCGCGACGGGCGCGGCCGATCTCGCGGACGGCACGGCTCAGCTCGCCGAGGGCGCCGAGACCGCGCGCTCGGGCAGCGCGAAGCTCGCCGAGGGCGCCGCGTCGCTCCAGGACGGCACGGGCCGCCTCGCCGACGGCGCGGCCGAACTGCACTCGGGCGCCTCGAGCATGACCTTCGGGAGCCTCGCCCCGTGGGTGCTCGTGATCGGCGGTGTGCTCATCGGCCTCGGTGTCGCCTGGGCGTTCCACCGCATCCGCTCGCGCAACGCCTGAGTCCCGCCACCCGCACGGAGGCCTCCGGGAGTCGTCCCGGGGGCCTTCAGCGGATGAGCACCTTGAGCGCGTCGTGCTCGGCGGCGTGCCCGAACACCTCGTAGGCCTTCTCGATCTCATAGAACGAGAAGCGGTGGGTGACGAACTTGTCGGCCGGCAACCGGTGCTGCGCGACGAGCTTGAGCAGCATCGCCGCCGTCGTCGTGTTGACGAGCCCCATGGCGATGTCGATGTTGAGAATCCAGAGCTTCTCGAGGGGGAGCTCGACCGGGTGGCCGTGCACGCCGACGTTCGCGACGTGCCCTCCCGGTCGCACGAGGTCGAGCGCCATCGTGAAGGTCTGGGGCACGCCGACCGCCTCGATCGCGACGTCGACGCCCTCACCGTCGGTGAGCGCGAGCACGCGCTCCCGCCAGTCGGCCGCGCTCGAGTCGACGGTGTCGGTGGCGCCGAACTCGCGAGCGCGCGCGAGCCTCGCCTCGTCGAGGTCGAGGGCGACGACCCGCGAGGGGCCGTAGAGCTGCGCGGTCATGACGGCGGAGAGCCCGATGGGGCCCGCGCCGATGACGGCCACGACGTCGCCGGGCTGCACCTTGCCGTTCTGCACGCCGATCTCGAATCCCGTGGGCAGCACGTCGGAGACGAGGATGCCCTCCGCCTCCGTCACCCCCTCGGGCATCGGGTAGACCGAGTTCTCGGCGAACGGCACCCGCACGAACTCGGCCTGGGTGCCGTCGATGAGGTGCCCGAGGATCCAGCCGGTGCCCGCCTCGCCCTCGGGGTTGAGGCAGTGGCTGTAGAGCCCGCGCCGGCAGTTCGCGCACACGCCGCACGCACTGATGCACGACAGGATGACGCGGTCGCCGACCGCGAGCTGGGTGACTCCGCTGCCGATCTCCGTGATCTCGCCGATGCCCTCATGGCCGAGGATGCGGCCGGGCACGACCTCCGGGGTGTCGCCCTTCAGGATGTGCAGATCCGTGCCGCAGATCGTCGTGGCGATCATGCGCACGATGACGTCGGTCGGATGCTGGATGACCGGGTCGGGGACGTCGTCCCAGCTCTTCTTGCCCGGCCCGTGGTAGACGAGCGCCTTCATGGTGCACCTCCCGATCGACGTCGGCCGCGAGGCGAGGCGCCAGGTCGCGGCCGCTCTCAGTCAAGGTCGACCGGTCGGAGGGGGGAGGGACGAAGGTCACACCGAGCGGCGCGGCCGCCTGTCATGTGACTTAGGGCTCCCCGGGGGCCTCTCCCGCGGCGCAGAGTCGGGAGGGTCAACCGATGAAGGAGAAGATCATGGCACGCAACCTCGTCCGCTTCGACCCGTTCGCCGGGCTCGAGAGCATTCGGCGGGACTTCTTCGACGACAGCCTCTCGCGCGCGCTTCGCGGCAAGCTGCCGACGACGGACATCTATACCGACGACGACAAGGAGCTCGTCATCGAGGCCCACCTGCCGAACTTCGCCGAGAAGGACATCTCGGTGAACGTCGACAAGGGCGCGCTCGTCATCCAGGCCGAGCGGCACGAGCAGGAGGAGGACAAGAAGAAGAAGTACGTGATCCGCGAGAGCAGCAGCAGCTTCTACCGCAGCATCATCCTTCCGGAGCAGGCGGACGACGCGAACATCACCGCCGACTTCGACAAGGGCGTGCTCACGGTGCGGGTGCCCCTCGCGGGCGCGGCCTCGCCGAAGAAGATCGAGATCGGCTCGGCCAAGTCGGGCAAGGCCGACAAGACCGACAAGTCCGCCAAGTAGTCGCCGGACCCGTCGACACGGCGACGGGCTCTACTCGTCGAACCGCGAGACCGAGAGTCCGTCGCCCTCCGGGTCGAGGTCGACTCGCACCGTGTCGCCGTCGCGGATGTCGCCCGCGAGCAGCGCCCGCGCGAGGCGGTCGTCGATCTCGTGCTGCATGAGCCGACGCAGCGGCCGCGCACCGTAGATCGGGTCGTAGCCGCGCTCCGCGAGCCAGGCGCGCGCATCCGGGGTCACCGCGAGCTGCAGGCGCCGCTCAGCGAGCCGACGCTCGAGCCGGTCGACGTAGAGCGACACGATCTGGCCGAGGTCGGCCTCCGAGAGCGGCGCGAACACGACGATGTCGTCGAGGCGGTTCACGAACTCGGGCTTGAAGGCCTGGCGCACGAGCTCCTGCACGGCCTCCTGCTTCTTCTCCCAGCTCATGTCGCGGTCGATGAGGATCTGGCTGCCGAGGTTCGACGTGAGAATGAGGATCGTGTTGCGGAAGTCGACCGTGCGGCCCTGGCCGTCGGTGAGGCGGCCGTCGTCGAGCACCTGGAGCAGCACGTCGAAGACCTCGGGGTGCGCCTTCTCGACCTCGTCGAGCAGGATGACCGAGTACGGGCGGCGACGGACGGCCTCGGTGAGCTGGCCGCCCTGCTCGTAGCCGATGTAGCCGGGAGGGGCGCCGACGAGCCGCGAGACGGCGAACTTCTCGCCGTACTCGGACATGTCGATGCGCACGAGCGCCTTCTCGTCGTCGAAGAGGTAGGCGGCGAGCGCCTTCGCGAGCTCCGTCTTGCCGACGCCCGTGGGACCGAGGAAGAGGAACGAGCCGGTCGGGCGATCGGGGTCGGAGATGCCGGCCCGCGTGCGGCGCACCGCTTCGGACACGGCGCGCACGGCGTCGCGCTGGCCGATGAGGCGCTTGCCGAGCTCGGCCTCGAGCCCCAGGAGCTTCTCGGTCTCGCCCTGCCGCAGCTTGTCGACGGGGATGCCGGTCCACGCCGCGACGACGGCCGCGATGTCCTCGTCGGTCACCTGGTCGTTGACCATGCGCGGCCCCTGCTGCTCGATGGCCTCGGCCTGCAGGAGCTGCTGCTCGATCGCGGGGATGGTCTCGTAGTTGAGCTTCGAGGCGTCCTGGTAGCGCTGCTCGCGCATCGCGCGGTCGAGCTCGATGCGCGCGTCGTTGAGGCGCGACTTGAGGTCGCCGACGCTGTGCAGGGTGCTCTTCTCCGCCTGCCACCGGGTCTGGAGGGCGTCGAGCTGCTGCTCGCGCACCGCCATGTCGGCACGCAGCTTCTCGAGCCGCTCCTTCGAGGCCGCGTCCTTCTCCTTCTTGAGCGCGAGCTCCTCGATCTTGAGCCGGTCGACCGCGCGCTTGAGCTCGTCGATCTCGACGGGGCTCGAGTCGATCTCCATCTTGAGTCGGGAGGCCGCCTCGTCGATGAGGTCGATGGCCTTGTCGGGAAGCTGCCGGGCGGTGATGTAGCGGTTCGAGAGGGTCGCCGCGGCGACGAGCGCACTGTCGGCGATCGCGACCTTGTGGTGAGCCTCGTAGCGCTCCTTGAGGCCGCGGAGGATCGCGATGGTGTCCTCGACGGACGGCTCCCCCACGTAGACCTGCTGGAAGCGGCGCTCGAGGGCGGCATCCTTCTCGATGTACTCGCGGTACTCGTTGAGGGTCGTCGCTCCGATCATGCGCAGTTCCCCGCGCGCGAGCATGGGCTTGAGCATGTTCGCCGCGGCGACGGAGCCTTCGCCGCCGCCCGCGCCCATGAGGGTGTGGAGCTCGTCGATGAAGGTGATGACCTGCCCGTCGGAGTCGTTGATCTCCTTGAGCACGGCCTTGAGGCGCTCCTCGAACTCGCCCCGGTACTTCGCGCCCGCGACGAGCGCCGCGAGGTCGAGCGAGACGAGCTGCTTGCCCTTGAGCGAGTCGGCGACGTCACCCGCGACGATGCGCTGCGCGAGCCCCTCGACGACGGCCGTCTTGCCGACACCGGGCTCGCCGATGAGCACGGGGTTGTTCTTGGTGCGCCGGGTGAGCACCTGGCTCACTCGCCGGATCTCCGCGTCGCGCCCGATCACCGGATCGAGCTTGCCGCTCTTGGCGATCTCGGTGAGGTTGATGCCGTACTGCTCGAGAGCGCTCTTGGGCTCCTCTTGACTGGAGGGAGCGCCCTGCATGTTCGCCATGATTCTCCGCAAATCTTGAGTAGTGGTGGCTCAAGTTTAGCGCGCGATCCGGCGAAATGCACCCCCGCAAACCCGGCTCCGACGCTTCGACCGGTCCTCGGCCGTCGCGATGGGGGCTCCCGGCGGGCGAGCCCGAGGAGTAGACAGGACAGGCACGGAGACCTCGTCCGGAGATCCCCGCCTCGACGAAAGGCACGGCGATGACCTTCCTCCACACCTTCTGGGACTTCCTCTGGATGCTCTTCTGGGCCTTCGCCTTCGTGGCGTACCTGTTCGCGATCTTCGCGATCATCGGCGACCTCTTCCGCGACCACAAGCTCAACGGCTGGTGGAAGGCGGTCTGGATCATCTTCCTGATCTTCCTGCCCTTCCTGACGGCGCTCGTGTACCTCATCGCGCGCGGCAAGGGCATGGCCGAGCGCAGTGCCGCGGCCGAAGCCGAGGCGCGTCAGGCCACCGACGACTACATCCGCCGCACGGCCGGCGGCTCCGCCAGCCCGTCGGACGAGATCGCCAAGGCCAAGCAGCTCCTCGACCAGGGCGCCATCACGCCCGAGGAGTTCGAGGCGCTCAAGGCCCGCGCCCTCAGCTGAGGAGTCTGCGGCGGCGCGACCGCGCGATGGCGGCGGCGATCACCTCGCCCGTCGCCTCCATCGCGCGGACGACGCCGTTCGCGTTCGCCCACGCGAGCGCCGCCTCCGAGTAGGCGGCGATGCGCTCGGGGTGCCCCAGCAGCAGCCCGATCGCGCTCGCGAGGCCCGCGACATCCCCCGGTGCGACGAGCTCGCCGTCGACACCCGACTCGATCATCTGCGCGGGCCCGTACGGCACGTCGTAGCTCACGACGGGGCAGCCGCGTTCGCGCGCCTCGGTGATCGCGAGCGGCCAGCCCTCGTGCCGACTCGAGACGACGAGCAACGCGGCGGACGAGAGCTCGTCGGCGGCGCGGTGATCGTGGCCGCGCAGCGTCACGGCGTGCTCGAGGCTGAGCTCGGCGATGAGCTCCTCGAGTTCGGCGCGCAGGGGACCGTCGCCGTAGACGTCGAGCCGCGCGCGCGGCTCGCGCGCGAGCACCGCGGGCCACGCGCGCACGGCGTCGTCGACACGCTTCTGCTCCACGAGCCGCGCGATCATCACGGCGCGGTACGGGTCGCGCTCCCGCGTGGACGACCTCGCGGGTTGTGCCGGATGCGGGACCACCGCCCAGCCCTCGTGCTCCCCGAAACGCTGCACGGCATCCGCCCGCTGGGCCTGCGTGAGCCACATGACCCCGTCGAACTCGTCGACCACGTCGAACCAGCCGGCCCACAGGGCGTCGACCTCGGAGTCCCACTGGTGCGGCGAGAGGGTGTGGGCGTTGTGCAGCGTATGCACGAGCGCGTATGCACGGGGGCCCCGAGCGAGAAGCTCCCCCACCTGCTTCGCCTCGACGATCACGACCACCTCGCGCTCGCCCGCCTCCGCGACGACCGCGTCGACCCACAGGCGGTACAGCTCGCCGAAGCCCCGCAGGGCGCCGAGCACCGAGCCGTCGGCGGCGAGCACGGGTATGGGGTCCACTGTGCGGAACCATTCCGCGTGCGGTACATACGGGAGCCTCACCACGACGCTCCCGTCTCGGGCCACGACGTCCGTCCACACGGTCGGGGCATCCGGGACCCCCATGGGATGCAGCGCCGCCTCCCGCACGAGTTCGGGGCGCTCGCGCAGCTCGGCGAAGAGGTTCCGCATGCGGGTCGCGTCGCTCGCCAGCCCGAGTTCGCGGAAGGTCTCGACGACGCCGTCGATTTGGGCCGGATCGAAGGTGAGGAGGGTCGGCACGACGCCCGCGACACGCTCGAAGTGCAAGGCGCGTTGCAGCGTCGCGATGGCGAAGCCCCCGTCGAGGCCGGGACGGAGCCGGCTCGCGGCGATGAAGTAGGTGGCGTCGGGGAGATGCGCGCGGCCGGGCTCCGCTACCTCCCCGGCCCCAATGGTCGCCACACCACCACCTGATTCCGCTTGAGCCGCTCGCCGGCGCGCATCGACACTACCTCACCTTCCGTTCCGGCGGCGAAGACCCGTCTGCCGGTTCTCGCGAGCATCTCGTCGGCGAGCGCGGTCTCGAGCTCACGCACGCGTGCGGACAGCGCGGAGACCTGGTTCTCGAGCTCCAGGATGCGGCGCACACCCTCGAGGTTGAGGCCCTCCGCGGAGAGCCGGGCGATCTCGCGCAGCTGCACGACGTCGCGCATGGAGTAGCGGCGCGACTTGCCGGCCGTGCGCTGCGGGCTCACGAGGCCCATCCGGTCGTACTGGCGGAGGGTCTGCGGATGCATGCCCGCGAGCTCCGCGGCGACGGCGATCGCGAAGAGCGGGGTGGTCTCGTCCATCACCCTCTCGCCTTCTCGAGGAGCTCCTCACGCGGGTTCTCGGGCGGCAGGGCGGCCGCGAACTCCTCGAGCTTCTTCTTCGCATCACCCGACAGGTGGCTCGGCACGACGACGTGCACGGTCGCGAGCAGGTCGCCCGTCTTGCCGCCCGTCTTCACACCGCGGCCCTTGACGCGCAGCACACGCCCGCTCGGCGTCCCGGGGGCGACGCGCAGGCGCACGGGGTCGCCGTCGAGGGTCGGCACCTCGATCGTCGCGCCGAGAGCGGCCTCGGTGAAGGTCACCGGCACGTCGACGCGGAGGTTGGCCCCGTCGCGCTCGAAGACCGGGTCGGGTCGAACCGTGACCGTGATCACGAGGTCGCCCGGCTCGCCGCCGTCGGGGCTCGGCTGCCCCTTGCCGCGCAGCTTGATCTTCTGGCCGTCGCGCACGCCCGCCGGGATCTTGACCTTCGTGGCGTTGCCTCCCGGCATCTGCAGGGTCACCGTGTCGCCGTGGATCGCGGTGCGGAAGTCGAGCGTCGTGCTCGCCGTGATGTCGGCTCCCGGCGTGGGCCCGCCGAAGCCGCGGTAACCTCCCGTGGAGGTTCCGAAGCGACCGGAGCCGAACATCCCGCCGAGCAGGTCCTCAAAGCCGCTCGCCGAGTAGGTCGTGCGTCCGCCGCCTCCGCCGAACATCCCGCCGAAGACGTCCTCGAAGCCCTGGCCGCCCGAGGTGAACCGGGCGCCGGCCCCCATCGCGCGGAGCTGGTCGTACTCGGCGCGTTCCTGCGGGTCGGAGAGCACAGCGTACGCCTCGCTGATCTCCTTGAATCGCGCCTCGGCGGCGGCATCACCCGGGTTGGAGTCCGGGTGATACTGCCGCGCGAGCTTGCGATAGACCTTCTTGAGCTCGGCCTCGGACACGTCCTTGGAGACGCCGAGCGTGGCGTAGAAGTCCTTCTCGAACCAGTCCTGGCTGGCCATCGGACTCCTCTCGGGTTATCTCAACTGGCAGGGGGTGCGCTCACCGCGACCTTCGCGGCGCGGATCAGGCGGTCGCCGAGCGCGTAGCCGACCTGGATGACGTCGGTGACCGTCTCGCCGGTCGCCTCCGGGTCGGGCAGGTGCACGACCGCCTCGTGGACCGTGGGGTCGAAGGTCTCGCCCACCTCCCCCACGCGGCGCAGCCCGTACTTCTCGAAACCGGCACGCAGCTTCTGCGAGACGAGCGTGAGCGGCGCCCCCTCGACGAGGTCGCCGTGCGCGTCGGCGCGGTCGAGGTCGTCGATCACGGGCAGCAGCGAGCGGATCACCTCCGCGATGACCGCCTCGCGATTCGCCGCGCGGTCGCGTTCGACGCGTGTGCGGAAGTTCTTGAGGTCGGCCTGCGCGCGCGCCGCGATCTCACGGTACTCGGCCACGAGGTCCTTCTCGGCGTCGGCCAGCAGGGCGAGGTCCTCGTCGCTCAGCGCGTCTCCGTCCTCCGGGGCCCGGTCGGCCGCGGACGTGCCCGCCCGCGGCTCGCCGGTCTCCGGATCGATCTTCCGCTTGTCGTGGACCTTCGGCTCCTCGTCGTCGCGGTCGTGCTCCTGGCCGCCGGTGTCGTCGCGGTCCTTGTGTGCCATGCCTCTTACTTCTTCTCGTCCTCGTCGTCGACGATCTCGGCGTCGACCACGTCCTCATCGGATGCGGCGCTCGTCCCGCTCGTCGGGCTCGGGCCCTCGGCCGCCTCGGAGCTCGCCTGGTAGATGGCCTCGCCGAGCTTCGTCTGCGACTCGTTGAGCTTGTCGAACGCGGTCTTGATGACGGCCTCGTCCTCGCCCTGGAGCGCGGTCTTGAGCGCCTCGATGTCGGTCTTCACCTCGTCCTTGACGGGCTCGGCGATCTTGTCCTCGTTCTCGGCGATGAGCTTCTCGAGCGAGTAGACGAGCTGCTCGGCGTTGTTGCGCACCTCGGCCGCCTCGCGACGCGCCTTGTCCTCGGCGGCGTGCTCCTCGGCCTCGCGCACCATGCGCTCGATGTCCTCCTTCGGCAGCGACGAGCCGCCCGTGATGGTCATCGACTGCTCCTTGCCGGTGCCCTTGTCCTTCGCGGACACGTGCACGATGCCGTTCGCGTCGATGTCGAACGTCACCTCGATCTGCGGAACCCCGCGCGGGGCCGGAGCGATGCCGGTGAGCTCGAAGGTGCCGAGCGCCTTGTTGTCACGCGTGAACTCGCGCTCGCCCTGGAAGACCTGGATGGCGACCGACGGCTGGTTGTCGTCGGCGGTCGTGAAGGTCTCGCTGCGCTTGGTCGGGATCGCGGTGTTGCGCTCGATGAGCTTCGTCATGATGCCGCCCTTGGTCTCGATGCCGAGACTCAGCGGCGTCACGTCGATGAGGAGCACGTCCTTCCGCTCGCCCTTGAGCACGCCGGCCTGGAGCGCGGCGCCCACGGCGACGACCTCATCCGGGTTGACGCCCTTGTTGGGCTCCTTGCCTCCCGTGAGCTTCTTGACGAGCTCCGTGACGGCGGGCATGCGGGTCGAGCCGCCGACGAGCACGACGTGCGAGATGTCGGAGACCTTGATGCCCGCCTCGCGGATGACGTCTTCGAAGGGCTTCCTCGTGCGGTCGAGGAGGTCGGAGGTCATCTGCTCGAACTGCGCGCGCGTGAGCGTCTCGTCGAGGTTGGCCGGGCCGTTCTCGGTGAGCGAGAGGTAGGGCAGCTGAATGCTCGCCGTGAGGTTCGACGACAGCTCCTTCTTGGCCTGCTCGGCGGCCTCCTTGAGGCGCTGCAGGGCGATCTTGTCCTTCGAGACGTCGACGCCCGTCGTGTCCTTGAAGCGCTTGATGAGCCACTCGACGATGCGCTGGTCCCAGTCGTCGCCGCCGAGGCGGTTGTCACCGGCGGTGGCGCGCACCTGGATCGTGGAGAAGTCGTCGTCCTTGCCGACCTCGAGGAGCGAGACGTCGAAGGTGCCGCCGCCGAGGTCGAAGACGAGGATGAGCTCGTCCTCCTTGCCCTTGTCGAGGCCGTATGCGAGGGCTGCCGCGGTGGGCTCGTTGATGATGCGCAGCACGTTGAGGCCCGCGATCTCGCCGGCCTCCTTGGTGGCCTGTCGCTCGGCGTCGTTGAAGTAGGCGGGCACGGTGATGACGGCGTCGGTCACGTCCTCACCCAGGTACTGCTCGGCGTCGCGCTTGAGCTTCTGGAGGATGCGCGCGGAGATCTCCTGCGCGGTGTACTTCTTGCCGTCGATCTCGATCTTCCAGTCGGTGCCCATGTGGCGCTTGACGGATGCGATGGTGCGGTCGACGTTGGTGACGGCCTGGCGCTTCGCGGTCTCGCCGACGAGCACCTCGCCGTCCTTCGTGAAGGCGACGATCGAGGGGGTCGTGCGGAATCCCTCGGCGTTGGCGATGACCGTGGGTTCCCCGCCCTCGAGGACGGCGACCACGGAGTTGGTGGTTCCGAGGTCGATTCCGACTGCTCGTGCCATGTTCTCTTGCTCCTTGACGACTGATCTGACGCACGGACTTGAGCCGTGACGTGTCAAGTTTGCACCCCGTCCGGGGGTAAGTCAAGAAGCTTGAGTCGTCACGGCTCAAGGCCGCGGCGCGTCGCCGAGGGCTCGTCGGGAGAGGCGCGACTCACGCGGGGCAGGCCACCACGAGTCCCGCGGGAGCGGACACGATCGCCAGGGTGAGCAGCGCGAGGGCGAGCGCGCCGAGGAGCGCGCCCACCCTCTCCGCCATGCTCACGCGTCCTCCCCGAGGGGCGCGACCGCGTGGTTGCCGCGGATGCGCCCGAGCGGGTCGTACGCCGACTTCACGCGGCGCAGGCGAGCGAGCCGATCGCCGAACAGCGTCTCGGCCGCGACCGCGCGCTCCGCGAAGTTGAGGTAGACGGTGTCGGCCGCCCACGGCGCGAGCACCCGGCCGAGCGCATCGAGGGAGCCGCCGACGGCCGCCGCGTGCTCGGGCGAGACCACCATCCCGCCCGCGAAGACGACGAAGCCGGCGTCGAAGTCCGCCACGACCCCGCCCTCACCGCGTCCCGGTGCGAGCTCCCCGCCCAGCAGTCGGAACTCGATCGACATGAGGGGTGCAGCCTGCGGCGACGACGCGAACTCCGCGAAGGCCTCGACCGCCTCCGACGGGAGGTCGCGCAGCATCATGCCGTCGCCCGCCGCGGGCACGGGACCCTCGGGGTCGCCGTGGATCTGCGAGAGGGCGGAGGCGGGCATCGAGCCGAACAGGTCGAGCTCTGGGGCGAGCGCGCGCAGCGGCGCCACCAGGCGAGCTGCCTCCTCGACGTCCTCCTGGGCGACGACCTCGACGACCGCGCACTCGCGTCCGGCGAGGTGCGGGGGCACGCCGGGCGCGTCCGGGATGCGCATGACGCGCGCGATCGTCGTGACCGACGGCGGCAGGGTGTCGCACCACGCGCGCCACGCGGCGAGCACGCGGTGCGCCTCGGAGAGCGGCCACCAGAACGAGCCGCCCTCGACCGTCGCGAGGCGGTAGAGGCGGAACTCGAGCGCCGTGACGACACCGAACGACCCGCCGCCGCCCCGGAGCGCCCAGAACAGCTCGGGCTCGTGCTCGTCGTCCACCCGTCGCAGCACGCCGTCGGCCGTGACGACCTCGATCGCGGTCACGCTGTTGGCGGCGAGTCCGTGCGAGCGGCCCAGCCAGCTGAGGCCGCCGCCGAGGGTGTACCCGACGACGCCCACGTCGGCCGCGGTGCCGGCGAGCCCCACGAGGCCGTGGGGCGCGGCTGCGGCGGTGACATCCGCCCACCAGGCGCCCGCCTCGACGCGCGCCGTCATAGCGGCGGGGTCGATCTCGACGCCGCGCATCCGGTCGGTCCGGATGAGGACGGTGCCCGCGAGTGAGCCGAGCGGCGCGGCGTTGTGGCCCGTCGCCTGCGCCGTCACCTGGAGGCCGAGCTCGGCGGCGGTGCGCACGATCGCCTGCACGTCGTCGGCGTCGACCGGATGCGCGACCGCCTCGGGACGCTGGTCGACCGAGAGCGACCACGCGCGGCGCGCGTCGTGCCAGTCGTCGTCGCCGGGAAGGGCGAGGGTGCCGGTGAGCTTCGCGCGCAGCAGGGCGAGCCGGTCGGCGCGGATGTCGTCCGCGCTCAGCGCGGTCGTGATGTCGATGGTCATGGGGTTCTCCTCGTCTCGGAAGGTCGGCGGCAACTCTCCCGAGCGCGGCGGGGCGTCACCATCCCGGACGTCGGGGGAATCGCGCTCCCGAGCCCCGGGTCCGGTGCCACCCAGGAATCTGGGGGTGCGCGGCGCGCGAGCGAACGGCATGATGTGCGCTGTGACGGGATATCGGGCCGAGACCACGCGACGCGCGCTGGGCGAGCTCGCGCGCGCCGGCCTCCGTCACGACGAGTTCCTCGTCGAGGTCATCGAGCTCGTCGGGCGGGCCGTTCCGTACGACGCCATGTGCGTCGCGACGACGGATCCCGCGACGAACATGTTCACCGACTCGCGCAAGGTCGGCCTCGAGGACGACGGCGGCCCGCGGTTCATGTACCACGAGTACGCCGTGCAGGACGTGGCGAAGTTCGCGGAGCTCGCCCAGCGGCCGTACGGCGTCGGCGTGCTGCGCGAGGAGACGAAGGGCGACCCCGCGTCGAGCGCCCGCTTCACCGAGCTCCTGCGCCCCGTGTTCGGCGCGGAGCACGAGCTGCGCGGCGTCGCGCGGAGCGGGGGGCTCATGTGGGGGGCGTTCGCGCTCTACCGCGGGGCCGGGGCGCCTGCCTTCAACGAGGCGGAGGCCGACTTCCTCGCCCAGCTCGAGCCGACCATCGCCGACGGGCTGCGCGCCTCCATCCTCGCCTCGGCGGCGAGCGACGGCATCGGAGGGGTGGGCGGTCCCGCCGTGCTCGTCTTCGACGCCGACGGCCGCCTGCTGAGCGCGACGGCATCGGCCGAGGACCTCGCGCGCGACCTCGACGCGATGGCGGGCGACGACCTCTGGAGGGTCACGCCCGTCGCGATCGACGGTCTCGTGCAGCGGCTCCGCGTGGGCGACGGGGCGGTCCCGCGCGCACGCGTGCGCGGCCGCAGCGGCCGGTGGTACAGCCTGCACGCGGCGCCCTTCCGCGGGCAGGAGGGCGCGACGCGGCAGCTCGTCGTGACGATCGAGCCCGCGCGTCCGCCCGAGATCCTGCCGCTGCTCATGGCGGCGTACGGGCTCACCGACCGGGAGACCGCGGTCGTGCAGGCGCTGCTGCGCGGCGAATCCACCCACGCGATCGCACAGGCGCTGCACCTGTCGCCGTACACGGTGCAGGACCACTTCAAGGCGATCTTCGAGAAGATCGGCGTCTCGAGTCGGCGCGAGGTCGCGACGCGCGTCTTCTACGGCCACTACCTCGACGGCTACCAGGAGCAGCGGATCGGCGTCGACGGTTCGCCCGTCCAGGCCTGACGGGGCGCCGCTCGCGGCCGCGTCGTGTCGCCCGTGAGGCGCGCGGGCGATACCGTTTCAGCATGAACCACCCGAACGGCGACGACGCCGGGGCCTCCTCCGTGCCCACCCCTCCCGCGACCGCGAACGCGGGGGCGATCGCCGCGATGGGGCTCGACCTGCAGGAGGGCCGCGTCATCCCGCGCAAGCAGGTCGTGTCGTGGGCCCTGTGGGACTGGGCGACGCAACCGTTCAACTCGGTCATCCTCACCTTCGTCTTCACGGCGCTCTACCTCACGACGGACGTCTTCCTCCCGCCGGACCTCGCCGCGCTGCCCGACGACGCCGCCGCGAAGGAGGCCGGGCTCGCGGGGCTCGCGAGCGGCCTCGGCCTCGCGACCACCATCTCGGGCCTCGTCATCGCCCTCATCGCGCCCGTGCTCGCGCAGCGCGCCGATGCGAGCGGACGACGCAAGTTCTGGCTGCTCGTGTACACGGGTGTGCTCATCGTCACGACGGGTTCGCTCTTCTTCGTGCAGGGGGCCCCGCAGTACTTCGTGCTGGGCGTCACCCTCATCGCGATCGGCACGGTCTTCAGCGAGCTCGCGGGCGTCAACTACAACGCGATGCTCGTGCAGGTCGCGACCCCCAAGACCGTCGGCCGCGTGAGCGGTCTCGGATGGGGGCTCGGCTACATCGGCGGCATCGTCGCGCTCGTCATCGTGGTCGTCGCCTACTCCGCCGACTGGTTCGGGCTCCCCCAGGAGGACGGTCTGCCGTTCCGCATCGTCGCGCTCGGCTGCGCGATCTGGACGACCGTCTTCGTCATCCCGTTCGTGCTCAACGTGCCGGAGCTCGAGCACGGCACCGCGACGCCGCGCGTCAACTTCTTCGCGAGCTACGCGGTGCTCTTCCGCGACATCGCACGGCTGTTCCGCGAGTCGCGCCCGACCTTCTGGTTCCTCCTCGCGAGCGCCGTCTACCGCGACGGGCTCGGGGCGGTCTTCACCTTCGGCGCCGTCATCGCGTCCGTCTCGTTCGGCTTCGGGTTCCTCGAGGTCGTCGCCTTCGGCATCGCGGCGAACCTCGTGGCCGGCGTGAGCACGATCATCGCGGGCCGTTTCGACGATGTGTTCGGCGCGCGCGCCGTGATCGTCACGGCCCTCGTCGGACTCGTGGCGTCGGGCACGCTCGTGTTCCTGCTCCACGACGCCGGCAAGATCGTGTTCTGGATCTTCGGCCTCGCGCTGTGCATCTTCGTCGGCCCCGCGCAGGCGTCGAGCCGCTCCCTCCTCGCGCGCGTCACGCCCGCGGGCCAGGAGGGTCAGGTGTTCGGCCTCTACGCGACGACGGGACGCATCGCGAGCCCCATCTCCTCGTCGCTGTGGACGCTTTTCATCGTGATCTTCGGCGCCACGGTGTTCGGCATCCTCGGCATCGTGCTCACGATCGCGGCGGGCCTCGTGCTCATGCTGCTCGTGCGGATGCCGAAGCACGTGCGCCTGAGCTGAGCGGCGACCCCGGCGGGCTCGACCGCAGAATCTCCTGCATTTTCTCCAGAGCGGCGGCGTCGGGGACTACCGTGGGGGCATGTCGACGCGGACACTCGCCTACTGGCTCGCACTCGTCGACCGCCTCGTGGAGCGCGGCTTCGCCGGGGCGCTCGAGGAGCACGGCATCACGCGCATGCAGTGGCGCATCCTCACGGTGCTGGGAGACGGGCCCGCGACGGCGGATCAGCTCGATGTCGCCCTCGCCGACCTGCCCGCCTACGACGACGACTCGACGGCGGCCGAGCAGTTGAGCGAGCTCGTCGAGTCGGGCTGGGTGGAGGCCGCGGACGCGTACCGCCTCACCGAGCGGGGTCGCACGGCGCACGGCCACATCCTCGATGCGGTATCCGAGCTGCGTGCGCGCGTCGTCGAGGGGATCAGCCCCGAGGAGGAGGAGGCGACGATCGCGCTCCTCGAGCGAATGGCGCGCAACCTCGGCTGGGGCGACTGAGGCTCCCGGGCGCCTCCCGGTGAGCGCCCGCTAGTCTGTGGCCATGCCACCCGAAGCCGATGCCGTCGAACTCGTCCTGCTCCTCGACGACGAGGGCAAGCCCGTCGGGACGGCGCCCAAGGCGACGGTGCACACGACCGACACGCCCCTGCACTTCGCGTTCTCGTGCCACGTCTTCAACCCCGCGGGCCGCATGCTCGTGACGCGTCGCGCGCTCACGAAGGAGACGTTCGCGGGCGTCTGGACGAACGCGTTCTGCGGCCACCCGGCGCCGGGCGAGAAGGCGCTCGACGCCGTCCACCGCCGCGCAGAGGCCGAGCTCGGCATCGTGGTGCGCGACGTCGAGCTCGTGCTGCCGCACTTCCGTTATCGCGCCGCGGACGCGAACGGCATCGTCGAGAACGAGATCTGCCCCGTCTTCCGGGCGGTCGTCGACACCGACCCGAAGCCCGCGCCGAGCGAGGTGGCGGAGTGGGTGTGGGCCGACCCGGGCTCCCTGCGCATCGCGGTCTCGGCCGCGCCCTTCGCCTTCAGCCCGTGGTTCTCGCTGCAGCTCGCCGCCTGGCCGGCCGGCCGCTGACCCCTACTCGCCGCGGGCGCCCGCGGCGCTGACCGTGACGTCCGTGCGGTGGAACCCCTGCCACGAGCGCGACGCCGTCGGACCGCGCTGCCCCTGGTAGCGGTTGGCGTAGGCGCCCGAGCCATACGCGTTGAGGACGGGCGAGCTCGTGCGGAAGAAGCACAGCTGGCCGATCTTCATGCCCGGCCACAGCTTGATCGGGAGCGTCGCGACGTTCGAGAGCTCGAGCGTCACGTGACCCGAGAAGCCGGGGTCGACGAAGCCCGCCGTCGAGTGCGTGAGGAGACCGAGCCGACCGAGCGAGCTCTTGCCCTCGAGGCGCGCGGCGACGTCGTCCGGCAGGGTCACGAGCTCGTAGGTCGAGCCGAGCACGAACTCCCCCGGGTGCAGGATGAACGGCTCGCCGGGCTTCGTCTCGATGAGGCGCGTGAGCTCCGGCTGCTCCTCGGCGGGGTCGATGAACGGGTACTTGTGGTTGTCGAACAGCCGGAAGTACCGGTCGAGCCGCACGTCGATGCTCGACGGCTGGATCATCTCCCGATCGAGCGGTTCGAGTCCGATGCGCCCGGCGTCGAGTTCGGCGGTGATGTCGCGGTCGCTGAGCAGCATGCGGCTCAGTCTATTGAGGGTGCCGTTCGAGGTGGACCCCCGCGTCAGTCCGCCGCCCCGTGGGTTCGCGGGCCCGGCACCCGCTAGGCTGATGGCGTGCGCTTCGGCGCCGCGGGGCTGTAGTTCAATGGCAGAACTTCTGCTTCCCAAGCAGACAGCGCGGGTTCGATTCCCGTCAGCCCCTCCATGTCGACGACGCCCGATCGTCGCCGCGCGCGGAGGGTGGCGCCCATGACTGACCTCGATCGACTCACGATCGGCGGGCGGCTCCAATACGGGTGGATGCCGACGCGACCCCGCCGTGCCGATCCCCTCGACGGCGCGCGCTCCCCCCTGACGCCCCTTCGCCGCACGCGGCTCAAGGAGTGGCTCGGCGTCTTCATCACGCACCCCGAGTGGTCGGCCGGGTTCCTCCTCAACGACGCGAAGTACCTCACCGCGTCCGACTTCCACGCGTACCACTGGGCGAGCGACACGCTCGTCACGCACGCGACGAGCGGCGGGGTGCGGCTGCCCGCCGACGTGCTCGACCGGGTCGCGAGCGCCACTCGGCCCGGCTACGACATCTGCTGCGAGTTCGGCGGAGACGGCGGCACGCATCGCATCGCGATCGACCTCGCCGCCGACGACGACGGACCCGCCGTGCGCGGCGATCTGACGCTCGACGGCGCGTCGGCGAGCGCCCCGCTCTCGGTGAGCGAGCGGCTGCCGCGCGGCTCGATGTACACCTGGAAGCAGGCCTTCCCCGTGAGCGGAACCCTGCGCGTGGGCGAGCAGACCATCGAGTACCTGCCGACGCGCGACGTCCTGCTCGTCGACGAGCACCGCTCCCTCCTCCCCTACCGCACCGACTGGGACTGGGGCACTTTCGCCTTCCCCACCGCCGACGGCATCGTCGGCGCCAACTTCGCGAGCCGCCCGCACCGCGCCGACCAGCGCGGCGAGTCGGGCCTGTGGATCGACGGCGGATGCGAGCCGCTCGGCGAGGTCACGTTCACCCCGGCGGGCGACGATCCGCTCGACCCGTGGACGATCACCTCGGACGACGGTCGGCTCGAGGTCGAGTTCACCCCGCGGCGGCGCAAGCCCACCCTGATCGACTACAAGGTGGTCATCATGGACTACTTCATGATGTACGGCAGCTACCGCGGCGTGCTGCGCGGCGCACGCCGCAGCCACGAGGTGCGCGACGTGCACGGCAGCTGCGAGCGGATGCACGCGCGCCTCTGACGCGCCCGCCCCGCAGCCGAGCAAGGCCGGCCCCCGGTCCCATCACCCCCGCGTGGAACCAGGAGGCCGGCCGGTCTCTGAGAGACGGCACGACGGCCGTCTCACGCGATGCGGCGCAGCACCTCGTCGGTGAACTCCGTCGTGCTCGCGTCTCCGCCGAGATCGGCGGTCGCGACGCCGTCGGCGAGCGCACCCTCGAACGCGGCCGTGAGCACCCGGGCGCCCTCCGCCTCCCCGAGGTGGTCGAGCATCATGGCGCCCGCCCACAGCGCCCCGACGGGGTTCGCCCGGTTCGTGCCCACGATGTCGGGTGCCGTGCCGTGCACGGGCTCGAACATCGACGGCACCGAGCGGTCCGGGTTGACGTTCGCAGACGGCGCGATGCCGATCGAGCCGGCCACGGCCGCGGCGAGGTCGGAGAGGATGTCGCCGAACAGGTTCGAGGCCACGATGACGTCGACGCTGTTCGGCGCGAGCACCATGCGCGCCGAGAGGGCGTCGATGAGCACGCTCTCGAGGGCGACTCCCGGATGGGCGGCGACGGTCTCGGCGACCACCTCGTCCCAGAACGGCATCGAGTGGATGATGCCGTTCGACTTCGTGGCCGAGACGAGCCTGCCACTGCGCGAGGCCGCGAGCCGCGCCGCGTACTCGGCCACCCGGGCGACCCCGCGACGCGTGAAGAGCGCCTGCTGGAACGCCATCGCGTGGGGCGTGCCGTCATAGGCGCGACCGCCGACCTCCGAGTACTCCCCCTCGACGTTCTCGCGCACCACGACGAGGTCGATCTCGGCGTTGCGGGTGACGCGCGGCTGCACGCCGGGCAGCAGGCGGATGGGGCGCACGTTGAGGTAGAGATCGAACGCGCGGCGGATGGGGATGAGCAGCCCCCAGAGCGTCACGTCGTCGGCGATCTCCGGGTGCCCGACGGCGCCGAGGAACACCGCGTCGCCGTCGCTCAACTGCTCGATACCGTCTGCGGGCATCATGGCGCCGTCGGCGAGATACCGGTCCGAGCCCCAGTCGCGCTCACGCCACGCGACGCGGAAGTCGTGGCGTGCCGCGACCGCGTCGATGCAGCGCGCCGCGGGGGGCGCGACCTCCTGGCCGATGCCGTCGCCCGCGATGAGGTCGATCGTGTAGCTGCGCATTCTCTCTCCTGTGGTGCCGTGCGGCCCGAGCGGGGACGTGCCCGGGCCGCACGGCATCCGCTTACTTCGCGAGCAGCGGGTTGTCGAGGCCCGCGACGCCGGTCGTGTCGCGGCCGCGGCTGCCCGGGGTCACGTCGATCGGGTCGCCGTACCAGGTGAGACCCTCGGGGAAGTCCTCGGGGCGCCACTCGATGGCCTCCCAGTCCTCGTCGAAGATCGAGTAGCCGCCCGCGTACAGCTCGACACGGTGGTCCGAACCGGGGTCGTGCACGTAGAGGTACATGGCCTGTCCGATGCCGTGCTTGCCCGGCCCCACGCCGAACGAGACGTCGAGGTCGCGCAGGATGTCGGCGGCCGTGAGCGCGTCGCTCATGTTCTCGAGGTTGTAGGCGAGGTGGTGCAGCTGCCCCACCTTCTCCTGACGGTTGGCGACGAACGCGATGTCGTGCATCTGCGACGTGACCGAGGTCCACGACGCCATGAGGGTGCCGGGGTGGTCGGGCAGGTACGCGAACTCGCGGCGCTTGAGGCCGAGGTTCTCGCGCGCCCACTGCTCGGTCTGGTTGATGGTCGACGGCGAGGTCTGCACGTTGAAGTGGTCGAGGCGGCGGACGCCCAGGCCGCGACGCGTGGAGCTGTTGCTGGGGAGCCGCGAGCGGAGCTCCTCCGGCGCCGGCGTCTTCTCCATGTCGAAGTACAGCTCGATGGGGTGCTGACCGCCGGGGAGCAGGAAACGCACCGCGGTGCCGCGGCCCTTCTCGGTGCCGGCGGGGATCTCGACGGCCTCCACCTCCTGGCGCTGGAAGTGCTCGTAGAAGAGCTCCACGTCCTGGGGGCGGCGCGTGCGGAACGCGAACGCGTTCACGACCGCCTCGTCCTGCTGGCGCAGCACGAGGGAGTGGTGCCGCAGCTCCTGGTAGGCGCGGAGGTACGCGACGTCGCCGTCTCGCTCCACCTCCTCCATGCCGAGGATGTCGCGGAAGAACCACAGGGACTTCTCGATGTCCTTCGTGCCGAGGCTGATGGATCCGGCGTGCGAGATGCCGGGACCCGGGTCGTACTGATCAGACAGCG
>JAEYZI010000023.1 GCA_023428065.1 Actinomycetes bacterium | reverse complement strand
TGCCCGAACGAGGCCCCGGGGAGGGGGAGCTGCAGGGGCGGGCTCACCGCGGCGTCGGCGCTCATGCCCGGCCCTAGACGGAGGCCGCGAGGGCCCGCCGCTGCTCCTCGACGTCGAAGTCCGCGGGTGGCCAGTCCTGCCCGAGCGAGCGCAGCGCATCCGTGAGCAGCTCGGCGACCGCGAGCCGCGCGAACCACTTGCGGTTCGCCGGGATCACGTACCACGGCGCGGTCGGCGTCGACGTGCGCTCGATCGCGAGCTGGTAGGCCTCCTGGTAGTCGTCCCACAGGGCGCGCTCGGCGAGGTCGCCGGGGTTGAACTTCCAGTACTTGTCGGGCCGCTCGAGCCGCTCGGCGAGACGGTCGCGCTGCTCGTCGGCGGAGATGTGCAGCATGCACTTGACGATGACGGTGCCCGAGGCGGCGACGCGCTCCTCGAAGTCGACGATCGCGCCGTAGCGGCGATCGATCTCCTCGGCCGGGGCGAGCTGCCGCACGCGCCCGATGAGCACGTCCTCGTAGTGGGAGCGGTCGAAGACGCCGATGCGGCCGGGACGAGGGAGCTCGCGCTCGACGCGCCAGAGGAAGTCGTGCGCGAGCTCCTCGGGCGTCGGCTTCTTGAAGGCGTGGATGTGCACTCCCTGCGGGTCGACCGCGCCCACGACGTGCCGCAGGATGCCCCCCTTGCCCGCCGTGTCCATCGCCTGGAGGACGAGCAGGACGCTGCGCGGGTCGTGCTCGGAGTTCGCGAACAGCAGCTCCTGCAGGCGGTCGAGCTCGGCCTCCCCCGCGGCGAGGGCCGCCTCGCCCTCGCTCTTGCCGCCCGCGAAACCGGGGGTCGCATCCGGATCGACCTCCGCGAGGCGGAAACCGTCACCCACACGCAGCTGCTCGGCGAAGCTCATGCGTTCACGCTAGCGTTCGAGCGCCACCTCGACGAGCGTGCGCACGGGGCTCGGGGTCAGGGCGCCCGCGAGTTGCCCGCGCTCCGTCACGAGACGGTGCTCCCACCCGTACGCGGCGGCGAGGGCGGCGAGGTCGACGCTCTGGGGCGTCAGCAGCACGCGGTCGGCGAGAGCGGGGTCCGCCGAGCGCGCCACCTCGAGCCCGTCGAAGATCGTGCCGCCGTGGTCGTTGCCGACGACGAGCTGCAGGCGCGGCCAGGGTTCCCCCTCCCCGCCGAGCAGCGAGCCCGCGTCGTGCAGCAGGGCGAGGTCGCCGAGCAGCACGCGCGTGACGCCCGGACGCTCCTCGTCGCGCTGGGAGGCGAGAGCGATGCCCGTCGCGGTCGCGATCGTGCCGTCGATGCCCGCGAGCCCGCGATTCGCGTGCACGGGGATGCGCTTACCCGGCGCCACCCGGTCGAGCTCGCGGATGAGGCGCGAGGCGCCCAGCACGAGGCGGTCGTGCGGCCAGCTCGCCGCCCACACCGCCTCCACGAGCTCGCGTCGCGAGACGGGCGCGCGCATCCGCTGCAGCTGGTCGCGGGCGAAGGCGGCCCGCTCGGCGTAGTCGGTGCCGATCGACGCGACGCTGCCCTCGTCGACCTCGAGCAGGGATCGGGAGGCGTGCACCCAGCGACGCGCCCACGAGGGGTCGGGCTCGCGCGACGTGTCGACGACGACCCGGTCGGCGAACCGCGCGACGCGATGGCCGGGGTTGTAGTCGTCGAGTCCGGGCGACCGCACGACGATCGTCTCGACGCCGCGGCGCTCGACGAGCGCGGGCACCTCGCGACTGAGCGTGGGATGCCCGAAGACGATGACGCGCGCGACGCGGTCGCCGAATCCCGCGGCGCCCAGCAGCTCACGGTAGGCGGCGACGAGGTGGGGGCCGAAGCGGGCCCCGCTCGAGACCTCGGCGAGCAGCGGCGCCCCGAGCTCGCGTGCGACGCGCTCGGCATCCTCGCCGGCGCCCGCGCCCGCGACGACGACGGTGCCGGGGGCGGGGGCGAGCTCGATCGCCTCACCGGCGGGTGGGGCGGGCGGCTGCCACTCCCCCGGTTCGAGGTCCGGCAGCCGTACGACCGAGGAGAGCGGCTCGCGGAAGGCGAGATTGAGGTGCCGGGGACCGCGGATGCCGTCGAGCACCTCGGCCGCGAGCGCGTCGGCCGCGTCCTCCTCACCGGCGTCGCCGACGGGTGCCGGCACGTCCCACGCGTGCGGCGCGACCCCCGTGAAGATGCCGGCCTGCCGCGTCGTCTGATTCGCGCCGACCCCGCGGAGCTCCTCCGGACGGTCGGCGCTCACGACGACGAGAGGCACGCCCGAGTGGGCGGCCTCGAGCACCGCCGGGTGCAGGTTGGCGACGGCCGTGCCGGAGGTCGTCACGACGACCGCGGGCACCCCCGACTCGATCGCGAGGCCGAGGGCGAGGAACCCCGCCGACCGCTCGTCGATGCGCACATGCAGCCGCACGAGGCCCGCCTGCTCGAAGCGCGCGGCCGCGAGCGCGAGCGCCTGCGAGCGCGAGCCCGGGCACACCACGACATCCGTGACACCGCGGCGCACGAATCCCGCCAGGAGGGCGGTCGCGTAGACGCTCGCGGGGGCGTCGGGCGCGCGTCGCGTCACGGGTTCTTCGTGCCGTCGTCGTCGCCGTCGAGCTCGGAGAGACGCTTCTCGAGGTCGCGGATCCGCTGCTCCTGCTCCTTCTCGCGCGCGAGGCGGCGCAGGAACTCGGGGTCGTCGTCGGGGGCGACGGGCGCGGCGCGTCGGCGCGGCTCGAGGCGTTCGCGGCCGAGCGCGAACCACAGGATCGGCCCGATCACGATGATGCCGATCGCGATGACGGCCCACAGGGGCTTCGGGAGAGCGCGCACTCGCGACGGATCGATGCGCACGATGTCGACGACGGCCGCGACGAGCAGTACCACCGCGATGATGAGCGGGAGGTAGCGCAGCAGGGCAGCCATACCCCGATTCTAGGCGGGGCGGCCTCGCAGCGCCGCCCGCCTATGATGGCCGGGTGCCCGCCTGGATCCCGTACACGCTGCTGCGCCTCGCCCTCTTCGGCGGTGTGTTCGCACTGCTCCTCGTGCTCGGGCTGCACTACCTGCTCGCGGCCGCCGTGGCCGCCGTCATCGGCTTCACGGTCTCGTACATCTTCTTCCCCACCCTGCGGAACCGGGTGGGCGCGGAGTTCGCCGCCCGGCGCGAGGCCGCGCGGGCGAAGGCCGACAGCGCGCCGCGCGACGTCACCGCCGAGCGCGGCGTCGACGAGCGCGCCGAGGACGGCGACTGACGTCAGGCGCCGACGCCGACCTCGAGGTAGAACGCGAGGGCGGCCCCGAGGCCGAGCCCGTAGGCGAGCGCCGTGAGGAGCGTGAGCTTCAGGGCGAGCACGTACTCGCGCGCCGTGCGCGCCGTCAGCACGATGAGCGCCGCGGGCGCCGCCGCGAGTAGCGCGAAGTACACGTACGCCGCGAGGTCGTAGAAGAGCACGTAGAACACGAGCACCCCGAACGGGGCGAGCACGAGCACCGCGTAGAGGATGCGGCTCGGCACGTCGCCGAGGCGCACGGCGAGCGTGCGCTTGCCCGCCGCCGCATCCTGCACCCGGTCGCGGAGGTTGTTGACGTGCAGCACGGCGACGGCGAAGAGCCCCGCCGCGATGCCCCCGATCCAC
The DNA here is from genome assembly GCA_023428065.1 of Actinomycetes bacterium. Classification (GTDB taxonomy): domain Bacteria; phylum Actinomycetota; class Actinomycetes; order Actinomycetales; family Microbacteriaceae; genus Homoserinibacter. The sequence goes on along the minus strand of JAEYZI010000023.1, from coordinate 21,376 downwards.
GCCTCGACGTTGACGGTGCCCACCTGCACGAACATCGTGCCGGCGACCGCGGCGATGCCGAAGAACGCGAACACCGCGAGCTCGGCGACACCCGCGACGTAGCCGTAGGGGCGCTTGCCGCCCGTGTAGAACCAGGCCACGACGATCGCGAGGGCGCCGAAGGCGACCAGCCACCAGTGCTGGGTGCGGATGACGAGCGCGAGTCCCGCGAGCGCCGCGAGACCGAAGAACACGAGCGCCACGACGAGCACCTGGCGTGGGCGGGCACGGCCCGACCCGACGAGGCGCGCAGGACCCACGCGGTGCGCGTCGGTGCCGCGCACGCCATCCGAGTAGTCGTTGGCGTAGTTGACGCCGATCTGCAGGAGGGCGGCGACCGCGAGGCAGAGCAGCGCGCGCAGCCAGTGCTCGTACCAGTGCTCCATGAGCAGGCTCGCGGCGCCCGTGCCGATCGCGACGGGCGCGACGGCGAGGGCGAGGGTGAGCGGGCGCGCCGCCGCGATCCAGGTGCCGAGGGTCGCGGGCGTCGCCTCGACCGCCGACCGGCCTCCGGGCCTGCCGCTTCGTCCCCGGTTCTTGCCGCCCATGCCCTTCGCGGAGCCGCCGCGGGCGGTCTTCGCCGCCGGCCCGGACGTGGAGGACGCGGTGCCCCGCGCGCGCTCGATGGCCTGGGGATCGAACCGTTGCTGCTTCGCCACGAGGGAAGCCTACTGACCTCCTCCGAAGTTCCCGTTCCGCGTGTTTGTGCCCGTTCCTTCGGCGACTATCACGCGGAACGGGCACTACTACCGGGAGGAGCGCGCGCGGCGGGCGATCGCCGCGCGGTCCGGCTTGCCGCTCGGCAGCAGCGGCAGCGAGGACACCCGGATGACGCGGTCGGGTCGCGCGACGGGGCCGAGCGCCGCCGCGACCGCCGTGAGCGCTGCGTCGTCGTCGACGGGCTCCCCCGCGGCGACCGCCACGGGCCGCTGCCCCCAGCGCGCGTCCGTCACCGCGACGACCACCGCGTCCGCGAACCCGGGCTGCGCCCGCAGCACCTCCTCGATCGCGCCGAGGGCGACCTTCACGCCGCCCGAGACGATGACGTCGTCGCGCCGCCCGATGAGGCGCAGCGTGTCACCGTCCCACACCCCCGCGTCGGCGGTGCGGAACCAGCGCACGCCGTCCTCGTTCAGGAAGCGCTCGGCCGTGAGCTCGTCGTCGCCGAGGTAGCCGTCGGCGATCGTCGCGCCGCCGAGCTGCACCTCCCCGTCGACGACCCGCACGCGGGCGCCGCCGATCGGCCGGCCCTCGTAGACGCACCCGCCGCTCGTCTCGCTCGAACCGTAGCTGCGCACGACCCGGATGCCGGCGTCGCGGGCGCTCTCCACGAGCGGACGCGGCGTGGCCTGGCCCCCCACGAGCACCGCCTGGAAGCCGCGGAGCACCTCGCGGGAGACCTCGTCCTCGAGCAGGCGCGCCAACTGCCCGGGCACGAGCGCGACGGCGTGCGGCACCCCCTCCATGAGCCTCGCCGCGGCCGCGGTGAACGCGGCGGGCGTGAAACCTCCCGGCACGAGGGCGACGGGCGTCGTCTCGGCCACGAGGGAGCGGGCGAGCACGTTGAGCCCCGCGATGTAGTGCACCGGCAGCGCGAGCACCCACTGCGCGGGACCGCCGAGCGCCGACGAGCTCGCCGCGGCGGAGGCGAGCACGGCATCCGCGGGCAGCACGACGCGCTTCGGCCGCCCCGTCGTGCCGCTCGTCTCCACGACGAGGCCCACGTGCTGCGCGACCGTCTCGGGCAGGGGGTCCGCGAGCCGCGGGGCGCTCCCCGCGACGAAGAGCGCGGGGCCGCCCGCGAACGCCGCCCGCAGCGCCGCGAGCACCGCGATGTCCCCCGCGGCCGCCGGCACCTCGACGAGTGGTCTCATCGCCTCAGTAGTGCCATGGATAGGGTCCCCAGTCGGGGGCGCGCTTCTCGAGGAACGCATCGCGACCCTCGGCCGCCTCGTCGGTTCCGTAGGCGAGACGCGTCGCCTCGCCCGCGAACACCTGCAGCCCGACCATCCCGTCGTCGACCGCGTTCATCGCGAACTTGAGCATGCGGATGGCGGTGGGGCTCTTGCCGAGGATCGTCTGCGCCCACGCGAGCCCCGCGACCTCGAGCTCGGCGTGGGGCACGACGGCGTTGACGGCGCCCATCTCGTAGGCGCGCTCGGCGTCGTACTCCTCGGCGAGGAAGAACACCTCGCGGGCGACCTTCTGGCCCACCTGGCGCGCGAAGTACGCCGAGCCGTAGCCCGCGTCGAAGGAGCCGACGTCGGCATCCGTCTGCTTGAAGCGCGCGTGCTCGCGACTCGCGATCGTCAGGTCGCACACGACGTGCAGCGAGTGGCCGCCGCCGGCCGCCCACCCCGGCACGAGGGCGATGACGACCTTCGGCATGAAGCGGATGAGCCGCTGCACCTCGAGGATGTGCAGGCGTCCGCCTGCCGCCGCGCGCGCCGGATCGCCCTCCTCGGCCGCCGCATCCGACGGGCTCTCGTACTCGTAGCCGCTGCGTCCGCGGATGCGCTGGTCGCCTCCCGAGCTGAACGCCCAGCCGCCGTCCTTGGGGCTCGGGCCGTTGCCCGTCAGCAGCACGACGCCGACCCGCGGATTCTGGCGGGCGTCGTCGAGGGCGCGAGCGAGCTCGTCGACCGTCTGCGGCCGGAACGCGTTGCGCACCTCGGGCCGGTTGAAGGCGACGCGGGCGATGCGTCCCGTGGTGTCGAGGTGGTAGGTGACGTCGGCGAGGTCGTCGAAGCCCGGCACCTCGCGCCACACGGCGGGGTCGAACAGTTCCGAGATCACAGCGCTCCGATCCAGCTGAGCCCGTACAGCAGCACGACGGGGTTGAGGAGCACGCCGACGACGACCGCTGCGACGCCCCACCCGCGACCCCACCCGCCCACGATCGCGACGATGCCCGCGACGACCGCGATGACGCTCAGCAGGATCGCCGAGAGCGACAGACCGACGGCGAGCTCGAACATGCCCGCGAGCGAGCACACGAGGGCGACCGCCCACGTGACGATCATGAGGATCGCGATGCCGCCCGCGAGCGACCCGGGCCAGCGCGGGCGACGCGGCGCCAGCGCGGCGTCGGGCGCGTCGGCGACATCGGCGTCCGCCGCCACGTCGAAGATCTGCAGCCCGTCGCTCACGTTCCCACCCTAGGCGCTCCCCGCGCACGCGGACGGGCGGATGCGGGCAGACTGAGGGCATGACCCCGGGCGTCGACGAGCTGCTCGCGTCGGCCCGCGTCGTGCGGCTCCCGCTCGTCACGCGCTTCCGCGGCGTCGACGAGCGGGAGGCGGTGCTGCTGCGCGGCCCGCGCGGCTGGGGGGAGTTCTCGCCGTTCCTCGAGTACGACGACGCGGGGGCCTCCGCCTGGCTCGCCGCGGCGATCGACGCCGCGTGGGGCGATCCGGCGCCCGTGCTGCGCGACGCGATCCCCGTCAACGCGACGCTGCCGACCGTGCCCGTCGGGCGCATCGCCGAGGTGCTCGCCCGCTTCGGCGCCGTTCGCACCGTCAAGGTGAAGGTCGCGGATGCCCGCGAGACCCTCGAGGACGACATCGCGCGCGTGCGCGAGGTGCGCCGCATCCTCGGACCGGAGGGCCGCATCCGGGTGGATGCGAACGGCGCCTGGACCCTCGACCAGGCGGAGCGCGCGGCGCACGAGCTGAGCCGCTACGACCTCGAGTACCTCGAGCAGCCGTGCGCGACCGTGCCGGAGCTCGCCGAGCTGCGGGAGCGCCTGCGCGACTGGCAGCTGCCGATCGCGGCCGACGAGAGCGTGCGGAAGGCGGACGACCCGCTCGAGGTGGCGCGCGCGGGGGCGGCCGACCTGCTCGTCGTCAAGGTCCAGCCGCTCGGCGGGGTCGCGCGTGCGTTGCAGATCGTCGCGGAGGCGGGGCTCCCCGCGGTCGTGTCGAGCGCGATCGACACCTCGGTGGGCCTCGCGATGGGCGCGCGGCTCGCGGCGGCCCTGCCCGAGCTCGACGCCGACTGCGGTCTGGGCACGGCGGCGCTGCTCGCGGCCGACGTCACGCGCGACCCGCTCGTGCCGGTCGACGGCGCGATCCCCGTGCGCGCGGTGGAACCGGATGCCGAGCTGCTCCGGGCGCACGCCGCACCGCCCGAGCGCGTCGCGTGGTGGCACGAGCGGCTGCGCCGCTGCGCCGCCCTGCTGCCGTAGGGCGCCTCGGCCACGCGGGCTGACCGACCGACCATGGGCGCCGGCCGAACCGCGCTCAGAGACCCGAGTAGGCGTGCATGCCCTTGAAGAAGAGGTTCACGACGGTGAAGTTGAACAGCACCGCGGCGAAGCCGACGATCGAGAGCCAGGCGGAGGGAGCCCCACGCCATCCGCGGGTCGCGCGCGCGTGGATGTAGCCGGCGAAGACGACCCAGATGATGAACGTCCACACCTCCTTGGTGTCCCAGCCCCAGTAGCGTCCCCACGCGTGCTCGGCCCAGATGGCGCCCGCGATGAGGGTGAAGGTCCAGAACGCGAACCCGATGACGTTGACGCGGTAGGCGAGGTTCTCGAGCGCCTGCGAGGTCGGGAACGCCTGCAGGAAGCGCGGCTTGTCGGTCGCCCCGGTCTCGCGACGCGCCTGCAGCAGCTGGGCGATGGAGAATCCGGCGCCGAGCGCGAAGAAGCCCGTGCCGAGCACCGCGACGAGGATGTGCACGATGAGCCATCCCGACTGCAGGGGCGGCGGAAGCGGCACGACGTCGACGTAGACGTTCATGGAGGCGAGCATGAGCAGCAGGGCCGCCATGCCGGTGATGTACGAGCCGATGAAGCGCACGTCGCGGATCGCGGTGACGACGAGGTAGACGCCGACGATCGCGGCGGTGCCCGTGACGGCGAACTCGAACATGTTGGCCCACGGCGCGTGGGCGTTCGCGATGCCGCGCAGCACGATCGCGAGCACGTGCACGGCGAAGCCGAGCACCGTGAGGGCGAGCGCGATGCGGGTGGCCTTGCCGGGCCGCGCGGGGGCCGCGGATGGGATGGGCGGGGCCTCGACGAGCGTCGTGCCCCCCGCGGTGGCGGAGGCGGACGACGCGGCGGCCCGCGCGGGCTGCGTGGCGACGGCCTCGCTCGAGCGGCGCGACAGGTCGACGACGTAGGCGATGAAGGCGAGCACGTACACCACGGCCGCCGAGTAGACCGCCAGAAGCGAGTAGGCGGCGAGGGTCTCGGTCGTCACTGGTTCATCCTACGTTCGAGCCTTTCGGTATGTCTCCGGGCGATGTCGGCGACGGCATCCGCGAGTCCCGGATCCTCGCCGCGGGCGAGCCCCGCGTATTCGAGGCGCACGCCGTCGCCGTCGGGCACGGCGCGCACCCACATCCGGCGGCGCGGCACGAAGAGGCTCACGAGCAGGCCGCCGAGGATGAGCAGCGCGAAGACGAGCACCCAGTTCTCGGTGGGGTCGTGATGGAACTCGAGGCTCGCGAAGCGCTTGACCCCGTCGAAGCGGATGGTGCCGAGCCCGTCCGGCAGTTCCGCGGTCTGGCCCTGCTCGAGCTCGAGCGCGGCCACGTCGGCCTTGGGCCCCGCGATCTGGGTGAGCTCGTCGGTGTCGAGCGAGTAGGCGTTGACGCTCACGCCGGCGTCGAGGCCGAGATCGCCCGTGTAGACGGTGAGCGTGAGCAGGCTCGCGTCGCTCGCGTAGGGCGACAGCGAGGTGTAGGTGCCGTCCTCGAGCTCGAGCGGGTCGGGGTAGAAGAAGCCGAGGAACCCGAGCTGCTCGGCGAGGCCGTCCGGCACCTTGATGACGCCGAGGCTGCGCAGGTTGGCGTCCTGGGGCAGGAAGGCGACGGGTCCCGAGAAGGCGACCTCGCCCTCCGGGTCGGTCACGGTCACGACGGGCGCGTAGCCGTTGCCGAGGAGGTAGACCTTGGTGCCTCCGAGTTCGAGCGGCGAGTTGACCTTGAGCTCGGCGGGGGTCCAGTCGCCGTCGGGCGTGCGGGTGGAGAGGTGGGCCGTGAAGTCGGTCGGCTGGTACACGCCCTTCGCGGGGTCGAGCTGGTAGCGGCCGTCGAACTCGTCGAGCCGCACCGAGAAGGGCTCGAGCGCGTCGTCGGTGAAGAAGCGCCCGGGGTTGAACGAGTCGTAGCTCGCGAGGGAGTTCGTGAAGGCGGTGTCCTGGACGATGACACGCTGGCCGCTGTAGCCGTACCCGCCGCCGATGCCGACCGCGACGAGCACGCCCACGAGGGCGCTGTGGAAGATGAGATTGCCCGTCTCGCGCAGGTAGCCGCGCTCCGCGGAGACCGAGTCGGCGGGGCGGCCCGAGCTCGGCGACGGGTAGCGCTCGATGCGGTAGCCGGCCCCGCGCAGGACGCGCGCGGCCTCCGTGACGGCGGTCTCGACATCCGTCGCCGCGGTGCGCTCGGTGTAGCCTACGAGCCGCGAGAGGCGCGCGGGGGTCTTCGGCGGCCGCGCGCGGAGGGCGTCGAGGTGGTGCTTCGTGCGCGGCAGGATGCAGCCGACGAGCGAGATGAACAGCAGCAGGTAGATGGCCGAGAACCACGGCGAGCTGAAGGTCGAGAAGACGCCGAGCCCGTCGAGGATGCGGAACGCCTCGGGGTTGTCGCGCTCGTACTGGATGACGCCGTTGGGGTCGGAGCTGCGCTGCGGGACGAGCGAGCCCGGCACCGCCGCGAGGGCGAGCAGGAGCAGCAGCACGAGCGCCGTGCGCATGCTCGTGAGCTGACGCCAGAAGAAGCGCAGGTAGCCCGTGACGCCGAGCTTCGGCTGCGTGACGCCCGGCTCGGGCGGCTCGGCGTCGATGTGGTCGGCCGGCCGCAGCGGGTCCGTGTCAGAGCGGGGTGCTGATGCCACTGATCACCGCCCCCAGTTCCGACATGATGACGCTCCACAGACCGGTGACCATGAGCACTCCGATGACGACGAGGAGGGTGCCCCCGACGATGTTGACGGCGCGGATGTGCGTGCGCACCCAGCGCAGGCTCGACGACACCCAGCCGAGTCCGACCGCGACGAGCACGAACGGCAGGCCGAGGCCCGCGCAGTATGCGAGCCCGATGAGCGCGGCACGCCACGGGTCGCCGCCGTAGCCCGCGAGGAATCCGACGGCGACGAGGGTCGGCCCCACGCACGGCGTCCAACCGATCGCGAAGAGGATGCCGAGCAGCGGCGCGCCGACGAGGCCCGCGCGCGGGCGCCAGCTCGGCTTCACCTGGCGTTGCAGCACCGTCACCTGGCCGATGAACACGAGGCCGAGCACGATGATGAGCGCACCGCCGATGCGCACGATGAGGTCGCCGTACTGCAGGAGGAACCGCCCCGCGGTGCCCGCGAGCACGAACACCGCCATGAAGACGAGCGAGAACCCGGCGACGAAGAGCAGCGCGCCCGCGGTCATCCGCGAGCGCGTGCGGGCGGCCCCGCCCGTGACACCCGACACGTAGCCGAGGTAGCCGGGCACGAGGGGGAGCACGCACGGCGAGAGGAACGACAGCAGCCCCGCCGCGAGCGCGATGGGCACGGCGAGCCACAGCCCGCCGGAGACGACGATCTCTCCCGGATCCACGCGTCAGACCTTCTCGGCGAGCAGCTCGTCGACGATGTCGGCGACGACGCTCGGGCTCTCGATGAGCCCGCTGAAGCGCGCGGCGATGCGCCCCTCCCTGTCGAGCACGAGGGTCGTGGGCACGGAGTTCGGTGCGAGCCGCGCCCCGGCGAAGGCGAGCTGCACGGCGTTGTCGTCGACGTCGACGATCGAGGGGTACTCGATGCCGAACTTGGTCTCGAAGCCGCGCGCGACCTCGGCCGTGTCGCTCACGTTGACGCCGATCATGACGACGTCGGCGTCGGCGTACTGCGCGTGGAGGGCGGCGAGGTCGGGCGCCTCGGCGCGGCACGGCGGGCAGGCCGCGTACCAGAAGTTGACGATGACGACCTTGCCCACGACCTCCGCGGAGTCGAAGTGCTCGCCGGTGTCGAGGGTGCCGGAGAACGGGATGGCGTCCTCGCGCTCGGATGCGGGCGGCTGCACGACGCGCCCGTCACCCGAGATGTACCCGTCGCCCGTGCCGGACTCGTACTGGCCCGCGAGGTGGCCCGCCTCCTGCGTGCAGCCGGCGAGCAGGAGCGCCGCGAGGGCGACGGCGGGCGCGGCGAGGCGCACGCCGAGGCGGCGGGACGATCGGGTGATCACACGGCTCCCAGGTCGATGGATTGCGCCAACAACTCTGCCGCAGGTTCCTGATAGTCCACCTCGATGAAGGCGCCCTCGCGCCAGGCGAGGGTCGTGATGCTCGAGAGGGAGCAGCGCCGCTCGCGCGGGTCGTGGGCGAGGGGCTTGCGGGCGACGGTTCGCGCGACCATCCAGATGGGGAGCTGATGGGTGACGAGCACCGCCTCGCCGCCGTCGGCCTCCGCGTAGGCCTCCGCGACGGCGGCCATCATGCGTCGGCGGATGCTCGTGAACGCCTCGCCCCACGTGGGGCGCCAGGGGCCGACGAGGTAGGGCCAGTTGCGGGGGTCGCGGAGCCCGCGCCGCACGTTGGTGCCCTCGAAGCGGTTGCGCGGCTCGATGAGCCGCTCGTCGAGCCGCACGTCGAGGCCGAAGCGGGCCGCCCACGGTGCGGCGGACTCCTGCGTGCGCTGCAGGGGGCTCGCCGCGAGGGTCGAGATGGGGCGGCCCTGGAGCGACTCGGCGGCGAGGGCCGCCATCCGGTGCCCCAGCTCGGAGAGGCCGAAGCCGGGGAGCTGCCCGTAGAGCACGCGGTCGGGGTTGTAGACCTCGCCGTGTCGCACGAGATGGACGAGGTCGGCCGGCACCCGTCCAGTCTACGAGCGCCCGGGATCGGACGCCCTCACGCGGTGACGGGCTCGGCGGCGACCGTGAAGTTGTCGCGGAAGAGCACGTCGGGGTCGACTCGCGCCTTGAGGGCGCGCAGCCGCGCGAGCGTCGCGGGCGGGAAGGCGCGCTCGACGCGGTCGCCTCGCGCGTCGGCCTCGAAGCTCAGGTAGACCCCCATCACGTGCTCCTCGAGGGCGTCCCATCCCTCGTTGAGCGACGCGGCGTCGCCCGACATGCCCGCGACCGCGAAGGCGGCCGAGCGATGCGCGTACGCCGTCGCATCCTCCGGCACGTCGGCGACGGCCCCGCCGACGGCCCGCACGGAGAAGAAGTGCATTCGGCCCTCCTCGAGGATGCGCACGATGCCGGTCGCGAGCTCGGGCGTCATGTGCTCGACGAGCCCCCCTCGCGCGGCGGGAGCCCCGAGCCCGCGGTTCGACTCTCCCTGCGCGTTGGCAATGACCGACGCGTAGGGCGCGATGACGACCGACTGGTCGACGAGGGGCGCGACCTCCGCGAACGGCTGCAGGCGCGCGAGGATCGTGTCGGGGTCGGCGGAGTCGACGACGAGGAGCGCGGTCGCGCGCCACGCGCCGCCGCGCGGCGGGCCCATGACGATCTCCCCCGAGACGTCGCGCGGCGCAGCCTCCATGGTCGCGGCCCAGCGCTCGAGGAAACCCGCGGTGTCGGATGCGTCGAAGACGAGCTGCGCCCAGCCGATGTCGCCGGCCTCCGCGGCCTCGAACTCGAACGCCGTGACGATGCCGAGGTTCGCGCCCGCGCCGCGCACCCCCCAGAAGAGCTCGGGGTCGCGCTCCGCGTCGACGCGCACGACGCTCCCGTCGGCGAGCACGAGCTCGGCCGCGCGCATCCGGTCGATCGTGAGGCCGTGCTCGCGGGCGAAGTAGCCGACGCCTCCCGCGGTCGCGAGGCCCCCGACGCCCACCCCGCCGTAGTCGCCCGAGGTGATGACCCAGCCGTGCGGTTCGAGCGCCGCAGCCACCTCCTGCCAGCGCGCGCCGGGCCCCACGCGCACGAGGCGGCGCTCCTCGTCGATCACCTCGATCGCGTCGAGCGCCGACACGTCGATCACGAGCCCGCCGTCGTTCGTCGACCGGCCGCTGATGCCGTGCCCGCCGCTGCGCACCCCGAGCGGGACCTCGCGGTGCGCCCGCGCGACGGCGACGGCCTGCACGACCTCGTCGACCGTGCGCGGCCGAAGCACGAGACCGGGCGAGCCGCCGCGCAGGTAGTTCGAGCGCACGCGCGCGTACTCGCGGTCGCCCGGCTCGACGGCGTTCTCGGCGAGCTCGGGCGGGAGGCCGTCGTAGTCGATGCCGGGGCGCCGGGCGGCGAGGGCGGATAAGGGTCGTACGCGCTCGGTCGTCGTGCCGCGCGCGGCGCGCTCCCGCTCGACGCGCTCGCGCAGGGCGGGCGCGACCTCGTCCGCGAAGGTGCGCAGCTCGTCCGGGTCGTCGCTCGACAGGATGAACGTGCTCATGCCGTGCTCGAGCACGAGCTCGAGGAGTTGCTCGACCCACTGCGCGGCCGGGCCCTGCAGCATCCCGCCGTCGCGGTCCTGGAACCGGCCCGAGATGTTGAGCATGCGGCGGATCTCACGCGGGTCGCGGCCTGCCTGCTCGGCCGCGCGATCGATCTCGGCGTTCCCGGGGGCGACGCCGCGCTCGTCGAAGTAGGCCAGGCTCGGCAGCCAGCCGTCGGCGAGCCGCCCGACGAGGCGCAGCATCCGCGGCTTGTACGCGCCGACGAGGATCGGGATGTCGTGCGCCGGTTCGGGACCGCGCTTCGCGCCGTTCAGCCGGTAGTGGTCGCCGTCGATCCGGAGCGGGCGGCGGTCGTCGACATCCCACAGGGCGCGGATGAGCGGGATGGCCTCGGCGAGCGCGTCGATGTTCTCGCCCGCGGTGCGCTCGGGCGCGCCCATCGCCGTGGCGGCGGCGCCGAAGGCGCCCGCGCCGAGCCCGAGCTCGAACCGCCCGCCCGAGAGCCGGTCGAGGCTCGCGGCCGATCGTGCGAGCACGGCAGGCGGGCGCAGCGGGAGGTTGTGCACGTTCGCGGCGACGTGCACGCGCTCGGTGCGCGCGGCGACCCAGGTGAGCAGCGTCCACGTGTCGAGGAACGCCGGCTGGTAGGGGTGGTCCTGGAAGGTGACGAGGTCGTAGCCGAGTTGCTCGCTGAGCTGCGCGAGGGCGACCGGCACCTCGGGGCGCGCGGCGGTCGGCGTGATGAAGGTTCCGAAGCGGAGGGGGTGGCCGTAGTCGGGCATGCACCCAGCCTCCTCGGCGGGCGCACACCCGGCAACCGGCGCGTAAGCCGCTTACGATAGGTGAGTGACCGACGCCTCCGACCTCCTGCACATCGACGACGACGCGTGCCGCCGCTTCGTCTCCTCGACGGAGCTCGTCGGCCGGCGATGGTCGTCGGGCATCATGCTCGCGATCTTCCGCGGGGCGCACCGCTTCAGCGGCATCGTCGCCGCCGTCGACGGCCTCTCCGACCGGATGGCGGCGCAGCGCCTGCGCGAGCTCGAGGCGGCGGGCCTCGTCGAGCGCCACGTCATCCCGTCGACGCCCGTGCAGGTGCGCTACGAGCTCTCGCAGCCGGGGCTCGAGCTGCTGCGCTCCCTCCAGCCGCTCGCGGCGTGGGCGCACCGCTGGGGCGACGTCGTCGGCGAGGAGCGCGTCGCGGCCTCCTGAGCCTCCCGGAAGCGGATCAGGCGAACACCCCCGCGAGCCGCTCGGCGGCATCCGCGCGGATCCACACGGCGGCCTCGTCGATGGGCACATCGCGCTCGAGGACGCCGCCCGTGTGCTGGGTGCCGCGGAACGCGTCGACCCATTCGCCGTCGGGCAGCCACGCGCGCACCGACCCGGCCCCCTCCTCGACGACGGGCGCCACGAGCAGGGAGTCGCCCAGCATCCACTGGAACGGATGCGCGAACGCCTCGTCCGCGTGCGGTGCGTCGAAGAACAGCGGCCGCATGAGCGGCTCCCCCGCCGCCACCGCGCGCCGCGCCTCCTCGGCCAGGTACGGCACGAGCCGCTCGCGCAGCTGCGCGAACCGCCGGAAGACCGGCAGGACCCGCTCGTCGCCCGAGCGCTCGGCGATGTTCCACGGGGTGCGGTCGCGAGACGGCTTCCGATGGTGGTTGAACTCCGAGTGGTATTGCATGATCGGCACGAACGCGGCGGCCGCGGTCGACCGCAGGTAGAGCTCGGCCGTCGGCACGTCACCGCTGAAGCCCGCGAGATCCCACCCCCAGTAGACGACGCCGCTCGCCGCGGCGTTGAGGCCCGCGTACAGCGACCAGCGGAAGGCCTCCCACGTCGAGTTCTCGTCGCCGGCCCAGAAGGTGCCGTGCGCCTGGCTGCCGGTGAAGCCCGCCCGCGAGAAGGTCACGGGCGCCTTGCCGGCTCGGCGCAAGAGGTCGCCGAAGGCCTTGGCGTAGTGCACCGGGAAGACGTTGTTCTTCTCGTCGCCCCGGCGCCCGTCGAGGTAGGCGAGCTCGCGTCCCCACGCGTGCTCGCCACCGTCGGTCTTGAAGCCGTCGACCCCGACCTCCTCCACGAGGTAGCGCCGCTTCTCGGTCCACCAGTGCGCGGCTCGCTCGTCGGTGAGGTCGGGCATGAGCCCGAGTGGGAACCACCAGCCGCGGTTCCGGTACGGCCGCAGGGTGCCGTCGGGCGCCTCCTCGCGGATCAGCACGCCGTCGCGGATCGCGGCCTCGGCATCCGCCTTGACCTGTCCAGCCGGATGCGGGCGCATCTTGATGAGCGGGATCTGCCACAGCAGCAGCCGCACGTCGCGGCGGTGCAGCTCGTCGACCATGCCCTTCGGGTCGGGCCACGCGCCGTCCTCCGGGAACTCGAAATCGGCGAGCCGTCGAGGCTCGGCGCCGTCGGCGACCTTCGCGCGCGCGTCACGCCACGTCGTGAAGGTGCTCTCGTCGCTCCACGCCTCGATCACGATCGAGCCGAGCGGCACGTCGTGCTCGCGATGCAGCTCGGCCTGACGCATGACCTCCGCCTGCGTGTTCCACTCGTTGCCGCTCGCCCACAGGCGGAAGACCCAGTCGGGCAGCTCCTCCGGTCGACCGACCTCGTCCAGGAAGCGCCGAAGCACAGTGCGCGGGTCGCCGTCGTAGAGGGCGAGTTCGAGCTCGCCGTCGGGTCCGGTCTCCGCCTCGACCACGAGGGAGCCGGGCGTGCTCGCGCCCACGTCGAACCAGACCCGCCGCGACGTGCGAACGTGGAATCCCCAGCCGTCCCCGCCCGCCACGTGGGCGAACGGCATCGGCAGGTAGGTGCGCCGATGCGCACCTTGGCTCTTGTACTGCTCGAAGACGACCGAGTCGAGCGCGAGTCCGCGCTGGTCGAGCGTGTCGAAGCGCTCACCGAAGCCCACGACGCGCTCACCGGGGGCGAGGGGGAGGGCGAAGCGGACGCGCAGCGTCTCGCCGCGGCGCACGAGGCGGCGAACCGAGCCGGGCACGACGCGGTCGGCGCCGTCCACGGCGGGGCCGACCTTCGAAGCCACCCAGCTCGCGACGGTCGTCTCGAACCATCGCGTCGACTGCACGCGGCCGCCGCCATCGCCCGTGAAGCGGTAGCGGATGCGCTCGTCCGCAGCGAGGTCGTCGAGGATCACGCGCCAGCCGCCCGACGCGCGCGCGAGGCGCGCCTGCGCGGAGGCGAGGTGCCCGCCGTCCACGACCTGGCCGCGCGAGCTGCGCGGGACCCGCTCGAGGGCGAGGGGCGCCTGCGCGACGCCGTCGCGCTGCCACTCGAGCACGACGGTCTCCACCTCCGACGAGGTGCGCACGCCGAGCACGAGATCCTCGCCCGCGATCGGGTCGACCGGCGAGCGCTGCTCGGTGTCGACCGCGTAGGGGTGACCCGATCCGAAGGGGCGGTGACGGATCACGCGGTCACCACCTCGAGCTCGACCGCGAGGCGGAGAAACATGGCCGACGACCAGACGAGCGGATCGGCGCTCGGCCCCCAGCGCTCGACCCACTGCTCCACGTAGGAGGGGTCGAGCAGGTGACGGTCGACCTGCTCGGGGATGCCCCCGTCGTGCGATGTCGAGGCGGCCCAGCGCAGCAGCTCGAGGGATCGCTCCGGGCGTCCGGCACGCGCCCACGCGATGCCGAGCATGCAGCTGAGCAGCGGCCACTGGCCGCCGCCGAAGTAGGTGTCGGCGCGGAAGCGGTGCATCCCGTCGTCGACGACGAGGCTCGACTCGAGCTCCGCGAGGGTCGCGAGAGCGAGCGGCTCGGACGGGTCGACCGCCTCGAGCGGGCCGACGAGCGCGGCGAGGCTCGCGTCGACCGCGTCGGTGCCGACCCACTTCACGAGGTGGCCGTCGCGCACGCCGTCGCGGCGCAGGAGCGCGTCGACGTCGGCCGCGGCGAGGGCCGCCCGCTCCGCGAGCTGCCCGTCGAGACCGGGCAGGGCCGCCGCCGCCCGCAGTCCGGCGAGCACGCTTCCGAGGGTCGACACGTGCACGTGCTCGATGTGCTCCTCCCACCAGTCGTAGCAGGGGCGCCGCCACGAGCTCGCGAGGTACTCCACCGTGAGCCCGACGGCCTCGAGCCACGGAGCCGTCGGCGCTCCCGTGCGCGCGACGTGCTCGCCGAGCGCCCACAGCCACAGGCCGTACCCGTCGAGCTGGAAGTCCCACCACTCGTCGGCGCCCTCACGGCCGTCGAGCGTGAAGCGCGTCGGCAGCATGTCCGCGTCGGGGAGCGGCGTCCCCGCGCGGTCCGACTCCACGATGCGCCGCACCTCGGCGGCGCGGTCCGAGATCACGCTCGCGCACCAGCCGAAGAACGCCTCCGCCGACGCGTGCTCGCCGGAGGCTGACATGGCATCCGCGATGAACGCGCCATCGCGGAACCACGAGTAGCCGCGGTAGGCCGAGAACGTGGGGCTCGCGGGGTAGGCGCCGCTCGGGTGCTGCAGCGAGGCGATGAGTGCGCGCTGCGACTCGGCGAGCGCGGCGAGCGCGTCACGGTCGGCAGGCACGGGGGTCGACGTCATGGGGTTCCTCGGAAGAGACGGGTGGGCGCGTCGGGCGATGGGTGATGTCGGGGGCGCGGCCCGGACGGATGCGTCCGCCCGGGCCGCGCGGGGTCAGCCGCCGATGACGGCGTTGATGCGCTCCTCGGCGCTCGCGAGGGCCTCCTCGACCGTCTTGCGGCCGGCCTGCGCCTCGACGAGCTCCTCGGTCATGATGTCCTGCATCTCGGCCTGACCCGTCTTCGCGACGGGCGGCAACGCGATGCCCTCGAGCGAGTCGAACACCGCCTGGCGGTTCGCCGGGGTGCCCTTCTCCAGGTAGACCGCGAGCTTGGCCTCGTCGGAGATCGGGGGCAGCTCCCAGCCGCTGTCGAGGCGGACGTCGATCATCGTGTCGGAGGAGGTGAGGAACTCGACCCACTTCGTCGCAGCCTCGATGTTCTTCGAGCTCGCGCTCACGCCCACGGCGTTCGAGAAGACGGCGCTCGCCTGACGGACGTTGCCGGGCTCGACCGCGATGTCCCACTCGAACGGCACGTCGGCGACGGCGCCGAACACCCAGATGCCCGTGTGGAGCATCGCCAGCTTGCCCTCCTTGAAGAGGTTGGTGTCGAAGTCGGGGGTGCCCTGACCCTGCTCGATCGTCGGCATCACGGTGCCACTCTTCTCGACGAGCCACTTGGCGGCCTCGATGCCCTCCGGCGAGTTGAACGCGACGGCGGTGCGGTCCTCGTTCAGGAACTCGCCGCCGTTCTGGGCGAGCGCCTTGTAGTACTCGTGGAAGCTCACCGGCTGGTGGTCGCCCCAGACGCCGGCAGCCTGATCGGTGAGCGCCTCGGCCGCGGCCCGCTCGTCCTCCCAGGTCCAGTCGGCCGAGGGGTACTCGATGCCGGCGGCGTCGAAGAGCTCCTTGTTGTAGTAGAGCACCACGTCCGAGAACGAACTCGGCAGCGCGTACTGGGTGCCGTCGGTCTGGTACGCCTCGAGCACCGACGCGCGGTACACCGAGGGGTCGGCGACCGTGAGCGGCGCGAGCACGCCGTTCGCCTGGAAGTCGGCGTAGTTCGCGTACTCGATGTCGAACACGTCGCTCTGCGTGCCGGCCGCCAGGTCGGTCTGCAGGGCGGTGAAGTAGTCGCCGTACGGGAGGGTCGTGACCTCGACGTCGATGCCGGGGTTCGCCTTCTCGAAGGCGTCCACGATCTTCTGCAGGTTCTCCTCGTTGCCTCCGTTGGAGATGAAGTTCGTGTACGTGATCGTGACGGGCGTGCCGTCCTCTCCGGACGCCGCCGAGCAGCCCGCGAGGGCGATCGCGCCGACGGCGACGATGCCGACGGCCATGGGAAGGCGCTTCATGTGCCTGTCTCCTTCTGTGTGGATGGAATGCGGGGTGGTGTGTGGGCGACCGGGCTCACTTGAGCCCGGAGTTGGCGACGCCCTGGATCACGTACTTCTGTGCGAAGACGTAGAGGGCGAGCATGGGCAGGACGCTCACGACCGAGCCGGCCATGACGATGTCCCATTGCGTGGTGTGCTGACCCTGCAGTCCGGCGAGGGCCACCGGCAGGGTCTGCAGCTCGGGCGCGCGGAGGATGACGAGCGGCCACAGGAAGCTGTTCCAGCTGCCCATGAACGCGAACACCGTGAGCGTCGCGAGAGCGGGTCGGATGTTGGGCAGGATGACCTGCCAGAAGATCCGGAAATGGCCCGCGCCGTCGAGCGTCGCGGCCTCGTCGAGCTCGCGCGGCACCTGATGCACCGCCTGGCGCAGCAGGAAGATGCCGAACGCGCTCGCGAGGGTCGGCAGGAGCGCGCCGAGGTAGGTGTTGACGAGTCCGAGCGCCTTCAGCTCGACGAAGAGCGGAACGATGAGCACCTGCAGTGGGATCATCATCGTCGCGAGGTAGACGGCGAAGACGACCCCCCGTCCGCGGAACGGGAGACGGCTGAAGGCGTAGGCCGCGGTCGCACTCGTGAGCAGCTGGGCGACGGTGGTCGCGACGGCGATCCCGAGGCTGTTGAGGATGATGCGACCGAAGGGGCGCTCCGCGAAGAGGCGCCCGTACGCCTCGAGCGAGGGGTCGCTCGGGATGAGCGCGGGCGTGTGCGTGAGACCCGCGCCGGGGGTGAGCGAGGTCACGATCGTCCACAGGAACGGGAAGAACATCGCGACCGCGCCGACGATCACCACGGCGTGGAGGGCGACGGTGCCCACGAGACCGGAGGGTCGCATCCGTCTGCCGCGGTCGAGAGTCGTCTCAGCCATAGGTCACCCACCGCTTCTGGCCGACGATCTGCACGACCGTCACCCCGAGCACGACGACGAACAGCAGCCAGCTGAGCGCGGATGCCTCTCCCGCGGCCCCGTACCGGAAGGTCAGGTCGTAGATCTGCTGCACGACCACCTGCGTCGCGCCGCCCGGCCCGCCCCCCGTCATCGCGTAGACCTGGTCGAACACCTGGAAGCCGTTGATGAGCGAGATCACGACCACGAAGAACGTGCTCGGGCTCAGCAGGGGCAGCACGACCGAGAACAGGCGGCGCCACCATCCGGCGCCGTCGACGCGCGCCGCATCGAGCAGTTCGGGGTCGATCGCCTGGAGCCCCGCGAGCAGGATGACCATCACGAAGCCGAGGTCCTTCCACGACGAGGCGATGATGATCGACGGCATCGCCCACGCGGGGTCGGCCCACCAGCCCGGGCCCTCGATGCCGAACCAGCCGAGCGCCGTGTTGACGGCGCCGGACGAGGGGTTCAGCAGCCACCGCCACACGAGCGCGACGACGATCCAGCTCGAGACGACCGGCAGGAAGTAGATGCCGCGCAGCACGGAGCGTCCGCGCAGGCGCGTGTTTAGCGCGAGCGCGAGGACCAGGCCGCCGATGTAGACGAGCGGCAGGTAGCCGGCGATGTAGAAAAGCGTGTGCAGGAAGATGTCGCCGGTTTCGGGGTCGCTCAACAGCTTCGCGTAGTTGTCGAGGCCGACGAACTGCGGCGGGGCGAGCAGGTTCCACTCGTGGAGGCTCACCCAGGCGGCGCTCACCATCGGCACGACCACGAAGGCGGCGAGCGGGATCGCGCTCGGCAGCAGGAAGGCGAGCACCGTGAGGCCGTAGCGGATGCGCGATCGCCCCGGACGGCGCCGCACGGGCGCGAGGCGGGGCTCCGACGCACGCGCCTCGGCGGGCAGGAGGGTCGTGGTCATGAGCCGTCGCGCTCCGCCCCGCCGGCGGCGAGGCGCTCGCGCACGAGCCGCCCCTGCTCCCCCGCGACGCCCTCGGCGTCGAACGGGGTCGCGAGCACGAGCGCCGCGGCGCCCTGCGCCCAGCTCTCGTCCTGCCAGGTCTCGACGGCGACGCCCACGCCGCGCCGCGCCGGAAGGAGAGCTGCGCGGAACGCGGGCTCAAATCCGAGCGCCCAGTGCGGCCAGGCCGTCGTGCCCTCCCCGAGCAGGATCACGATCTCGGGGTCGAGGACGTGGACGACGCCCGCGAGGGCGCGCCCGAGCAGGTGCCCCGCCTCGCCGAACAGCGCCGTGGCATCCGTCTGGCCCGCGTCGGCGGCGGCGCGCAACGCGGCCATGCCCGCCGTCTCGCCGAGGATGCCGCGCGTGCGGCCCTCCCGGACGAGCGCGGCCTCGCCGATGAGCGCCTCGAGGCATCCGCGGTTGCCGCACATGCACTCGGGTCCGTCCTCGACCACCGGTGTGTGGCCGATCTCGCCCGCGCCGCCCGCGGCGCCGCGAAGTACGACCCCGTCGACCACGATCCCGGCGCCCACTCCGGTTCCGATCGTGACGACGAGGAAGCTCTCGTGCCGACGCCCCGTGCCGTAGAGCCGTTCGGCCATGGCGAGGGCGTTGACGTTGTTCTCGACGAGGACGGGCAGTCGCAGCGCCCGCCGCAGGCTCTCGCCGAGGGGCATGCCGTTCCAGCCGAGCTGGGGCGACACCACGACACCGTCGCCCTGGCGGTCGACGGAACCGGGTACCCCGACGCCCACACCCAGCAGCCGCGCGCAGCCGGAGCCGGCGATGAAGCGCTCGAGGAGGCTCGCGAGGTCGGCGAGCATGGTGGTCGCCGAGGCGTCGAAGCGCTCGCTCGCCGAACGCAGCACCGAGCCGTCGAGGCCCACCTCGACGAACGCGACGTGATCCGCGGCGACCTTGACACCGATCGCGGAGCCGCCCTGCTGGGCGAGCCCGAGCCGGCGCGCGGGGCGACCTCCCTGCGAGGGCTCGTGGTCGAGCTCGACGACGAGGCCGTCGGTGAGCAGGTCCTTGGTGAGCTGCGTCATGAGCGCCGGCGAGACGCCGAGGGCGCGGGCGAGCTCCGCCCGGGAGGACGGTCCCTGCGCCCCGAGGTGCGCGAGCACGGCCGAGCGGTTGACGTCGGTGCGTGCGGCGGGTCGGATCATCGTCGGTCCTCTTGCGGTCGGGTTATTTCAGGAGTAAATAAACCAAGCAACGAAGTCCGTGTCAAGACCCGAGGAGCATTCATGACCACCACCCCCTCGGCCGCGTTCGCCGCGCGGCTCGGCGAGCTCGTCGCGTCCGCGAGCGAGCGGCCCGAGATCGTCGGGCTCGTCGGCTTCGGCTCGACCGCGGATCGCGCCCGCGCCGACGAATGGTCGGACCTCGACATCGCCGTCATCGTCGAGCCGGGGCATGAGGAGCGACTGCGGCGCGAACTCGGCTGGCTCCCCCACCCCGAGCGCGTCGCGCTCTCGGTCGTCGACCAGTGGGACGCCCTCATGGTCGTGACCGACGACGGGGAGCTCATGGAGTTCGGCGTCGCGAACCTCGACACCTTCACGAGCTGGATCGCCGACCGCGCCGAGGTGATCCTCGACCGAGCGGATGTCGCCTCCGCACTGCAGAAGATCCTCGCCCGCCCCGCCCGCGAGGTCGACGTGGCCACCGAGATCCGGGTCGCCCTCGTCAAGCTGCTCGTCGGAGCGGGGCGCGCGCGTCGCGGCGAGCTGCTCACCGCGAACCGCAACATCCGCGGCGAGGCCCTCGAGCACCTGCTGCGCGCCTGGGCCGCCGCGCTGCCCGGCGACCGCGCGGTGCTCGACACCCTCGACCCCCACCGCCGCTTCGAGCGCGCGCATCCCGAGCTCGCGGCACGAGCGGAGGCCGCACTGCGGCTCGACGCGGAAGGCGCCGCGCGCGGGCTGCTCGACCTCGCGGAGGAGACGCTCGGCACGCGCGACGACTTCCCCCGGGAGGGGGCGGCCGCGATCCGCCGCCGCCTCAGCTGGGACTAGACGCCCGACTGCCCGAGCAGCGCCTCGAGGTTGCGCGCGAGGTGCGCGCGGTACTCGACGAGCCACTCGCCCTCGAATCCGCGCGGCACGATCTCGGTCGTGATGACGGTCGTGAACCACAGTCGATACAGGCGGATGCGGTCGAGCTCCTGCGGCGTGAACCCCTCCGTCGCCGCGAGCCGCGGGTCGGGGTCGCCCACGTTCATCGCGTCGCCCGTGACGACGTCGAACAGGGGGTCGGCCCACAGCGCCCGCTCGACGTCGATCATGCCGAGCACCTCGCCCGACTCCGGCGCGACGAACACGTTGCCGGGCCACGGGTCGGCGTGCACGAGGCGGGACTCCGTCACGGCCGCGAGCGCCTCCCGGCCCTCGGCGAACGCGCGGCGGATGCGCTCCTCCGGCAGCGGGACGCCCGCCCGGCGGGCGTCGGCGAGCACGCTCTCGACGATGCGCTCGACGGCATCCGGCCACGTCGCCGCCCGCAGCGTCGCCGAGGAGGGGTAGCCGAACTCGCTCCCCACCTCCGTGTGCACGCGCGCGAGCACCCGGCCGAGCTCGCGCTTCGCGCGGTCGTTCGCCTCGGGGCTCATCGTCGGCTCGGCGAGGTCCCAGCGCTCGCCCGGCATCCTGCTCATCGCGAGCACGTCGACCGGCATCGTCTCGCGGCTCGTGTCGAGCAGCAGCAGGCGCGGGTAGGGCCAGCCGCGCTCCTCGGCGAGACGCATGACCATCGCCTCGGTGCGCAGCATCCGCTCCTCGTAGAGCAGGAGGCTCGGGGCGTCGTCGGGCGGCGCGATCTTCACGATCGCGTCGTCGCCCGAGGCGAACTCCGCCTCCCACACGGACGCGAAGGTGCCCCCGTCGAGCACGTCGAGTCGGGTCAGCTCGCCGAGGGGAGCGAGCACGCGCGCGATCGCGTCGGGGTCGGGCCACTCCATGCCGGGAGGCTACCGGCACCTCGCCCCCGCGGAGTGGTCTCTTTTCCGCGCCATTTCGGCGGAATCGAGCCAGAAAGCGACCAGTCCGCGGGGGAACGGGCATCAGGTGGCACCCGGTCGGCCGCGACTAGACTCGACCCCCGTGACCGCACGCACCCTCGTCAAGCAGCTCGCCGCCCAGCCCGACGGACCCGTCTCCGTCTCCGGATGGGTGGAGACGGTGCGCGATCAGAAGAAGGTGCAGTTCGT
>JAEYZI010000072.1 GCA_023428065.1 Actinomycetes bacterium | reverse complement strand
GCTCGGGCCGACGCTCCAGGCGCGGGGGGGGGGGGGGGCGGCGGGGGGGCCCCCCCCCCCCCCCCACCACCCCACCCGACCCGCGCACGCCGCACCGCATCCGAGGACGCCACATGACCACGCAGACCGCCGCACCGCAGCGGCGACCCCAGCCCCGGCCCGAACCCCAGGGGCGCGCGCCCCTCACCCCCGCCCAGCGTTTCGCGAACTTCAGCTACAAGGCGACGCCCTACGTCTACATCTCGCCGTTCTTCATCCTCTTCGCCGTCGTCGGGCTGTTCCCGCTCGCCTACACGGCGTACGTGTCGCTGCACGAGTGGAGCCTCATCGGCGGCGACGGGGGCTTCGTGGGCTTCGAGAACTTCGCCTCGGTGCTCGGCGACAAGAAGTTCTGGATCGCGCTGCGCAACTCGATCTCGATCTTCCTGCTCTCCTCGGTGCCGCAGATCATCGTCGCGCTGCTCATCGCGTCGGCCCTCGACACGAACCTGCGGGCGAAGACGTTCTGGCGGATGGGCGTGCTGCTCCCCTACGTCGTCGCACCCGTCGCCGTCGCGCTCATCTTCGGGCAGCTCTTCGCGGACCAGTTCGGGGCGATCAACAACCTGCTCGGCGTGTTCGGCATCCCGCCCGTGCGGTGGCACGTCGACCCGCTCGCGAGCCACGTCGCGATCGCGACGATGGTGAACTTCCGCTGGACGGGCTACAACGCGCTCGTGCTGCTCGCCGCGATGCAGGCGATCCCCCGCGACTACTACGAGGCGGCGGTCATCGACGGCGCCGGCCGCGTGCGGCAGTTCCTGTCGGTGACGATCCCCGGCATCCGCCCGACCCTCATCTTCGTGATCATCACCTCGACGATCGGCGGCCTGCAGATCTTCGACGAGCCCCGGCTCTACGACCAGTTCGGGCAGGGCGGCTCCGACTCGCAGTGGCTGACCCTCACGCTCTACCTCTACAACCTCGGCTGGGACCGCTTCGACTTCGGCAAGGCGTCCGCCGTGGCGTGGCTGCTGTTCCTCGTCATCGCGATCATCGGCCTCATCAACCTCGCGGCGTCTCGCCGCATCTCGACGGAAGGAGGCCGCTCGTGACCGCCGGCCCCGCCCCGATCCCCGTGTTCTCCCCCGCGCAGGCGGCGCGCAACCGGCGCCGCCGGATGCGTCGGCTCACGGTCGCGCAACGCAAGCCCGGCATCCTCGGCTACGCGTTCCTCGGCGTCGTGCTCGTCGTGAGCGTCCTGCCGCTGTACTGGTCGTTCCTCGTGGCGTCGGGCGACTCGACCTCGGCGCGCGACCCGAACCTGTCGTGGTTCCCGGGGGCGCACTTCATCGAGAACGCGTACGCGGCGATCACCAACCCGGCCGTCAACTTCTGGAAGGCGCTCGGCAACTCGCTGCTCGTCTCGGTGACGGTGTCGGCATCCGTCGTGTTCTTCTCGACGCTCGCCGGCTACGCGTTCGCGAAGCTCAGGTTCCGCGGGCGCGGGCCGCTGCTCGTCTTCATCGTCGCGACGATGGCGGTGCCGACGCAGCTCGGCGTCGTGCCGCTCTACCTGCTCATGGCGCAGTTCGGCTGGATCGACACCATGCAGGCGATCATCGTGCCCGCGCTCGTGAACGCGTTCGGGGTGTTCTGGATGACGCAGTACATCACCCAGGCGATCCCCGACGAGGTGATCGAGGCGGCGCGCGTCGACGGCGCGAGCGCGTTCCGCTCGTTCTGGTCGATCGCGCTGCCCATCGCGCGCCCCGCCGCGACGATGCTCGCCCTGTTCACCTTCGTCGCGACGTGGACCAACTTCTTCTGGCCGTTCATCGTGCTGACCCCGCAGAACCCGACCCTGCCGGTGGCGCTCTCGCTCCTGCAGGCGAACTACTTCGTCGACTACTCGGTCGTGCTCGCGGGCACGCTCGTCGCGACCGTGCCGCTCCTCGTGCTCTTCGTGGTGGCGGGCAAGCAGCTCGTGTCGGGCATCATGCAGGGGGCGGTGAAGGCGTGAGCCTGACTGCACTCCCGCGCGACTTCGTGTTCGGCGCGGCGACGGCGGCGTTCCAGATCGAGGGCGCCGCGTGGACTGATGGCCGGCGCGACTCCATCTGGGACGCGTTCTGCCGCGTACCGGGTGCGGTGATCGACGGCGACGACGGGTCGGTCGCGTGCGACCACTACCACCGCTACCCGGAGGACGTCGCGCTCATGAAGGGGCTCGGCCTCGACGCGTACCGCTTCTCGATCTCGTGGGCGCGCGTGGTTCCGGATGACGCGGCCGTGAACCCCGCGGGGCTCGCCTTCTACGACCGGCTCGTCGACGCGCTGCTCGAGGCCGGCATCCGTCCGTGGCCGACTCTCTACCACTGGGACCTGCCGCAGGCGCGGGAGGAGCTCGGCGGCTGGCCGGCGCGCGAGACGGCGGAGCGCTTCGTGGAGTACGCGCTCGCCGTGCACGGTGCGCTCGGCGATCGCCTCGACACGTGGACGACGTTCAACGAGCCCTGGTGCTCGTCGTTCCTCTCCTACACGGCGGGGGCGCACGCGCCGGGGCGGCGGTCGGCATCCGACGGCGTCGCGGCGGGGCACCACCTGCTGCTCGCGCACGGGATGGCGGCCGCGGCGCTGCGCTCGGCGGGCGCCGCCGAGGTGGGCATCACGCTCAACCTCGCGCCCGTGCGGGCGCTGCGGCCGGACGACGCGGGCGACCTCGACGCGGCGCGCCGCATCGACGGCCAGTTCAACCGCTTCTTCCTCGACCCGCTCTTCCGCGGGGAGTACGCCGACGACGTGCGTGCCGATCTCGCGCCGTTCGGGATCGACGAGGTCGTGCAGGGCGGCGACCTCGACATCATCCGGGGCTCGCTCGACTTCCTCGGCGTGAACTACTACCACGGCGAGACGGTGTCGCTGCTGCCGCCCGAGGTCGAGCAGCGGCAGGAGGCGCCGACCGCGCGCGAGACGGGGTCGCCCTTCCCCGCCTCGGATGGCATCCACTGGCATCCGACGGGCGCGCCCCGGACGGCGATGGGGTGGGAGATCGAGCCGCACGGGCTCGTCGAGCTGCTCGAGCGCGTGCAGCGCGACTACACGGGGCCCGCCGGCATCCCCGTCTTCGTGACCGAGAACGGCGCGGCGTTCGACGACGTCGTGGCCCCCGACGGCTCGGTGCCGGACGCCGACCGTGTGCGGTTCCTGCGCGATCACCTCGACGCGGTGGCCGAGGCCCGTTCGCGCGGCGTCGACGTGCGCGGGTACTTCTACTGGTCGCTGCTCGACAACTTCGAGTGGGCGTGGGGGTACGCGAAGCGGTTCGGGCTCGTGCGGGTGGACTACGACACGCAGGAGCGCACGCTCAAGGACTCGGCGATCGCCTACCGCGAGCTCGTCGCGGCGGCGCGTGCCGAGACGCCGGGGGCGCCCGGCGCCTCGCTACGCTGATCCGGTGGCCAAGCCGACGTCCCCCTCGCGCCGCCCCACCCTCGAGATGGTGGCCGCCGAGGCGGGGGTGACCCGTTCGACGGTGTCGCGTGCGCTCAACGACGAGCAGGATGTGGCGCAGGCGACGATCGCGCACGTGCGCGAGGTCGCGGCCCGCATGGGCTACGTGCCGAACCGGGCGGCGAAGTCGCTCGCGTCGGCGCGGTCGATGGCGATCGCGCTCGTGATCCCGGAGCCCGGCAAGCTCGCGCTCGCCGACCCGCACCTCATCTCGATCATGGCGGGCGTCTCGCGGCGCATCGAGGAGTCGGACTACCTGCTGAACCTCATGGTGTCGGGGGCGGATGCGGGCGCGCGCGCGTCGGCATCCGGCTCGAAGCTGCAGCGCTACCTGCAGAGCGGCGTCGTCGACGGGGTGCTCATCGCGTCGCAGCACACGCGCGACCGGTGGCTGCTCGAGCTGCACGACACGCTGCCCGTCGTCTTCGGCGGTCGGCCGTCGGAGGAGACGGACCCGCCGAACTACTTCATCGATGTCGACAATCGCGGGGCCGCGGCCGTCGCGGTGCGCCACCTCGTGTCGCTCGGTCGTCGTCGCATCGCGACGATCACGGGCCCCGCCGACATGTCGGCCGCATCCGACCGTCTCGCGGGGTGGCGGGATGCGCTCGCCGAGGCGGGCCTGCCCGCCGACCTCGAGGTGGAGGGCGACTTCGGCGCCGCATCCGGGGCCGCGGGGGCGCTCGCGCTGCTCGAGGCGCACCCCGATGTCGACGCGATCTTCGCGGCGAACGACGTGATGGCCGCCGCCGCGGTCGGCGCCCTGCTGGATGCGGGCCGCCGCGTGCCGGAGGACGTGGCCGTGGTCGGCTTCGACGACTCCTCCGCCGCGCTCACCTCGCGCGTGCCGCTCACGACCGTGAACCAGCCGTCCGAGCGCATGGGCGAGCTCATGGCCGACACGCTGCTGCGCATCCTCGCGGGCGAGGACGTGCCCGTGTCGACCGTGGTGGAGTCGCGGCTCGTGCGGCGGGCGTCGGCGTAGGGGTCGAGCTCGCCTCCGGCTCGCGCTGCGCTTCCCGCGTCGCTACGCGCCGCTCGGTGCCTCACCAGCTGGTTGAGTAGCGCCGCAGGCGCGTGTCGAAACCAGCCCCCGCTAACACCTCAAGCGCTCGGCACCCGCCCCCGCGTAACCCGCACGACAACCGCCGCCAGCAGCACCACAACCGCGACCACGATCGCCGTCACCCCGATCCCCGTACTCTCCGGCTCCCCCGTCAGCCGTCCGACGGCCAGCCAGCTCAACCCCCACGTGAGCGCAAGGGCGGGCGCGATCCGCCCGCGGCTGAACCACGCGATCCCCACGCCGACGAGCCCGACGACCACGAGCACCGCAACCCCCACCGGAGTCGCAACCTCACCCCACTCCTCGGGCGCGACATCCGTCAGGAATGCCGTCGTGTTCGCGACGGTCGCGAGCGTCACCCACCCGAGGTGCAGCCCGTTGGCTCCATCGATGAGCACCGAGTCGAGCACTCCCCCACCGGTCTCGCGGGTGCGCACCGCGATGCGGAAGATGATGCAGAGCACGATCAGCAGCGTGACGATGCCGATCACCGTGAGCAGCAGCGTCGTGAACTGCGCGAACACGAGCCACAGCCCGTTGAGCACCATGCTGAGCGCGATCCACCACCCGAGTGCGCGTTGGCGGTCGGTCGCGCGCTGACCCGGCAGCGCCTGCCACACCATGTACGCGAGCAGCCCCAGATAGATGACGCTCCAGATCTGGAACGCCTGCTGCGCCGGCGCGAGGTAGCTGTACTCGGCGCTCAGCTTGCCGTCTTGCAGGTTTTCGACGGGGGTGCCCCCGAAGAACCCCGTGCCGATGAGCGCGGCGATGATCATGAACACGGCCGCGGAGATGACCGCGACCTGGCGTGCGACGCCGGACGGGCGCGATGTTCGCTCGATCATGGTTGGACGGTATGGGACCGCGACCGATGCGTCAGGGGCCTTGACAAGGTCGATTCCGGCGAGCGCCGGCGGGGATCCGCTCGAGCCGAACAACTGAGCCGCTTCGAAGCACACCAGCGCAGCTTCGCCGCGGGTGGCGCTCGCGCGGTTAAGGCCTCGGTCTCGTCCTGCTTCAGCAGCCGCTTCGACACGTCGCCCGCGAACCGACCGATCCCACGGCGCACGTTGTCGGCCGCCTCACCGCCGACACGCACTGTGACCCGCACGCTCTCAGCACCCATCGCGATCGCGTCGTCGCGAATGTCGACCGCTGCTTCCGTCCAACGCTTCGCCTCCAGAGCTTGGCGCTCGACAGGCACGCCCAGCACACCGTGGAACCGTGCGATGTCCGCCCCCGTGCGCTCGACAGACTGCGTGACCGTCCTTGAGCTAAACGGGTTGCGCAGAATCGCACCGTCCGTCAGATCGGCGATCGCATCGATGCGGGCGAGCAGCCGAGTGGTGGTGTTCAGGATCAGATCGCGTCGGTTCTCTCGCGCGGTCTTCAACCCGATGCGGTGACGATCGAGCTCGTCGGGCGCCGCGTCGAGCACACGATCCAGCTCGAGCACCGCGAGCGCGTCGTGCAGTTGGAAGCAACGCGCCAGGACCGCGAGCCACTCGTGCACCGTGCGCACCGCCTTGCCCGACGTCTTCGCAAGGTCGTCGACGTGCGACTCACCTTCCAGCTTCTCCGCAAGCGCGTCGAGCTGACGCAGCGCATATGCCTGCGTCCTGGCGAGCGAGAGCCCCGTCGCCTGCACCTTCGACCAGGTCACCTCGGAGACGCGGCCAACCTGTTGCCGCACAGTCATGGCTTCATCGAGCACCAGCCCGACGGCGATCATCTCAGCGAGCGCCGCATCTTTCTGCGCCCGCAGGATGTCGTCGACCTTCGTGTCGATGACCGCGAGGTACTCCCGAATGTCGTCGATGGCTTTCTGCATGGCCAGCTGCTCCTACCTGGCAGCTGGTCACCCGGTGTTCCATCTCGCGCCATCTTCGACGAGCAAGACCAAGTCCGATGTTCATCGGCTTACCGCCCTCGGCCGAGCGCTGTCGTGCCCCCGATGCGGGATGCCGCGGGCACCTCGCCCCGTCCTACACTCGCTCTCACGCGGTGACGGCGGCATCGCAAGCAGTAGAAAGGTCTCTGCCTCGTGGCGATCGACACCCATGACTACGTTCGCACGGCGCTCGGCGCCCTGATCGACGGTCTGGAGCCGTTCGTCACACGGCGATTCCACGAACTGGCACCTGATCTCCCCAGCTGGACTTTGCTGATCGAGAAAAAGGACCGGCAGGCCGGTCGATATTCGGAGCGGTACAACCCCAAGGATGTCGGCCTGCTGCTGCGCGCATTGACGGAGAACTTCGGTTCACTTGGGTATCCCTTCAACGGCCTGCTCTCCCGCCAAGCGTCGAACTGCGCGAGCGAACTCCGCACGGTGCGGAACCGTTGGGCACACAACGAGGAGTTCTCCCTTCCGGAGACGTATCGGGCGCTGGACTCCTCGGAGCTGCTCCTCCGTGCCGCAGGTGCCTCCGAGGTTGCGGACACGCTGGTGGCGGCGAAAGCGGAGGTGATCACGGAGATGGGTTCGCCCGCAGCACCCGATGTCACCACTGCTTCCGCAGTCGTCGACGCCGAGGAGGAGCTCGTCGAAAGCTCCTCCACCACCCTGACGGTGAGGACTCTTCCGGCACTGAGTTACGCGCTCGCACACAACTCTGTGCCTGTCGTCGACGAAGTGACCGTGGACTATCGCGGCCCGGAGATGCGCGGCGCGTCCGTCGAGGTGACCGTCACTTGCGCACTCGGGCCGCTGGTCGACCCGAAGATCGTCATCGCCGACCTCGACGGCGAGTCTCCCACCGTCATCCGGAACGCCGATATCCGCCTCGACCCCGCACGGATGCTCGCGGTCGACACCCCGCAGCCCGGCTCGATCCAGGTGACGCTGCGCAACCCTGACGGGGATGTGATCGACCGCTCCGATCATCCAGTCGACGTGCTCTCGGCCAATCAGTGGATCGCCAAGCCCGAACAGCTCGGCCTGGAGATGCTCGCCTCATTCGTGCAACCGAACTCACCGGCGATCTCGGCGGTGCTACGCGAGGCGTGCGATTTACTCGAACAGGCGACAGGTCGCGCAGATCTCGACGGCTACCAGTCCGGGTCCCCCGAGAGGGTGGATGCGATAGCCGCGGCGATCTACGACGCGATCAGAGCACGTGGGCCGCGATATGCGGAACCGCCAGCCAGTTGGGGGATGAAGGGTCAGAAGATCCGCACCCCCGCGGAGGTCCTCGACGGCAGGCTCGGCACCTGCCTGGACACGACCGCGACGTTCGCCGCGGCTCTCGAGGAGGCGGGGATCAACAGCACCCTGTGGGTGATCCCCGGTCACATCTTCCTGGGCTATTGGCGCCTCGCGTCCTCCCTCGACGCGCCTGCCGAACTCGATGCGTCGTCCGCGATGAACTTCGTGGATCTGGGGATGATCGCTCTCGTGGAGACGACAGGGATGACGACCGGCGTCGACTTCGCGTCGGCACGGCGGGCCCCGCATAACGAGCATCTGGCCGAGGGCGCCGCTGTCGTGACGGGCGTGGTGGACGTCCAACAGGCGCGCATGGCTCAGATCTACCCCCTACCGAGTCGCACCGTCGACGAGCACGGCGAGGTGCATGTCCATCAGTACCGGGTCGCTCCGGGCAGGGACGCGCTCGAGTACCTTCCGACCGCCGAGGCGTTGGCTGGTGGCGCAGCTCGCGACCTGCCAGCGCGGGTCGCGAAGTGGAAGAACACCCTCCTGGATCTGAGCCTGCGCAACCGTCTGATCAACTTCGGCGAACGCTCGGGCTACCGCCTCGCCGTCCCCCAGCCCTCGTTGCCTGCATTCGAGGACATGATCAACGCAGGAACGGCCGTGACGCTCCTGGCTTCCGATCGGATCCCGGCGATCGAGCGCGAACGGGGCATCCGCTGGGCACGCGACCTGCCTGAGTCGGCA
This sequence comes from Actinomycetes bacterium, assembly GCA_023428065.1. Classification (GTDB taxonomy): domain Bacteria; phylum Actinomycetota; class Actinomycetes; order Actinomycetales; family Microbacteriaceae; genus Homoserinibacter. The sequence goes on along the minus strand of JAEYZI010000072.1, from coordinate 19,941 downwards.
CGAAGTGCGCTGCTCGCCGAGAAGAAACAGGTCCACGTCGACGTCACCGAAGCCGCGTATTCGAGTCGACTTCGAGCGCTCGCCTACAAGGCCAAGACGATCGCGGAGGAGACCGGGGCTAACAACCTCTACCTCGCCTTCGGCATGCTCCGTTGGGAGTTCAATGGCCGGGAGTTGAGCTCGCCGCTCGTGCTGGTCCCGGTGACGATCGAGGGTTCCGCCCGCGGGCAGACCTTCCGCCTCCACTTGGACGAGGCAGGTGAGTCGACGCCCAACTACTGCCTCCTGGAGAAGCTCCGCCTGTCGTTCGGTCTGGAGATTCCCGGGCTGGCCAATCCCGCGAAGGACGACTCGGGCATCGACCTCCCCGCCGCCTTTGCAGCGACCCGTCGAGCACTCGCGGATGCGCGTCTTCCGTTCACCGTCGATGACACCGTCGACCTGGCGATCCTGCAGTTCGCGAAGTACCGGCTGTGGAGAGACCTCGACGAGAACTGGAACGACTTCGCGTCGACGCCCCTCGTTTCGCACCTGATCCACTCCCCCACCGCCACCTTCGAGGATCCGGTCGAGGTGCCGCAGGAGGTCGACCTCGACGCTCTGGGCACCTCGGTGCCCGTACCGGCCGACTCGTCGCAGCTCGACGCGGTCGCGGAGGCAGTCGCCGGACGCACCTTCGTGCTGGAGGGCCCTCCCGGAACAGGCAAGTCGCAGACGATCACCAATCTGCTGGCGCACGCCCTCGCGAACTGCAAGCGGGTGCTGTTCGTCGCCGAGAAGCGCGCCGCCCTCGACGTCGTGAAGAAGCGTCTCGATGAGGTGGGGCTCGGCCCGTTCTCGCTCGATCTGCACGACAAAGGCGCACGCCCAAGCGCGGTTCGCGGGCAGATCAAGGCAGCCCTGGAGGCGACGAGCCGGCCCGATGGAGCAGCGCTGCGCGCCGAGACCGAGGTGGCCGCCGCGAGTCGAACCGCCTTGCGTCGCTATGCGGAGCGTCTTCACGAGCCGAACGCTGTCGGCATGTCCCTCTACTCGGCGCGCTCCCACCTCCTCGCGACCCATGACGACGTTCCCGCGCTCACCGTCCCGGAGGCCTTCGTCGCGTCTGCGGATGTCGAAACGCTCGACGGGCTGCGAAGCGTGCTCCGTGGGCTGCCCGAGACAGCAGACCTCGCGCATCCGTCCGCATCGCATCCGTGGCGATTCGTAGACAACCCTTCGGGCGTCGACGTCGCCCTTCTCGGCGCCGCGGCGCGCGAGTTCGACGCGGCCCTCACTGAGCTCGAGGAGCACCCCGAGGCACAACTTCTCCTCGGCGACGATGCGACCCCGGACGGGCTGCATGAAGCCGCAGAGGTCGCCGACTCCCCACGGTTCCCGCTTGAGGCCGTCGATGCGTTCCGCGCGCGGGCGATGTCCGGCGAAGTCGCCGGGCTGCGGATGCAGGCTGAGGCGCTGGCCGGTCAGATGCCGGCATGGGCGCAGCTTGTGGGGCCCGAGATCCTCGCGCTCGACGTCCGCGCTATCCACGCACATGCTCTCGCCGCCGACGCATCGAACTTCTTCGGTCGCCGCAAGCGACAGCGGGCGGTCCTCGCCGAGTTCGGTGCCGCGCTTCGCGTCGAGCCGAAGCGGTTCCCAGCGCGTCGGGTCACTCCGCTTGCGGCCGACATCGTCGCGAGCCTCTCCGCACTCGAGGTGCTGCGCTACTCACTCGCCCTTCTTCCGGTCCCCGTGGTCGATCCGTCGTGGAACCCGTGGACGGGAGAAGGAGCGAAGTCAGTTCTCGAGCGTCTCGATAAGGCGAACTGGATCAGCCAAGCGCTCGCGCCGTCCGCACACCCGTGGCGGGAGACGCTGCGCACGTTCTACACGAACACCGCGAATGATGGAGTTCTGACTCCGGTTCTGGAACGCGTGTCGACGGCGTGGCGCGCCTTGATCGGCGCCATTCCGAACCTCGACGCGGAGGCGGTGGCTCGATGGTCGGGCGATGACGGTTTCCTGCGGCGCTGGAGTCGATCGCGCACTGCGCGCGGGCTCGGCGCGGCGAACTCGGCAGCCCTCGAAAGGTGGGTGGCATTCGTCCGTCACCTCGAGCCCCTGCGCGCGTCGGGGATGACAGAGGCCCGCGCAGACCTCCTCGACGGCCTGGTGCCGGCCGACCTGGCCTCTCTCGCCTTCGACAAGGGCATCGCCGCGTCCTCGGTCGCGGAGCGGGAGGAGAGCCAGGCGCTCGCCTCCTTCGACGTCGCCGCTCACAATCGGACGATCGGCCGCTTCACCTCGAGCGCAAGCAAAATCCGCGCCGAGCTGCCGCGGTGGATCCCCGCGGAGATCCTCGCGAAACGCACCGTCGACCCGAACTTCGACGGGGGCGCGATGGGCGAGCTCAAGCGTCAATTGAGTCGACAGCGGGGCGGCATGAGCGTGCGCGCCCTGTTCGAGCACTACGGGCACCTCATCACTCAGCTCGCGCCGTGCGTGCTGATGAGCCCCGAGTCGGTCGCGCGGTTCTTCCCCGCCGATACGAAACTCTTCGACATCGTCGTGTTCGACGAGGCATCGCAGATTCGCGTGGCGGATGCGGTCGGCGCCATGGGTCGAGGGAACTCGGTGGTCGTCGTCGGAGACAGCAAGCAGATGCCGCCGACGAGCTTCGCTGAGGTCAGCGTCGACGCGGACGCCGACGAGTCAGGCGCCCCGGGAACCGTGGCTGACGAGGAGTCGATCCTCACCGAGTGCGTTCAGGCGAGAGTGTCGAGTAAGTGGCTGTCGTGGCACTACCGCAGCCAGGACGAGGGCCTTATCTCGTTCAGCAACCACGCATATTACGAAAGCCGCCTCTCGTCGTTCCCGGCCCCGTGGCGCAGCTCGAACACCCTCGCCGACGACAACCACGGCCTTTCCCTCGTACGAGTTGCGGGCCACTTCAACCGCACCGGCAAGGGTCGCGACCTACGCACCAACGCGGTCGAAGCCTCAGCGATCGTCGACGAGGTCGCACGGCGATTCGCGGCTTCGCCCCACGCGACGCCATCGCTCGGCGTCATCACCTTCAACGCTCCGCAGCGCACGTTGATCGAGGCGCTGCTGCGCGAGCATCCCGAGGAGCGGCTGGCCACCGCCCTCGACGAACGGGACGGCCTTTTCGTCAAGAACCTCGAGAACGTGCAGGGTGACGAGCGAGATGTGATCCTGTTCTCGGTCGCGTTCAGCGCGAACGAGCGCGGCTACGTGCCATTGAACTTCGGCCCACTATCACGCGCGGGTGGCGAGCGCCGCCTCAACGTCGCCATTACGCGAGCGCGCAGGCAGGTGATCCTTTTCACGAGCTTTGATCCGACAGAACTTCGCGCCGAGCAGACCGCCTCGATCGGGATCAAGCATCTGAAGGCGTACCTCGAGTTGGCGGCCACCGGCGTGGAGTCGGAGACCGACAGCCCCACACGTCAGGCCGTCGTGGATCGCCATCGCGACCAGATCGCGAGCGCACTCCGTGACCGCGGCTTCGCTGTGCGCACGGATGTCGGACTGTCCGACTTCCGGGTCGACCTCGCAGTCGCGTCGGCAGACGACCCGGCGCAACCGGTGGTCGCTGTCCTTCTCGACGGCGAAGGATGGCGTGCCCGCCGCACGGTCGCCGATCGCGATGGTCTGCCGGTCGACGTGCTGCAGGGACTCATGCGATGGCCGGCGGTGGAACGCGTCTGGCTGCCCGAGTGGTTGCACCAACCGGATGAAACCCTCGACCGCATCACTGCGGCCGTCGCGACAGGCGTCGCTGTCCTGGAGCGGCGTTCCGAAGAGGTTGTGCACGTCGATGAGCCAGCGGCGACGCCGACCGACACCGAAGCAGTGCCGACTCCCCTCCGGCGAGCCGAGCGGGCCGAGTCGAGCCCCGCCTCGTCGGTCTCGCATCCCGACCTCCGGGACTTCATCGAATGGCATCCGCGCCGTTCGGGTTCAACGTTCGACCTGGACTCGCTCCCGTCGCCCGCATCCACCGAAAAGGTGCGTGCCCTCATCCGTGACGTTGTTCGCACAGAAGGCCCGATCCACAAGATGCGACTGGCGAAGCTGGTGGCCGAGTCATTCGGCCTCTCACGCGTGGCGGCCGCGCGGACTGATGCGATCCTGCGGTGCGTACCTAAGGAGTTGCTCGCAACCCACGATCGCTCATGCGTCTGGCCGGAAGGAGTCGACCCGGCGACGTGGCGGATTGCACGCCGCAGCCCAGCCGGCGACGGTCGCGCGCTGGAGCATGTGCCGCTCGAGGAGATCGCGAACGCCATGGCGATCGTCGCGCAGCTGGGCGGCGGGATGACCGAGGTGGAGCTCAAGCGCGAGGCGCTCGCCGTCTTCGGGGGAAAGCGGATGACCGACGGCATCTCGGAGCGGCTGGACCTGGGCATCGCGCGCGGCGTTGAGAGCGGGCGCATCTGGATGACAGATTCTGGCTCATGGCACGGATGAGCGGCCCCACCTGGGCGAAACCACACAGCCACCACATCTGAACGAGAAGGGAACGCACGACCATGGAACGGAGCCTCGATGACCGGCTCAGAGCACTCGAACATCGCGTCGCCGGCCTCGAAGAACGCCTTGACGCGTCTTACGGCGCAGACGCCAAGGGCTCGGCACGGCCGAGCTCGACAGTTGATGACGGAGCAATGGTGACGTTGCGTGTCGATGGCAAGAGGTTTGCACCTGGTGAATATGGCGACGATCGGGTCGACATGGACCTCACCTTGACGCTCTCGCCTGATCGTCGCCCGACGCGAGCGGTCAAGGGAACCCTGATCTTCGCCGACCTTTTCGGCGAATTGGGTTCGCAATCGGCTACACGGTGAACGACCCCCCCCTATTGCCGGGCGTTCCGCTCACCATCAAGAACGTAGGGTTCGATTTCAACCAGTACATCTCGGATCACAACGGGGTGCTCGCCACTGAACTCGAGGACATGAGCTACCGCTTTGAGGTCGACTCAGTCCTGTATCAGGACGACTCTCGCGAGGACTATTGAGGAGCGCTCGGCGCCCGGCTGCTCAGGTCGTGGTCCTGTCGCACATCGCAATCGAGACACACACCAGGTTGGATCGAGCTGTTGCTTAGGGCGGCGTGTTCCACGCGTCGCCTCGGCGGCACAACTTGCGACGACAGATGGCTCGGCGGAGCACGTCAGGCCGCGTCGTCCTGGTTGTGATCTCCCAGCTCGGCGAACTTGGCTGCCATCGTGGGGTTGCCCTTGGTCAGCTTCTTGACGGTGAGCGCGGTGGCCTTGTCGTTCGCGAGACGAAGGTTGTTCTCCGAGCCGAGCAGGCTGTCCTTGACCTTCTGAAGCCGGTCGATGGTTGCGTCGATGTCCTTGATGGCCGTGTCGAACTTGGTCTTGGCCAGCTGGTAGTTGCGGCCGAACGCCGACTTGAAGTCGTCGAGTTCGGACTCGAAATCGGTGATGTCGATGTTCTCCTTCTTGATCTGCTCGAGCTCAGCCCTGATGACGATCAGGTCCTGGGAGGCGTTGCGCACCAGGGCGATGATCGCGAGGAAGAACTGCGGACGCACGACGAACATCTTGGGGTAGAGGTGCGAGACGTCGGTGATGCCCGTGTAGAGGTCGGAGTCCTCTTCGAGCATCGACACGAGCACGGCGTACTCACAGCCCTTGTCGTTGCGGTCCTTGTCGAGCTTGGCGAGGAAGTCGGTGTTCTTCTTCTTGGTCGCAGTGGCGTCGGACTCGTTCTTCATCTCGAACATGATGGAGACGTACTCCACGTGGTCATCGCTGTAGTCGCGGAAGACGTAGTCACCCTTCGTGCCGGCGCTCGCGTCGTTGTCCTTGCCGAACTCGGCGTTGGGGAAGGCGAGGGAGCGCATGCGATTGAACTCGATCTCGCAGTGCTGCTCGAGCGTCTCGCCGAGCAGCTTGACCGACAGCTTGGCCTTCATGTCCTTATAGCGTTCGATGAGCTCGTCCTTCATTGCCAGCTCCTTGGCGTGCGACTGCGCGAGTACGGCATCCTTGGCCTGCTGCTCGGCCGCCTGGAGCTGGAGCTTGCTCCTCACCTCGACGAGCTGCTGTTCCGCCGCCGACGCCGCCTTCGCGACAGCGAGCTCCTGGTTAGTTGCCGCCGACTTGAGTTCTGACTTGAGCTGGTGGATCTCGGTGTCCTTCGTGGCGTTCGCCCTAAGCGCCTGCTGTGTTGCATTGGCCACGGCGAGTGCGATCTCGGTCTCCTTCGCCTTGTCGGCCGCCGCGAGGCGGGCGTGGAGCTCGGTCTCGAACTCGGTCGTGCGCACCTGCTGGACGATGTCGGCGTACTGCGCCTCATCGATGGTGAACAGGGTGCCGCAGTGCGGGCACTTGACTTCGTTCGAAGCGATGGTCGGTGTGTCAATCACGGGTACCTCCAACTAGGGGCGAGGGCGGACTCGACGGACGGGCAGCCCCAGTAGCGCTGCGCCAGTCGGCAGCGACGTAAGTCGCCGGAACGGAGTCTCGAGCAGAATCCAGCGCGCCGGGACTAATCGGCTGATAACGCCTCTTATCAGGCTGTTTCGGCCCGAGTCACCCGATCCGTGTACCTTGATCCGCATGTCCACTGCGCCACCGCTCCTCATCGACCTGGCCGGCGTCGCCCGGCTGGCCGGCGTACAGCGACCCGTGGCGTCCATGTGGCGATCGAGGTTCGCGTCGGCGTCGGATCCCTTCCCGCGGGCTGTCGGCGAGAAGGGCGGCCGGACTCAGTTCGACGCCCAGCAGGTCGCCGACTGGCTCGTGCGAACGGGTCACGGCAATAACCCCGAGGCGCGTGAGGATGTTGCTGCTTCGGCGACTCCGTCGGACTTCTCCTTCGCCGACTCAAAATCTGTCGCCGAGCTGGAAGCGCTCATCGCTCTCTCCGCGCAAATCGATGATCTGGGCGGACTCACGACTTCCCAGTTCGAGGACGCCGCCGCCGAGCTCGACCCCCGTGACGACATACTCCAGGCCGAGATCGCCTCGCACGCGCGTCGGGGTGCACCCTGGGTCGAGTACGCAACGCATCTGATCGACGCGGCATACTCACCGTCGGCCGCGCTGGCGCTCGTGATCCAGCAACATGCTTCCTCGCAGAGGACGGCTGGCTCCGCAGGGCGGCTCGTCAGCGATGCGATCGCCCTGGTCGTTGATGTAACGCTCGCGCTTGTCCACGAAGGTGATGCCGTGAGCCTCGATGCGCGCGACGCCGCGCTGTCCTCCGCGCTCGCGAGCAAGCTCGGTGACGAGGTGAGCATCGTGCTGCCAGCCGAGCCTGAGAGTCGACGGGTTCGACGCCAGCTGCTCGTCGAGGGTCATTGGCTCGCTGATCAAGAGCAACCCGCAACCCGCTTCGTCGCGGTCGCGCGCGTTCCGTCTCAGCCCGGCGACGACGTCGCCGGGATCCTGCGAGCTGTCGATGAAGTCTCCTTGTCGCTGCGCGACTCGGATGCGGCAGTGGTAATCGGCCCCGGGAGGGCACTCGTCGATCCACTGGCACCCGTCGACGAGCGGGCGCGCGCCGACATCCTTCGTCTTGGGCGAGTGCGGGGGATCGTACGTTTGTCGGCGGGTCTGGTTGATAGCGCGGCCCGCGAGTCGCTCGCACTCTGGGTGCTCGGTGCACCGGCAGGTGATGTCCCGCCAGCGGAGCGAGTCACTGCCGTTGCCGATCTCACTGCGATTCCGCTGACTCCTGCAACCCGCGCCGACCTGGTATCCGACTTGATCGCGGGTATGGGAAGCGGACGCGACCTGCGCGCCCATCAGTTCCGCTTTGCGACATTCGTCAGGACGACATCGCTGCAGGCACGAAGCGGCTCGCTCGTGGCATCGGCGACGAGGAAGCCTGTGCCCGCGGCCACAGACGCGGCAGAGCTTCCCGCCCTTCTGGACCTCGCGGCCGACAGAGTACGCGACGACATCAGCCCAGTTGGCATCGTGCCTGATTCGCACGGCGTCCCCCGAGCCACATCAGTGCCGGAGCTGATCGCGGCCCGCCACTTGAGGAAGATCCAGGGCGTCCGCCTGGATTCTGAACTGCTGGGCTCGGAAGGACTCGTCGTCGTGACGCCATCCGATCTCGACAACCCTGCGTCAATCGGCCACACCCGCATCGATCAGCTCGCGTTCGCAGCCCTGCACCCGAACGCGCAACTTACTCGCCCGGGCGACGTGGTCTTCCGCACTAGCCCGACCGCGGCTGCTTGGGTCGATGTCGACGGCTCGAAGGTCGTTGCTTACCCCGCCCGCGCGCTGCGTATCAACGCGAATGACGCCGGCGGCCTCGTGCCTGAGGTCATCGCCGCCGACATCATCGGTGCGACCGCCGGCCCGGGGGCATGGAAGCGATGGACGCTGCGCCGCGTCGCCCCGAAGACGATCGCGCCGCTCCGCCAGGCACTCGCCAACATCGCGAACGCCCGTGCCGAGCTCGAGGCTCGCGCCGCGCGTCTCGACAACTATGCAGCTCTGCTCGTCGCCGGAGCGACCTCGGGCGCTGTGACCATGACCGACTCGAACGCCGCCGCGAATGCGGCTACCACCCAGTAAGGAACGCTCATGCCCCGCACACCGAAAGCCGCCGCGCAGGCGCCGTCGACCATGAAAGAACTCGAAGACACGCTCTGGAAGGCCGCCGACAAGTTGCGCGGCTCGATGGACGCCTCGCAGTACAAGGACGTCATCCTCGGACTCGTCTTCCTCAAGTACGTCTCCGACGCGTTCTACGAGCGCCGCGCCGGCATCCGCGCCGAGCTCACCGCCGACGGCTATGACGAGGACCAGATCGCCGAGCTCATTGACGACATCGACGAGTACACCGGCCGTGGCGTGTTCTGGGTGCCGGTGAACGCGCGGTGGAGCTTCCTCGCCGAGAACGCCAAGGGTGCCGCGGTCGATGGGATCGACAAGCCGATCGGCCTGCTGATCGATGAGGCGATGGATGCTGTCATGCAGGCGAACCCGCCGCTGTCGGGCACCCTGCCCCGTATTTACAACCGCGACAACGTCGACCAGCGCCGCCTCGGCGAGCTCGTCGACCTGTTCAACTCGGCGCGATTCGCTGCGCAGGGGCAGGGCGGATCCGACGGGCGCCGCGCCCGTGACCTGCTCGGGGAGGTGTACGAGTACTTCCTCGAGAAGTTCGCCGCAGCCGAAGGCAAGCGGGGCGGCGAGTTCTACACGCCCGCCGGGGTGGTCCGCGTGCTGGTGGAGATGCTCCAGCCCACACACGGCCGCGTGTACGACCCCTGCTGCGGGTCGGGTGGCATGTTCGTGCAGGCTGAGAAGTTCATCGACGCCCACCACGGCGAAGGCAGCGACATCTCCGTCTACGGCCAGGAGCTCAACGAGCGCACGTGGCGGATGGCGAAGATGAACCTCGCCATCCACGGCCTCTCCGGCAACCTCGGACCCCGCTGGGGCGACACGTTCGCGCGCGACCTGCACCCCGATCTGCAAGCCAACTTCGTGATGGCGAACCCTCCGTTCAACATCAAGGACTGGGCGCGCAGCGAGTCAGACCCGCGCTGGCGGTTCGGCGTTCCGCCTGCCAACAACGCGAATTACGCCTGGATCCAGCACATCCTCTCCAAGCTCGCCCCCGGCGGGCAGGCCGGCGTCGTCATGGCCAACGGTTCGATGTCGTCCAACTCCGGCGGTGAGGTGCAGATCCGTGCTGAGATCGTCGAAGCCGACCTCGTCTCGTGCATGGTCGCGCTGCCCACGCAGCTGTTCCGCTCCACCGGCATCCCGGTGTGCGTGTGGTTCTTCGCGAAAGACAAGGGCGACCGTGCCGGCCAGGTGCTGTTCATCGACGCCCGCAACCTCGGCCACATGGTCGACCGCGCCGAACGCGCGCTGAGTGACGACGACATCGCGAAGATCGCGGGCACCTTCCACGCGTGGCGCGGGATCGAATCGGCTGCCGCAACCGGCGAGTACGTCGACGTCCCCGGCTTCTGCTACTCGGCCACGCTCGCCGAGATCAAAGCGGCCAACTACGCCCTCACTCCCGGCCGCTACGTCGGTGCACCCGAGGCCGAAGACGACGGCGAGCCCATCGAAGAGAAGCTCACACGCCTCCGCGTCGAGCTCGAAGCGCAGTTCGCCGAGTCCGCGCGGCTGGCGGACACCGTCCGCGAGCAGCTGGGGCTAATCTCATGACTCCCGCTGGCTGGACCAAGACCACTTGGGGTGCTCTTGTAGATCTGCGCTACGGAAAGGCGCTTCGCGATTATCGCGATGCGCCTGGACCAGTGGCCGTGTTCGGGACGAATGGCCCTGTTGGATTCACGTCAAGACCGCTGGCAAAAGGTCCCGGAGTCATCATTGGCCGAAAGGGCGCATACCGCGGAGTCCACTACTCCCCTGGAGACTTCTGGGTCATCGACACTGCGTTCTACATCGCCCCTAAAGAACCCATGTGCATGCGGTGGGCCTACTACGCGCTCCAGTTGGCGGACATCAACGGCTTGGACTCAGGCTCTGCGATCCCTTCGACGACCCGGGAGTCCTTCGCTGGACTTGCCGCGATAGCGCCGCCCGTCGGGGAGCAGCAGGCGATCGCCGAGGTGCTGGGCGCCCTCGACGACAAGATCGCCGCCAATGCCGCCCTCGCCAGGTCTGCGGATGAGCTAATGCACGTCGAGTTCCGCGCTATGCCTAAGGCGAGAGATGTTCCCCTCTCGGCAACCGCCGAATTCGTCAACGGAAAGGCGTTCACCAAGGGAGCGAGCGGTACCGGTCGCGTCGTGGTCAGAATTGCGGAACTGAACAACGGGATCAGCGCCTCGACGGTCTACTCGGATGCGATCGTCGACGAGAAGCACGTGGCGCGCCCCGGAGACGTCCTCTTCGCATGGTCGGGATCGTTGACCCTTCATCGGTGGTTCCGTGCGGAAGCGATTGTGAACCAGCACATCTTCAAGGTGATCCCGAGGGTGGGGTACCCCACGTGGTTGGTGTACGAGTTGCTCCGCCACAAACTCGATGACTACCGCGCGATCGCGGCGGACAAAGCCACGACGATGGGTCATATTCAGCGCCACCACCTGGATGAATCAGTTGATACTCCTTCATCAGAAGTCATCGACCGGCTTGATGCTCTGATGTCCGACCTGTGGTCCTGTGCGCTGAGTGCTGAGCAGGAGTCCCTCACGCTGATGGCTATTCGCGACGCGCTACTGCCGCAGCTGATGTCGGGCAAGCTCCGCGTCCGCGACGCTGAGAACATCCTCTCGGAGGCGAGCATCTGATGGCGTACTCCCTCGATAATCGCCTGGTCATCGGAATCGCTTCGAGCGCGCTGTTCGACCTGGCCGAATCGGACGCATACTTCAATGCCCACGGCGAAGACGCATATCGCAAGTACCAAGACGAGCACATTGACGACACGCTCCAGCCCGGTGTCGCCTTTGGCTTCGTACGCAAGTTGCTCGCGCTGAACGCTCTCCGCCCGGCGACCGATCCGCTCGTCGAGGTGATCGTGCTCTCCCGGAATGACCCTGCGACGGGCCTCCGTGTCATGCGTTCGATCGAGGCACACGGTCTTCCGATCTCTCGTGCGATCTTCACGCAGGGGGAGGCGCCCTACGAATACATGAAAGTTCTGTCGATGTCGCTTTTCCTGTCCGGGCAAGAAGAGGCCGTGCGCGAAGCCATGGCATCCGGATTCCCCGCAGGCCTGGTGCTCGAATCAGCGTCAGCCGCCCGAGAGGATGAGATGGTTCGGGTCGCTCTCGACTTCGACGGCGTCGTCGCCAGTGACGAATCGGAACGCATCTTCCAGTCCGGCGGCGGTCTGCCGGCATTCCACCAGAACGAGCTCGATAAGCGCGCGTTGCCGCTTGAGAAGGGTCCGCTGGCCGAGTTCTTGCGAGATCTGACCATGATCCAGGATCTAGAGCGGGCACACGCGTCAGAAACCCCCGACTACCGGCCGCGGCTCCGGGTGTCGATCGTGACCGCTCGCAACGCTCCGGCCCACGAGCGGGCCGTCAACACCCTCAAGGAATGGGGCATCACGGTCAACGACGCGTTCTTCCTCGGAGGGATCGACAAAGGGGCCATACTCCAGGTCATGCGGCCGGACATCTTTTTCGACGATCAGAAGGGCCATCTCGAGTCCGCAGCGCGGCATGCGGCAAGCGTGCACATCCCCTATGGGGTCGCCAACGAAAGACCGTCTGGCCAATCCGTCGCCGCTGATTCTGCGGATCCTCACGGCGGAACAACTACAAATGCGACAGAGAAAGCAGTGGACGAGTGATGGCGACGCTGAACGAGGCCGACTGGGAGCGCGACGCGCTCGACACCCTCGCGGAGCCGCTCGGGTGGAAGCCGCTCTCGGGTGAGCAGATTGCGCCGGGCTCGGGCGAGCGGGAGACCTGGGATGACCTGCTCGTCCGCCCGCGCCTGCTCGAAGCCCTGCGGCGACTCAACCCTGGGGTGCCCGAGCAATTCCTGCAACAGGCGGCATCCGAGATCGCGTCACCGACGTCTCAGGACGCGATCACCGAGAACCATCGCATGCACCAGTACCTCGTCGGCGGGTATCCGCTGAGCTACATCGACTCCGATGGTGTCGAGCAGAATCCGAGGCTACGTCTGCTGGGTTCCGATCCGATCGAGAACGACTGGCTCGCGGTGAACCAGGTCACGCTGCGGCAGGGTGACCTGCATCGCCGGTTCGACATCGTTCTCTACGTCAACGGTATGCCAGTGAGCATCGTGGAGCTCAAGCGCGCCGGCTCGGCCTCCGCCGGCGTCGCGGATGCCCACAAGCAGCTGCAGACGTACCTGCGCGAGTTCCCGATGGCGTTCCGGTTCTGCGTGTTCACGCTCGCCAGCGACGGCCTCGACGCGAAGTACGGCACGCCGTTCACGCCGCTGAACCACTTCGCGCCGTGGAACGTCGACGACGACGGTGTGCCGCTGACCCAGCCGCGCGTCGAGAACGGGATCTCGGTCGAGCCGGTCGACGACGCGCTCAACGGGCTCTACAACCAGGAGCGGTTCCTGCAGCTGGTGCGCAACTTCACGGCGTTCGACGAGAACTCAGACGGGCTCACCAAGCGCATCGCGAAGCCGCACCAGTACTTCGCCGTGGCGAAGGCGGTCGGATCCACCGTGCAGGCCGTCGAGACCAACGGCAAGGCCGGTGTCGTCTGGCACACCCAGGGGTCGGGTAAGTCGATGGAGATGGAGCTCTACGCGAACCTCGTGTCGCGGCATCCGAAGCTCAAGAACCCCACCGTGATCGTCGTCACCGACCGCACCGAGCTCGACGGGCAACTGTTCCAGACCTTCGACCAGAGCCTGCTGCTCGCGGAGAAGCCGGTGCAGGTGCGCGAGCGCGCCCAGCTGCGTGACGAGCTGAGCAACCGGGTCACCGGCGGCATCTACTTCACGACGTTGCAGAAGTTTGGTCTGACGGATTCGGAGAAGCAGTCGGGCACGCAACATCCGCTGCTCACCGACCGGCGCAACGTGATCGTCGTCGTTGACGAGGCGCACCGCAGTCACTATGACGACCTCGACGGCTATGCCCGGCACTTGCGTGACGCGCTTCCGAACGCGACCCTGATCGCGTTCACCGGCACCCCGATCTCGTTCGCCGAACGCGACACCCGGGCGGTCTTCGGTGACTACATCGACATCTACGACCTCACCCGCGCGGTCGAGGACGGTGCCACAGTCCCCGTCTACTTCGAGCCCCGCCTCATCAAGGTGTCGTTCGCGGGCAACGTCTCGGAGGAGGACATCGACCGTGCCGCTGACGAAGTCACCGCCGGGCTCGACGACACAGAGCGTGCCCGTCTGGAAGCGTCCGTCGCGGTCGTCAACGCCGTCTATGGGGCACCGGAACGTATCGAGACGCTTGCAGCCGACCTGGTGCAGCACTGGGAGGAGCGGCGGGAGCGCATGCGTCCGTTCCTTGAGACACCGGGCAAGGCGCTCATCGTCGGGGGCACCCGCGAGATCTGCGCACGGCTCTATTCCGCGATCGTCGCGTTGCGAACCGAGTGGCACTCGGACGCGCTCGACGCTGGCCGCATCAAGGTCGTGTACTCCGGCTCGGCCTCAGACGAGCCCCCCATCAGCGACCACGTGCGACGAGAGTCGGAGAACAAGGCGATCAAGGCGCGCCTGAAGGATCCCGACGACGACCTGGAGCTGGTGATCGTCAAGGACATGATGCTCACCGGGTTCGACGCCCCGCCCCTGCACACCCTGTACCTGGATCGCCCGCTCAAGGGCGCACTGCTCATGCAGACGCTCGCGCGCGTGAACCGCACATTCCGGGGCAAGCAGGATGGTCTGCTCGTCGCATACGCCCCGCTGGCCGACAACCTCGCCAAGGCCCTGTCGGAATACACGGTCACCGACCAGGAGAACAAGCCGATCGGCCGTGACGTGGACGAGGCTGTCTCGGTCGCGGCCGAGCTGGTCGCGGAGATTCGCGACATGCTTTCCGGATGCGACTGGCGGTCGCTCGTGAAAGAGGGCGGGTCGCGGGCGTGGCGTACCGCGGCGACGACCGTGACCAACTTCCTGCGCGACCCAACGAACCCGCTCAACGCGGAGGACCTCGGCGCCGACCGCCTGTCGGCGCGATACCGCAGCGCGGCAGCGCGCCTCGCGCGTGCCTGGGCACTCGCATCCGGCCGGGCGGGTCTTTCCGACCTACACGACGAGATCGCCTTCTACGAAGAGGTGCGGGTGTGGATGGCGAAGTTCGACGCCGCCGAGCGGCAGTCGCGCGACGAGCCGATCCCCGAAGAGATCTCGCGGCTGCTCGGCGCGCTCGTCGCTGACTCGATTGCGCCGGGGGATGTGCTCGACATCTACGACGCCGCCGGCCTCCCGCGTCTCGCGCTCGACGATCTGGGGCCCGAGTTCCTCGCGAAGGCACAGGCCGCACCGAACGCACACCTTGCGATCGAAGCGCTGCGCAAGTCGCTGACCGACGCCGGCTCCGCAGCGACCCGCGGCAACCTGGTGCGGCAGCGGGCGTTCTCGGAGCGGATCGCCGAGATCATGAACCGCTATACGAACCAGCAGCTCACGTCCGCGGAGGTTATCGCCGAACTGGTCGAACTGGCGAAGGAGGTCGCGGCCGAAGCGTCCCGAGGCTCGCACTTCTCTCCGCCGCTGTCGAGCGACGAACTCGCCTTCTACGACGCGGTCGCCACCAACGAGTCTGCGATGGACGTACAGGGCGAGGACGTACTTGCCCAGATCGCGCGCGAGCTTGTCGGCGTGATGCGGCGTGACGTGCGCACCGACTGGACCGTGCGCGACGACGTGCGCGCCAAGCTGCGGTCATCGATCAAGCGGCTGCTCGTGAAGTACAAGTACCCGCCCGACAAGCAGCCCGGGGCCATCAAGCTCGTCATGGATCAGATGGAGTCGATGGCGCCGCGCTATGCAGGCGATCGAGCGTCGTAGGAAGAGCCACTAGGCAGGCGCCCGCAGGTCGATCGTCGGTAGCTGCTCCGCATCCCCGCCGGACCGCGCGAGCATCTCGATCATGTCCTCCTGGCGCGGCTGCCCGAGGGTGAGCCGATAGAGCGTGAGCGCCGTGCGCAACCGGTCGTAGCGGTCGATGTCGCGGCTCAGCGGATAGGTCGCGAGTACGCGGTGAATACGCGCCGATCCCGGGTACACCCACCAGGGCGAGAACTCGCTCGTCACATCGCGCGTCGCCGCGTCGAAGGCCGCCCGCCAGGCGCGCGGGTCGCCCGACGCGAGCACATCGCCCCAGTGCCGCTCCCCCACGTTCTTGCGCACCGCATGCCCCGCATACCGATTCACGCGCCCCTCGCGCTGCTCGAAGTCGACCGGGTTGCTCGGCAGGTTCCAGTGGATCACCGAGTGGCTCCACCAGTGGAAGTCGATGCCCTCCTGCCCCACACTCGTCGAAGCGAGCACGAAGGGCGCGAACGGGCTGTTGAATGCCGCCCGCACCTCGCTCTGGCGCACGCCGCCCTGCTCATCCGCATCCGTGGCGTACTTACCGCCATAACGCAGCGCGAAGCGTGCCATGAGCGGGATCTCCGCCCGATCAGGCGAGGTGTCACGGGCTTCGTAGCGCGCCGGCCGCAGGCTCATCGCACCGACCGACCGGTGCGCGAGATCCATCAGGCCAGCGTCGTCGAGCTCCGCCCCGCCCGTCTCGCTCAGCAGCTGAAAGAGGTACTCATCGAGCACCGCCTGCAGGTTGCCGTCGGCACAGTACGCGAGCACGCTCTGCCAGTAGGGGCGCTCGTCCCCATACAGCCTCGCGAGCAGCGCGATGCTCTCGGTGCGGTTGAACAGCGTGCGGATGCCGTCGGCCAGTTCGAAGGCGGCGCGCCATAGCCCCTCCTCGGTCGCGGCATGCCCGGCCACACCGCGCAGGGCACGCCACGCGATGTTCCCCGGCGCGTGCACGGCGAGTGAGGCGAGCTCCGGGTGTGCATGAGGCATCTCGGATGCAGCCTCGAGCGCGAGACGGATGTGCTCGATGAGGCCCGCCGAGCCCTCCCTTTCGCTGGCTACCAGCTGCTCCGGCGACGCATCAGCGAGGGATGCCGGCAACGCACCCGGGGTCGCGAAGCTCGCCTCCCATGCTTGCGCGGCATCCGGTGCAGATACGAAACGAGCGCCCACCTCGGCTTCCACGGCATGCGTCGTGACGACTCCGCCCGCCCGACGCGCCGCAGCAAGCGGGTCGCCGAGCCGGGCGAGCACCGGATGCGGCCAGAACAGTGCGAGGGTCGACATGGCTGCCGGGCGGCCCTCATCGAGCGGGTACAGCAGGCGCGCGCGCACCGCCTTGCGCGCATCCGGCGTATTGGCAGTGAGCACCTTGCGTTCACCGGCCGCCAGCCGGTCCGCTTCGTAGGTCAGCAGCGCCGCGACCGCGGTCGGCACACCCGACCACGCCGAGAAGATCACCTGCTTCGTGACCCGCTGATCGGCGAACTCGCGGAAAACCGGGCCGGGCTCGAGATACGGCAGCGTGGGCGGCACCCACAGCAGCTTCCACCAGCCGTCACCGACGGTCTGCGCGGCGAGGGCACGCAGGTGAGCATTGCCGAGGTCGATCTCGTCGAAGCGCTCGATGGTGCCGCGGTCGAGTGAACGGGCTCCGGCGAGCGCCTCGGCAACAGCCGCATCCCCGTTCGTGAGAGCGGCATCCACGCGTCGCGCGAGGTGGTAGCCGTCCATGAAGTTCGCGAAGAACGGGATCGACTTCCAGTACTCGATATCGACGGGTGATCCAGCCGCCTTGCCTAGCGTGCGCAGCGCCGCCCAGCCGCGGATGTCGTCCGTCGATGGTGAGGCCGTCGGAAGGTGGCAAACCGTCACCAGGTCCTCCCGCTCCGCCACCGGCGGTCGCTCCGAGCGTGACATCAGCGGAGTGAGGTGCTCCTGCACGCGGACGGCCGCAGCCGCAGCATCCCCACCGGTGACGAGGGCACGCCTATACCCGTCGAGGGCATCCGCGACCCTCGACACCGCATCCGCATCACCACCGGCGAGAAACCTCACCGTCGCGAGGAAGTCGCGGTAGTGGTCGTCGTCGGCGTCGTCGCTGTTGGTGAACGGCTTGTACGGCGTCGCCGACAGCAGCAGCACCTTGGCCGCGGGGTGATCGAACAGCGCGTGCGCGAGTTCTGCCGCCTCGCCGGACTCGGGGTCGAGCAGGTTCCGGAAGCGCTGGAACTCGTCGAGGATGATGAGGTCGGGTTCGAGCGTGTCGACACCCGCCTTGGCGAGCGACTGGCGCAGCCGCGCGGTGAGGTTCGCTGCTCGATGCCGGAGTTCATCCGAGAGCTTCGACTTGCCGCGTGCCTCGTCGCGCAGCGCGAGAAACGTGTCGAGGGTTCCGTCGGATTCGACCATGCGACGGAAGGCGCCCACGATGCGGGGATCGGGCTCGCCGCGCAGTCCGACCGCAGTCGATCGACGCTCGCGGTGAACCGGCCGAGAGTCGAGACGGTCGCCTGCATCAAGAGACGCGTCGTGCGGCGATCGGATGGCGTCTCATTCACGAGACCGTCGAGGATCGCCGTGAGCATCGCACGCTCTGGCGCCGAGCCCGTTCGCCATCCACCGTCGGTGAACGAGGTGCCGGGGGTGAACGACACGAGGTTGACCTTCTTGCCAGCCAACGTCGACGGCTCCGCCAGGCGGTGACTCTCCTTTGCCAGCATCGTGAGGCGCGTGGCCATGCCGATGTGATCCTCGCCCGTCACGTTGAGCCGACGGAGGTTCTGCGTGGCGAGGTCGGCGTTGCTGCACACGTAAACCACATCGATGCGGTCGACGTCGTCGTCAGTCTGCAGCTGCTCGATGGCGCGTGCGATGACACCTCGCGCGACGATGCTCTTGCCGAGTCCCGTCTCGTCGGCCACCAGGAATCGGCCCGAGCCGTTCTCGGCGCCGGCGCCGTAGAAGCGGTCGACCACGTGATCGACGGTCGCCCGCTGGAAGCCCTTCAGCCCAGCGAGCACAGCCTCGACATCCACGCCGCTCACGACGCACCCCCGAGTTCGAGGTGCGCGGCCCACACCCGCTGCCAGAGCTCATCGAAGCCGTCGGGTAGCACCTGGTGCTCGTCTCCCTGCTGGCGCACGAAGTCGACGATGCGGCGCACGTCCGCGAGGCCAGCGTGCCCTTCGCCGACGGCGCGGATGAGCGCCTCGAACAGGCCGGCTCCCGTGCCCGATGCGCCGGTGCCGAAGAACCCCGCCGCCGCTCCTGCTCCGGCCTCGAGCGTCACGCCCGCCAACTCGAGCATGAGGGTCAACAACCGGATGAATGCGGCACGGTCCGTGAGCTGGCGTGCGACAATCGCATCCTGGCGGGTGTCGACATCGTCGAGAAGCTGCGCGAGCTGGATCGCCGACTGCTGGCGCCCCTCGGCGTCGCGCACGACGAGCACGACGAACGGGGTCACATCCGTCAGGGGAAGCCCGTGCAGCTCGGTGCTCTGCTGCTCGCCGGCGCCCAGCGCCGTGCCGCCGTGGTCGCGTCGCGTCAGCAGATGCCAGCTGAGCTGGATGCCTCGCTCATCGAGGCGGCGCTGGATGGAGACGATGCGCTCGTCGGCCCAGACGCGCATGGCGTACGGCTCGGCGGGAAGCAGGCGCGCCCAGAGCGGTACGGCGGCCAACCGACGCAGGAAGCCCTCGAGGGCACGGCTGGCCTCCTCATCCGCATCCGCTTGCTCGCCGCCCACGGCCGGATACGGCTCTTTGAGCTCGCCGAGCGCGTTGAGGGTGGCCTCCACGCCGAACTTGTGCAGCGACCCGACGAGCTCGACCATGAACTCGACGTTGCCGTTCCACGCGGCGCCCGTTGCGTTGGCCGAGCCCAGCAGCACATGGCTGCCGTCGTAGCGGTCCACCACGATCGCCTTCGCGTGCAAGCCGTTGAGGCGCTCCCGCTGCGGCACGGCCGTGTCAGTGTCGGCGTCTGCGAGTTGGGTCGCCGCGTCGTCGAGCAGGTAGCCCGTGAGGCGATTGTCGAGCGAGGCGGGCGAAAGCCGATCGAAACTCTCTGCACACGAGAGCACATGCGTCTCGGTGCGCACGTTCTGGCGCAGCAGAGCGAGTCCGTCATCCGAGAGGAACGGCGACACGATGAGGGCGCGCTTGCCCGAGAGGTCGGGACGCGCGGAGCCCGGCACGCCGAACGGATGGAAGGCGAGCCCGCGCATCTCGTCGGGTGTCTCCCACGCAATCGACAGGGCGCGGTCGGCGAGACTCCGGATGCGATCGCGCCGGGCGCTCGAGAGTGGGTGCAGCGCCAACTCGGACAGTGCGCGGAGGAACGAGCGAAGCGGCGGGTTGGTCGCCGCGGCGTCGTCGCGGTAGCGCTCGTCGGCGGGCCAACCGTCGAGCCGCACCACGACATCCCAGCTG
>JAEYZI010000030.1 GCA_023428065.1 Actinomycetes bacterium | reverse complement strand
GTTTGAGGCCAGAAACCGACCACTCAGGGCGTGCAACGCGTGCCCCTCGGGCGGGTGATACGGTCGCGCCATGAGCGACCCCATCCTGTTCCGCGTCGACGACGGCCTCGCCCGCATCACCCTCAACCGCCCCGAACGGCTCAACGCCTTCGACGCGGAAGCCGGTCGCGTGTGGGCGCGCGTCACCGCGGAGGCGGTCGCGCGCGACGACGTGCGGGCCGTGCTCGTCGACGCCGCCGGCCCCGCCTTCTGCGCGGGAGGCGACGTGCGGGCGATGGTCGAGCTCGACTCGGGGGCCGCGATGACGGAGCTCGCGGGCGTCATCAATGCGGGCATCCTCTCGCTCACCGAGTCTCGGGTGCCGGTCGCGGTCGCCGCTCACGGAACCACGGTCGGGGGCGGTCTCGGCATCCTGCTCGCGTGCGACTACGCGGTCGTCGGCGAGGGATCGAAGCTCGGCAGCCGCTACGCGAACATGGGCCTGACCCCCGACCTCTCGGTGTCGGCGCACCTCGCGCGCGCGGTCGGCGAACGTCGTGCGCTGCAGCTCGTGCTGAGCGACCGGATGCTCACGGGCGCCGAGGCGGTCGCGTGGGGTCTCGCCGCCGAGGCCGTGGCGGATGCCGAGGTCGGAGCGCGCGCGGAGGCCGTGGCCCGCTCCTGGGTCGACGGCGCCGCATCCGCGTACGGGCAGGCCAAGCGGCTCGTGCGCGACGCCGCCCAACGGTCGATGCCGGAGCAGCTCGCCGAGGAGGCGCGCACGATCGGCGCCGCCTACGAGACCCCCGACGCACAGCGCCTCACGCGGGCCTTCGCCTCGCGCTGAGCGGACGCCCGCTCACCAGCGGTTGGCGACGTCCTCCGCCCAGCCGAAGAGCTCGCGCACCTCGATGCGTCGGCCGTCGACGCGGATCCAGCCGTCGAACACGCCGAACACCTGGTCGCCACGCGTGCCGATGGGGCCGAGGTCGGTGCGCGAGACGTGGTCGTACTCGGGGGTCACCGTGAGGTCGACGTCGGTGCCGCGGATCGTCCACGGATCCATCGGGCGCTCGAGGTCGTAGCCCCACACGACGTCCTCCGAGATCTTCGTGACGTGCCCGTCGACGATGAGCGCGTTCTCGGTCATGCCCGTGCCGTCGGTCCAGCGGGCGCCGAACTGCAGCCCCACCTGGTGCCCGTCGGTCTGGCCGACCGCGGCGGCCCAGTTCCAGCGCACGTCGTGGTGCCAGCGCCCGCGCCCGTGGTCGAGCACCGCCCACGCGTCGACGAGCTCGGTGGTCTCCCCGTCGACCGTGACGGTGCCGCGCGCGCGGCGCCCCACGTCCTTGACCGTGTACTGGAAGCGACGCTCCGACCAGGGCACGACGACCGCGAGCGACTCGTGGTCGGCATCCGCCTCGGCGAACACGTCGACCGAGACGCCCGTGGATCGTGCGCGCAGGCGCGTGCCGCCCGGCTCGTCACGGATGTCGACCTCGAGCGGGCCGGACTTCGCGCGCGCCGGGCCGCCGCCGAGCGAGCCGGGGAGGCTCGCGGTCCACGGGCCTGCCACCCGGCCGCGGTCGATCGTCTCGCCCGTGCGCCGGTCGCGCACCCAGAAGCCGTGCACGGCGGCGTAGTCGAGCGACGACACCGTGACCGACACGATGTGCGTGGGCGAGACGATGGCCCAGTACTCCCACCGCTTGTTGCGTCCGCGGTCGCGCAGCCCGCGGCCGATCCGCGAGGTGTCGTGCAGCGGGCGGCGGCTCCAGCCGACGGCGTCCGGGTTGAGGCTGCCGTCGGCGCGGCACAGCGCCACGGGTGCGGTGATCTCGCGCTCGGTCATGCGGGTGCTCCTGTCGTGGCCGCCTCGAAGGCGCGGCGGATGTCGTGGTTGATCGCGCGGACCGTGTCGGCGTGCGGCTTCACCTCGGTGCGGTCGGCCGTGAGGATGCCGTTCGACTCGTCCTCGACGTCGGCGAGCTGCGTGTAGACGGTCGCGGAGAGGCCGTGCGCGATGGCGGGGATGACCTCGTGGCGGTGCAGGCGCTCGTACTGCGCCGTGAGCTCGTCGGCGTCCTTCGCGCGCCGGTAGCCGAACTCGCGCTCCGGGTAGTCGTGGCCCGGCAGCCGCAGGTTGTAGCCGCCGTACTCGGACACGACGAGCGCCCGGCCGTCGCGCCCCCACCAGCGCGCGGGGCGGATGGGCTGGAAGTAGATGTGCAGGCTCCGCAGGTCGCCCGCGCCCTGGTCGTGCCATCCGCTCGCGTGGTCGATCACGCGGTCGGGGTCGAGGGCGCGCACGCGCTCGGCGGTCCGGGCCGCGTCGAACTGACCCCATCCCTCGTTGAACGGCACCCAGGTGACGACGGCGGGGCTGTTGCCGAGCAGCGTGACGGTCTCGTCGAGCTCGCGGAGGAACTCGGCGCGGCCCGCCGCATCCGCACGTGCGAAGGCGCGGTGGTGGCGGTCGGAGATGCGGATGCGGGGCGAGAGCACGGGGGTCGTGATGATCGCGGGGCGGTAGCGCTCGCCGCCGTTGACCATGTCCTGCCAGACGAGCATGCCGAGCCGGTCGCAGTGGTGGTACCAGCGCAGCGGCTCGATCTTGATGTGCTTGCGCAGCATCGTGAAGCCGAGGTCCT
The DNA here is from genome assembly GCA_023428065.1 of Actinomycetes bacterium. GTDB lineage: Bacteria > Actinomycetota > Actinomycetes > Actinomycetales > Microbacteriaceae > Homoserinibacter. Next base: position 55,919 of record JAEYZI010000030.1, on the reverse strand, counting down.
TCATGGCGACGATGTCGCGCACGAGCGCCTCGTCGCTCGGCGCGGTGTAGAGCGAGCCGGGCCAGTAGCCCTGGTCGAGCACGCCGATGTGGGGGTACGGCCGCCCGTTGAGGTGCAGGCGCGGCACCCCCGCGGCGTCGGGCGCGACCTCGACGGAGCGCAGGCCCACGTAGCTCGCGACCCGGTCGTCGCCGAGCGCGATGTCGAGGTCGTAGAGGAAGGGGTCCTCGGGGCTCCAGGCGCGCGGCTCGGGCACCTCGACGCGCAGCTCGGCGCCCGAGAGCCCGTTCGCGCGCGCGACGACGGCGCCCTCGGCGCGCACCTCGACCGACACCGGGTGCGCGCCGCCGTCCGAGGCGTCGACGTGGAGCTCCACCGTCGCCGCCTCGAGGTGCGCGCGGATGCCGGGGGTGCGCATCCGGAGCCCGGCGACGTGCACCTCGGGCACCGTCTCGAGCCACACCGTCTGCCAGATTCCTGACTGCGCCGTGTACCAGATGCCGCCGCGCCGCAGGCGTTGCTTGCCGCGGGAGTGGTGGGAGGTGTCGCTCACGTCGCGCACCTCGACGACGAGCTCGTGCTCGGCGCGGTCGCCGAGCGCGTCGGTGACGTCCGCCGAGAACGGCAGGTAACCCCCGACGTGGGTGACCACTTCGACGCCGTCGACGCGCACCGCGCAGCTCTGGTCGACCGCGCCGAAGTGCAGGATCACGCGCTCGCCGGGCGCGCGGCGCGCGGCGAAGGTGCGGCGGTACCAGAGCGTCTCGTCGGGCTGCAGCTGGCGGCCCACCCCCGAGAGCTCCGTCTCGGGGGAGAACGGCACGAGGATCGGCCCGTCCCACACGTCCGGCTCAGGCGCGCCGGCGGGCGTGAACGCGTGCTCCCACGTGCCGTTGAGGATCGTGAAGTCCTCCCGCCGCAGCTGCGGGCGCGGGTACTCCGGCAGCGGCACCGCGGGGGTGCCGGCGCTCATCGGGTGCGGCGCTCGACGCGCGAGCGCAGGAGGGCCACGAGCGGCACGAGCACGAGCACGGCGAGCGAGCCGAGGAAGATCTCCGGCCCCGGCACGGGCTTCACGACCCCGAGGTCGATGTAGGTCTGCCCCGCACCCGAGATGACCCAGGCGCCGAGGAACGGCCCCACGATCATCGGCACCATGATCGCCGTCACCATGCGCAGGCCCTGCACGACGCCCGCCTGGCCCTCGGGCGTCTGATCGCGCACGGTCGCCGAGATCGAGGCGGAGGTCAGCATCATGCCGCCGAGGGTGAGCGAGGCGGCGATGATCACGGGCACGAGGTCGCGCGTGACGAACATGCCGACGAGGCCGACCGCGAAGATGACCGTCGCGGGCAGCAGCATCCGGCGCTTGCCGATGCGGTCCATGACCCGCCCGCCGAGCACGCTGATGACCGACGCGGCGATGAGCGAGGCGCCGAGCAGGAGCGCGTAGGCCTCGATCTGCAGCCACCGCTGGAGGTAGATGATGACGTACGGCAGGAACACCTGCGTCGACGTGCCCACCACGAGCCACAGCAGGAGCGAGAGGTAGAGGCCGGGGTTCGCGCGCATCGTGGAGGGACGGAAACCGCGCACGATGCGGGTGAGCGTCGAGGAGCCGGATGCCGCATCCGCGTCCGCCGCGCGCGGCACGTCGCGCACGAGGAACCACGCCGCGATGCCCGTGACGCTCGTGGCGGCGCCGACGATCCCGAAGAAGAGGCGCCACTCGCCCGCGCGCGTGAGGCCGTCGAGCGCGCCGAAGACGAGGAGCATCGCGATGAGCGGCATGATCGCGAGCACGCCGTCGATCCGGCCGCGCGTGCGGGGCGTCGTCGCGTCGGTGACCCACGCGCTGAACGCGGCGTCGTTGGCGCCCGAGCCGAAGATGCTCATGACGCAGTCGAGGGCGACGATCCCGATGATCGCGGCGGCGACGTACGGCGCGGCGACGGCGCCCTCGGCGGGCGCGAGCATGCCGAACGCGGCCGTGCACACGCCCCACGCGAGGTAGCCGACCGAGACGAAGACACGGCGTCGACCGAGGCGGTCCGACCACGCGCCGACGATGATCGTGGCGGTCGCCGCGGCGATCGCGCTGAGCGCCACCATCGAGGCGATCACGGTGGGGTCGGGAGAGATGACGTCGTAGACGAACACGTTGAGGTACATGTTCTCGACGGTCCACGCGAGCTGGCCGACGAGGCCGAGCACGATGACCGTCCACCAGATGCGCGCCCCGGGACGCTCCCGCGGCTCGCGGGTGGGGGAGTCGGGTGCGGCGGCACGCGTGGGCGCGGGGTTCGGAGTTGACATCGTCGGCAATCCTGATCGGGTGGCAGCGGGCGTTTCCACGTGGAAAACACCGTCACTCTAGCGGGCCCCGACCGCGCCCGCGCGAGCCCCCGCGACGGATAGGGTCGGAGCGGGGGAGGTCGCATGTCGACTGCGCAAGATGCCGCACGCCGCGAGGCCATCGCCGGCTACGAGGTGGTCGGCTCGTCCATCGCCGATCTCGAGGGGCTCGTCTGGCTCGCCGCGAGGCTGTGCGGCTCGTCGAAGGCGGTCGTGAACATCATCGACGACCGCTGGCAGCACCAGGTGGCCGCGTGGGGCGTCGAGGCCTCGGTGTGCACGCGCGCCGACTCGATGTGCGACGGCCTGTTCGAGGGTCGCGAGCAGGTGGTGGTCTCGGATGCGCGGGCGGACCCGCGCTTCGCCGACAACCCGTTCGTCACGGGCCGGATCGGCCACGTGCGCTTCTACGCCTCGAGCCCGCTCGTGACGCCCGACGGCATCCCGATCGGCACGCTGTGCGTGTTCGACGAGGAGGTGCGCGAGATCGACGACGAGGAGCGGCGCGGCCTCGAGATCCTCGCCCACCAGGTGGTGGACGTGCTCGAGCTGCGGCGTGCGGGGCGCCTGCTGCGGCAGTCGAACCGCCGGCTCGAGTCGTTCGCGGGGCAGATCGGCCACGACCTCCGCAACCCGCTCACCGCGGTCGCGGGCTACATCGAGCTCGCGGAGTCGAGCCCCGATCTCGATGAGGCGCCGGATGTGCGCACGTGGCTGGGGCGCGCACACGCCGTGACGGGACGCATGCACGCGATGATCTCGGACGTGCTCCAGTTCGCGAGCCTGAGCGGCGCCGAGCCGCGCACGGAGCAGCTCGATCTCCCCGCGGTCGTCGAGGCGGTGCGCGACGACCTGGCGCACGAGCTCGCCGCGAGCGGCGCGGAGCTCACGAGCGACGTCGACGTGCCCGCCGTCGGCGACGCGACGCTCGTGCGTGCCGTGCTGCAGAACCTCGTCGCGAACGCCGTGAAGTTCCGCCGCGGCACCGCCGCGCCGCACGTGCGCGTGCACGCCGCCGCGGAGGGCGACGTCGTGCGCATCATGGTCGATGACGACGGCCCGGGGGTGCCGCCCGAGGAGCGTGCGCGCGTGTTCGGCCTGCTCGAGCGCGGGGCGGCGAGCGAGGAGCCGGGGCTCGGCATCGGCCTCGCGACCTGCCGGCGCATCGTCGAGGCGCACGGAGGACGTATGGGCATCGAGGACTCGCCGCTCGGCGGGGCCCGCGTCTGGCTGACCCTGCCGGTCGACTAGTTCACGCGAGCACGATCTCGACGCCCGCGTCGCGCAGGCGCTGCAGCTCGTCGGGGTCGGCCGAGTCGTCGGTGATGAGCGTCGTGACATCCGAGATGGCGGCCATCTGGGCGAGAGCCGCCCGACCGATCTTGGAGCCGTCGGCCACGACGATCGTGCGCTGGGCCTTCGCGACCATCGCGTGGTTTGTGCGGGCCTCCGTCTCGTCGTGGGTGGTGATCCCCGCCGACACCGAGACGCCGTCGGCGCCGAGGATCGCGGTGCCGACGTTGACCGCCGTGAAGGTGCCTTCGGCGAGCACCCCGACGAGCTCGAGCGACTGCGGTCGCAGGATGCCACCGGTCATGACGACCTTGAGTCGCGGGTGGGACGCCACGAGCGAGGCGATCGAGAGCGAGTTGGTGACGATCGTGAGGTCGACGTGGTTGACGAGCTCCCGCGCGACCCCCGCCGTGGTCGTGCCGCCGGAGAGCGCGACCGCGTGGCGTTCGCGCGGGATGCGGAGCGCTGCGGCGCGAGCGATGCGCCGCTTGGCGTCTTGGAAGCGCGTGTCGCGGAGCGCGACGGGCAGCTCGGCGAGCGATCCGGCCGCCTTCGCGCCACCGTGGGTGCGCACGATGAGGCCCTGATCGGCGAGCACCGTGAGGTCGCGGCGCAGCGTCGCGGCGGAGCTGTCGAAGAGCTCGGTGAGCTCGGCGAGCGAGACCTCGCCGCGTTCCGCGATGGCGTCGAGGATGTCGGCCATGCGCCGAGAGCGCTTGGGGGAGCCGCCGAGTTCGGCGACGGTGCTCGTGCTGTAGGCGGTTGCCATGGGAAGCGAGCATGACAGATGAGCGAATGGGCGTCAATCCGCTCATTACATTGCGCGACTTGAGCAGACTCTCGACAATCTAGGCATGCCGACGATCGTCTTCCTCGGGGCAGGCAGTGTCGTGTTCACCCGACAGCTGCTCACCGACCTGCTGCGCTTCCCCGACCTGCCCGTGCTCGACATCGCCCTTCACGACATCGACCCCGAACGCCTCGACGTCGCCCGACTCACCGCCGAGAACGTCGCGGCTCGACTCGGGCGCGAGGTGCGGGTGACCGCGTCGGCGGACCGCCGCACGGCCCTCGCCGGTGCCGACTTCGTGATCAACATGATCCAGGTGGGCGGCATCGACGCCACCCGCGTCGACCTCGAGCTGCCCGCCCGCCGCGGCCTCCGTCAGACGATCGGCGACACGACGGGCGTCGGCGGCGTGTTCCGGGCGCTGCGCACCTTCCCGGTGCTCACGGGGATCGCACGCGACATGGCCGAGCTGTGCCCCGACGCGTGGTTCCTCAACTACACGAACCCGATGGCCATGAACGTGTGGTGGATGTCGGTCGTCGCCCCCGAGCTCAAGACCGTCGGCCTCTGCCACAGCGTCTACTGGACCGTCAACGACCTGTGCGAGCTCGTGGGCGTCCCGCTCGAGGGCACGCACTACCGCGCCGCGGGCGTGAACCACCAGGCGTGGCTCACCGAGTGGAGCCGCGACGGGGAAGACCTCTACCCGCGCCTTCGGGAGCGGATCGCGGCCGACCCCGAGCTGGAGCGCCGGGCCCGCGTCGAGATCTTCCGCCGGATCGGCTACTACCCGACCGAGACGAGCGAGCACTCCGCCGAGTACCTCGACTGGTTCCTGCGCGACGACTCGCAGATCGAACGCTTCCGCCTCGAGCCCCTGCAGTACCTCGGCATCTCGGAAGACAACGTGCGCGAGTTCGAGGAGGCCCGTGCCATCCTCGCGGCGGGCGGCGACGTGCCGCTGCACGACGAGGGCGACGCCGCCGAGTACGCACCCCAGATCATCCACTCGATGCTCACCGGCACCGCGCGTGAGATCCACGTCAACGTGCCCAATCGCGGCTGGATCGACAACCTGCCGCAGGGCGCCGTCGTGGAGGTGCCGGCGGCCGTCGACGCCTCGGGCGTCTCCCCCGTGGTGTGGGGCGAGGTGTGGCCGGCGGGCGCCGCGCTCAACCGCACCTACCTCTCCGTCGCCGAGCTCACCATCCGGGCGGCGCGCGAGGGTGACCCCGAGCTCGTGAGGCGGGCGGTGCTCGTCGACCCCAACGCGAGCTCCACGCTCACCCCCGACGAGCTCTGGAGCCTCTGCGACGAGCTCACCGCGGCCCACGCGCACCTTCTTCCCGAGAATCTGGGCGGCCGGGTGCCGCACGAACTGCCGTGACCCTCGTTCCGACGAGGCAGCTGCTGGATGCCGCGGTGGCATCCGGCGGGGCCGTCGCGGGGTTCAACGTCATCACCCTCGAGCACGCCGAGGCGATCGCGCGGGGCGCGGCCGAGGCGGGCACGGGGGCGATCCTGCAGGTGAGCGAGAACGCCATCCGGTTCCACGGGGGCGACCCCGCGCCGTTGCTCGCGGCCTGCCGCGCCGTCGCCGAGGCGGCATCCGCGCCTCTCGCCCTGCACCTCGACCACCTCGAGGATGCGCGCCTCGTCGACCTCGCGATCGCTCGCGCCGAGGCGTGGGGGCTCGGCTCGCTCATGGTCGACGCGTCGAAGCTCGACGACGACGCCAACATCGCGGCCACCGCGGTGGCCGCCCGGCGCGCGCACGATGCCGGGCTGTGGGTCGAGGCGGAGCTCGGTGAGATCGGCGGCAAGGACGGTGCGCACGCGCCGGGCGCGCGCACCGACCCGGACGATGCCGCCGCGTTCGTGGAGGCGACGGGCGTCGACGGGCTCGCCGTCGCGGTCGGCAGCTCGCACGCGATGCGGGAGCGGACCGCCGGGGTCGACGTGGAGCTCGTGGCGCGCATCGTGGCGCGCGTGCCCGTGCCGCTCGTGCTTCACGGCTCGTCGGGCGTGGCGGACGACCCGATCCGCGCGGCGGTCGCGGCCGGCATCCGCAAGGTCAACGTGGGTACGGCGCTCAACGTCGCAGCCACGGCGGCCGTGCGCGAGTCGCTCGCAGCGCATCCGGACGCCGTCGATCCACGCCCGTACACGGCTCACGGTCGCGACGCGATGGCCCGCGTCGTCGCCCACTTCGCCGCCCTCCTCGCCCCCTGACCCCGCATCCGCCCCTGCCGCCCTGCCGCCTGCCGCCGCCGCCCCACCCCATCCGCACCCCATCCGCACCCCACCCCCCCCGGTCGGCCCGCCGACAGGGTCGAAACTGCAGGAGTTTCGGGAGTGCGGCGGATGCCACGCCCCGCGGATACGGGGATGCGGCGGCAGCGCTCCTGCATTTTCGACGTGGCCGGGTGGCGGGGGGGGTGGCGGGCGGCGGGGGCGGCGGACGGAGGGGATGGGGCTAGGGGAGGCCCAGCACGCGGGCCGCGTTCGTTCGGTAGACGCGCTCGAGGATGTCGGGCGGCAGCCCGAGAGCGGATACCGTCCAGCGTCCCTGCGGCGGCACGGGCTCGCCGGGCGCGTAGCTGAAGGCCTCGTCGTCGGTCTCGAGGAAGCGGAAGTGCAGCCGGAACTGCTCCTCCGTCGCCGGGTAGATGTCGGTGCCGAACAGCACGCGGTCGGGGTGGCGCTCGAGCAGGGCGCGGAAGCGGCGCGGCTGGCGCCCGAGCTCCGCCATCCGGCCGCCGATGTCGATCGTGTAATTCGGGCAGTCGTCGAGGAGTCGCTCCACGAGGTCGAGGTCCTCCGCGGCGCACCCCGCGTGCGCCCCGACGAATCGCGTACCGGGGCACGACTCGACGAGGGTGCGATGCGCGGCCAGCAGGCGGTCGAAGGTGGGGTGGACCGAGCGGTCGCCGAACCACCACTCCTTCATCTGCATGAGCTCGTCGATGCGCTCGTTGCGGGCGTCGAGCGGCTCGAAGAACGCCTTGGGGTCGGCGGTGTGGATGAGCACCGGCAGCCCCAGCTCTCCGGCGTGCCGCACGACCTCCACGACGCGCGGGTCGTCGGGCAGGATGAGCGCCCCGTCGCCGTCGCGGATGGTGAGCCCCAGGTTCTTCCAGATCTTCACGCCGCGGGCACCCCGAGCCGCGCTGTCGTCGAGGGAGGCGCGGAGGCGGTCGACGCCGTCCGGGGAGGCGAGCGCGGCCCAGTCGAGCTGGCAGAAGGTGAGGAAGCGGCCGGGGTGCGCACGGTCGTAGCGCTCGACGTTCGCCGTGACCTCCTCGCCCCACATCCCGTCGAGGTTGACGATCGTCTCGACCCCGCAGGCGTCCATGAGGGCGACGAGCGCATCCGGGTCCGCGATCATCCAGTCGCCGTCGTCCGTGAGCCAGCGGCCGAGGTGGTTGTGCACGTCGATCGCCGGGTGGGCGGCGCGCTCGACCTCGGTGGCGGGCAGGCGCAGCTGCGACACCGGATGCCACTCGGGCACGGGCAGGGTCCTCAGCTGCTCCCACGAGAGGGGGGCGTCGGCGGTCTCGGCGGTGTCGCTCACGTTCGGCTCCTGGGCTCGGCGATGCCGCAACGCTAAGCGGATCAGGCCCACGGCGCCCAGGAACGCGCATCGCGGATGAGCGTCTGACGCGGGCGGCCACCTACGCGCATCGCTCACAGATAGTGAGCGAATCAACACTTGTTATTGGCAAATGATCATTCGGTCACCAGCATGGACTCACCGCACGAGAGGACACCGCACATGCACCGTCGCATCACCTGGCTCGCCCTCGCCGCAGCCACCACCACAGCAGCAGCCGCGCTCACCGGATGCACCGCCGGAGGCGCCACCGAGCTCGACCCCGACGCCGACGTCACGATCACCTGGTGGACTGGCCAGGCCGACGAGGCCCAGAGCATCCTCGAGGGGCTCGCCGAGGAGTTCGAGTCCGAGCACCCCAATGTCACGATCGACATCTCCTCGGGCGCATCGTCGACCGAGGAGCTGCTCCAGAAGCTCTCCGCCGGCTTCGCGAGCGACACCTACCCGAACATCTCCTACTCCTTCGGGTCCTGGGCGAGCGAGCTCGAGTCGTCGGGTCGCACGCTCGACCTGCGCGATCAGGTCGACGACCCGTCGTTCGGGTGGGACGAGTTCTCGGAGGCCGCGCGCGCCACCGTGCAGCCCACCGGCGAGGCGATCATCGGCTTCCCCGCACTCGTCGACAACCTCTCCCTCATCTACAACAAGACGGTCTTCGACGCCGCGGGCGTCGCGTATCCGACCGATCAGTGGAGCTGGGACGACTTCCGCGCCGCCGCGAAGAAGCTCACCGATCCCTCGACCGAGACCTACGGCTACGCCTACTCGGTGTCCGGCTCGGAGGAGACCACGTGGCAGTTCTGGCCGCACCTGTGGCAGAACGGCGGCGAGATCCTGAGCGACGACCAGACGACCGCGGCTTTCGCGAGCGACGCGGGCGTCGAGGCCCTCGAGTTCCTGCGGCAGATGGCCGTCGAGGACGGGAGCATCTACCTCGACCAGACCGACACGAAGTTCGCGCAGCTCTTCGCGGCCGACCGCATCGGCATGATGACCTCGGGCCCGTGGCAGCTGTACGACCTCAACACGGCGGGCACCCAGTACGGCGTGACCGTGCTGCCCGGCACCGACGGCGACCACCAGACGGTCTCCGGCCCCGACATCTGGGCGCTCTTCGACACGCAGGACGTCAACGAGAACTACTGGTCGGTCGAGCTGCTCAAGTGGCTCACCGCTCCCGAGCAGGACGTGCGCTGGAACGTGGAGTTCGGCAACCTGCCCCTGCGGGCCAGCGAGATCGACAGCCCCGAGTTCCAGGCTCAGGTGATCGCCCTCCCCGGCATCGACATCATGGCCGCCAACAACGAGAACGCGATCAAGTCGCGGCCCACGGTGGCCGGCTACGTCGGACTCTCGGAGGCCATCGGCTCCGCCATCTCGAAGGTGCTCCAGGGTCAGGGGACCCCGAAGGAGGCGCTCGAGGCCGCCGCCAAGAAGGCCGACGAGGCTCTCGCCGGAAACTGATCCACCCGGTGGGGGCGACCAGCAGGGGCGCCCCCACCTCCACCCCCGCAGCAGGAGCGCCGACCATGAACATCACCAGCCTCGAGATCGAGAGCCAGCCGGACGTCTGGCGCCGCTCGCTCGAGCTCCGCGCCGCCGCGACCGCGATGCTCACGCGGTCCGGTGAGCGCGTCCTCGTCATCGGATGCGGCACCTCCGCGTTCGTGGCGGAGTCGTTCGCGCTGCTGCGGGAGACGGCGGGCTTCGGCGAGACGGATGCGGCGTACGCCTCCGAGCCGCGCCCCTGGCGCCCCTACGACGCCGTCCTCGGCATCACGCGCTCGGGCACGACGACCGAGGTCGTCGAGGCGCTGCGCGCGGTGCCGGACGGCGTGCGCAAGCTCGTCGTCACGGGTGTCGCCGACTCCCCCGCGGCGCATCTCGCCGACGAGGTACTCGTGCTCGACTTCGCCGACGAGCGCTCGGTCGTGCAGACCCGGTTCCCGACAACCTTCCTCTTCCTCGCCCGCGCGGCGCTCGGCGACGACGTCTCGGCGCTTCCCGAGCTCGCCGAGCGGGCGCTCGCCGAGGGCGCACCGGAGGCGCCCCCGGGTTTCGACCACATCGTGTACCTCGGCCGGGGCTGGACGTACGGCCTCGCGCAGGAGGCCGCGCTCAAGGTTCGGGAGGCCGCGCAGGCCTGGGCGGAGTCGTATCCGCTGCTCGATTACCGGCACGGACCGCTCGCGGTCGCGCACCCCGGCTCGCTCGTCTGGCTGCTCGGGGTGGTCGACGACGACCTCGTGCGCGACATCGAGGTCACGGGAGCGCGCGTCGTGCAGTCGAGCGCCGACCCGCTCGTGCAGCTCGCGCTCGCGCAGCAGTTCGCGGTGCGTACGGCCGTCGAGCGGGGACTCGACCCCGACAAGCCGCGGCACCTGACGCGCTCGATCGTGCTCTCCTGAATCGAGAATGGTTCGAGGAGGCGACGATGGCGACGATCACCGAGACACGCGCGGCCCGGCGGCCGGATGCCGGCGGCGCGCCGCGCGGCTCGACCCCCGACACCCCCGCGGGGGCGCGCAAGCGCCGGGGCCTCGCCGACCTGACCGGGTGGGCGTTCGTCGCGCCCGCGATGGTGCTCATCCTCGGCCTGTCGCTCTTCCCCGCGGTGTGGGCCCTCCTGCTCTCGCTGCAGAAGTGGAACGGCTTCGCGCCGCCCAAGTTCGTCGGCCTCAACAACTACGGGAAGCTCCTGAGCGACGAGGAGTTCTGGGCCGCGGTGTCGCACACCGGCCTCTTCGTGCTGCTGTTCGTGCCGGCGTCGGTGCTGCTGGGCCTCTTCCTGGCCGTCGCGCTCAACCGCGACATCCCGCTCATCGGCCTCTACCGCACCGCGATCTTCGTGCCGTTCGTGGCGTCCGCGGCAGCGACCGGCATCCTGTCGACCTACCTCTTCAGCCCGCAGTTCGGTCTCGCCAACAACGTGCTGCGGGCGCTCGGGCTGCCCGCGCAGGGCTGGCTCGAGGACCAGAACCAGGCGATGCTCGTGATCGCGATCATGTCGCTGTGGGGTCAGGCCGCGTTCACGACGGTGATCTACCTCGCGGCCCTGCAGGATGTTCCGGGCGATCTGCTGGAGGCGGCGCGCATCGACGGCGCCAACCCCTGGCAGACCTTCTGGCGGATCGTGTGGCCGCAGCTCAGCCCGGTGACGGTGTTCGTGACGATCTGGCAGGTCATCGGGGCCCTGCAGCTCTTCGATCTCGTGTACACGACGACGCGCGGCGGCCCGCTCGACGCGACGAAGACGATCGTCTACTACCTGTGGGAGAAGGCGTTCAAGGCGCTCGACTTCGGCGGAGGCTCGGCGGCGGCGTACGTGCTGTTCTTCGTGACCCTGCTCATCACGATCGGCATGGTGCTCTACGCCCGCAGCCGGAAGATGGAGGCGTTCTGATGGCCGTCACGACCGCCACCCGCGCGCTGCACACCGCCGGCGCCCCCAAGCCGAAGGCGCGCTTCAGCATGTGGCACCTCGTGCTCGCGCCGATCGCCCTCGTCTTCGTGATCCCGTTCGCGCAGATGCTGCTCGCGTCGCTCTCGCCCGCCGAGGAGCTCGTGAAGTTCCCGCCGCCGTTCGTCCCGTCGCGGCTCACCTTCGACGGCTTCGTCGCGCTCTTCACGCAGACGGATGTCGTGCGCTGGCTCGCGAACTCGACGATCGTCTCGGCGGTGTCGATCGCGTCGCACATCGTGCTGTGCTCGCTCGCGGGCTACGGGTTCGCCCGCCTGCGCTTCCGCGGCCGGAACGTGGGGTTCTTCATGATCGTCGCGACGATCATGATCCCCACGCAGCTGCTCATGATCCCGACGTACATCATGTTCTCGAAGCTCGGGCTCGTGAACACGCTCGCCGCGGCGTTCGTGCCGTGGCTCGCGTCGGCGTTCGGCATCTTCCTTATGCGGCAGTTCTTCCTCTCGATCCCCGCCGAGGTGGAGGAGGCCGCGGCGCTCGACGGCGCGAACCGCCTGCAGATCTTCCTGCGGGTGGTGCTGCCGCTGGCTCGTCCCGCGATGGCGACGCTCGCGATCTTCACCCTCCTCAGCTCGTGGAACGACCTCATCTGGCCGCTCATCGCGATCAACGACGAGAACTCGTTCACGGTGCAGCTCGGCATCGCCAACTTCCAGGGCACGCGGCGCACGCAGTGGTCGCTGCTCATGGCGGGCAACGTCGTGGCCACCCTCCCTCTCGTGCTGTTCTTCCTCTTCGCGCAGAAGCAGTTCGTGCAGACGATGACGATGTCGGGACTCAAGGGATGAGCGCACGTGTGCTCGTCGCGGGGGATGCGAACCTCGACCTCGTGCTGCGCGGCGACGTCGTGCCCCGTTTCGGCCAGGCCGAGCAGCTGCTCACGGGCGCGGACCTCGTGCTCGGCTCGAGCGCGGGGATCGTCGCGGCGGGGCTCGCGCGGCTGGGCGTCGCGACGGCGCTCGTGGCCCGCGTCGGGTCCGACGTGTTCGGCGCGCGCACGCGCGAGCTGCTCGAGGCCGCGGGGGTCGACACGGGCGCGCTCGCGGTCGTCGACGAGCCGACGGGCGTGTCGGTCATCCTCTCCGCCCCCGACGACCGCGCGATCCTCACGCTCCCGGGCGCGCTCGCGGGGCTCACGGCCGACGAGGTGCTGGCTGCCGCGCACGACGCGACCCACGTGCATGTCGCATCCTTGTTCCTCGTGCCGTCGCTCGCCACCGAGCTGCCGCGCGTGCTCGCCGAGCTGCGGGCGCGGGGGGTCACGACGAGCCTCGACACGAACTGGGACCCCGCGGGGGCCTGGGAGGGCGTCGGCCCGTGCCTGCCCCACCTCGACGTGCTGCTGCCGAACGCACAGGAGGCGCTCGCGCTTGCCCGCGCGCGCGGTCACGAAGCAGAGGATGCCGAGGCCGCCGCGCGTGCCCTCGCATCGCACGGCCCCGTCGTCGTCGTCGTCAAGGACGGCGCCGCGGGGGGATTCGCGGTGACACCGCGCGGGGAGCTCGTGCGCGCGCCGGGTCTCGCGCTCGACGTCGTCGATACGACGGGCGCGGGCGACAGCTTCGACGCGGGCTTCCTCGCGGCGTGGCTCGACGGTCGCCCGCTCGCGGAGGCCGTGCGCTGGGCGGCCGTCGCCGGCTCGCTCTCGACGCGCGGGGCGGGCGGCACGGGTGGCCAGGCGACCCGCGCGGAGGTCGAGGCGGGGCTGGGCGCGTGATCACGTGCCTCGGGCTCTCGCCCGCGCTCGACGTCACCTACGGGGTGCCGACGCTCGAGGTCGGCGGCATCCATCGTCCGGAGTGGAAGGTCGCGCTCGCGGGCGGCAAGTCGCTCAACGTGGCCCGGGCGATCCACACGCTCGGCGGCCGCGTGTGCGCGATCGCGCCCCTCGGCGGGGCGATCGGCGACGACATCCGCTCGTCGCTCGACGCCGCCGGGGTGCTCGTCGAGCCGGTCGCGGCGGGCGAGGCGACGCGCATGTGCGTGAGCGTCGTCGACGCCACGGACGGCCGCATCACCGAGTTCTACGAACGAGCGCTCGAGCTCGACGACGCGTCGTGGGAGGCCGTGCGAGCGGCCCTCGGCCGCGTGCGCACGGGGTGGCTCGCGGTGTCGGGCTCGGTGCCGCCGTCGCGGGCCGCGTCTCTCGCCGGCGAGCTCGCCGCCGCCGTGTACCGGGGGGTGCGGCTCGCCGTCGACCTGCGGGGGGAGGCGCTCGCGGCCGTGCTCGCGCGCACACGACCCGCGCTCGTCAAGGTCAACCGCGTCGAGGCCGAGGAGGCGGTCGGCGCGGGCGACCTCGTCGAGCTCGCGGCGCGGTTGCGGGAGCGGGGCGCGGAGGTCGCGGTCGTGACCGACGGCGCGGCGGGCAGCCTCGGGATCGACGCGGGCGGAGCGTGGCGCGTCACCCCGCCTCCTGTCGGCCGGTACACGGTCGGCGCGGGCGACTCGTTCCTCGCGGGTCTCCTGCTCGCGCTCGACGGCGGCATCGCGCTGCCCGAGGCGCTGCGATCGGCATCCGCGGTCGCCGCCGCCAACACGCTGCGCCCCGGTGCCGCGCTCTTCGACCCCGCCGACGTCGACGCGCTCGCGGCCCGCATCGAGGTGCGCCAGGTCGCCGCCCTCGCCTGGACGGAACCCTCCGACGGGCGCGGGGCGTAGTGCCGTGCGCGAGCTGTCCGGCCTCCTCCGCAAGACGCGGCGCGCCGTGGCGGTCGCGGTGGCCCTCGTCGCCCTGGCAGGGTGCACGATGACGGCGCCCGCACCGCTCCCCACGGCGGGCGGCGACGGCATCGACCTCGATGTCGGGCCCCGGCATCCGTTCGTCGACGCGGGTCCCTCGGGCGTGACCGTCGTCGACGGCGACGACTGGTCGCTGCCCGGCTGGGTGCGGCCCGCCGCGAACTCGGGCTACTTCTCGGAGGAGGCCGACGCATCCGAACTCGTCGCCGTGCGCTCGGTCGACGTGACCTGGCGGCAGCTGCGGCCTGCGCCCGACGCGCGCGTCGACCGCACGGCATCCGGCTCGGCACAGGGCATGAGCTTCGACGGCCTCGACGCCCAGTTGCGCGAGCCCGGTGACTTCTGGATGCGGATCTTCGCGAGCGGCGAGGATTGGGCCCCGCGGTGGGTCGCCGAGGCGTGCGGCGTGTCGAGCTACGGGCCCGACTACGACGGCCAGCGGCACCTGCCGATCTGGGACGAGTGCGTGTGGGGGCACCTCATGGACACCTACCGCATGCTCTTCGTCGACCTGGGGCTCGCGGCCGACCCGCGCCTGCGGTTCGTGTACGTGCCGGGGGCGTTCACGTGGGCGGAGTTCGACTACGAGATGGTGACGGCCGCCGTCGAGGCGGGCGACCTCGACGAACAGGCCTACCTCGCCTGGTACGACCACGCGTGGCGCGACCTCGTCGACCTCTTCGGCTCGCACGCCGACAAGCTCGTCTTCACGGGCGAGGACTACCCGTGGGGCCCGTTCGGCGCGGCCGACGACCTGCTCGCGCGACAGGCCGTCGACGCCGGCATGGGCATCCGCACGGGCATCACCGAGCTCTCGAACTTCCACCTGAGCGAGGCGCCCGCCTACGGGTCGCACATCCAGGCCGACGGGCACATGGTCGTCGACGAGTCGCTGCCGATCCACTCGGGCCGCTACGTCGTCGCGACCGAGAACGAGTGCTTCACCGACTGCGGCTACCTGACCGACGACGTCTCCTACGCCGTGCGCCAGGCGAACCTCAAGGCGCTGCAACTGCGCATGAACTGGATGTACGTCGTGCCGGGTCCGTCGTACATGGCCGAGGAGCGCGAGCACTGGGACTGGGTGAGGCTCTCGCTCGGCCAGAACGCGGCGACGTCGGCGGATGCGTGGGCCGCGTTCCGCGACGCCGAGGACACGTACTGGGCCGACCCCGAGTCGGGCCCGTTCGACACCGCGGAGTCGTGGCCCGACCGCCCGTGGGTGCGGAACCTCGAGCGGTGGCTCGTGCAGGTCGACGAGTCGGGCTCCGTCGCGCACCGCACCGACGTCGACGTGCACGAGCACGTCTTCGAGGAGGACAACGGGATCGCCCACGAGGGCCTCTCGACGGATGTCGCGGCGGGCGACACGGGTTTCGTGCTCGCGGTCGACCCCCGGTTCGCGACCGCGGCATCCGCGTCCGTCGTGCTCAAGGTCACCTACCTCGACACGGGCGCGGGCTCCTTCGCGGTCGACACCGCGGCGGGTGTCTCACCCTTGGTCGAGCGCACGGGATCGGGCGCGTGGCGCACCGCGACGATCGCGCTCCCCGACGGCGCCCTCGCCGCATCCGGAGGCGGGGACGTGCGCATCCGCATCTCCCTCGCCCCCGGCGCCGACGATCTCGTCGTGCGGTTCGCGCGCCTCATCCGGGTGAGCCCGCCCGAGTAGCCGACGGCGACCGCGCTCAGGCGGTGAAGCCGCCCTCGACGGGCAGCACGGCCCCCGTCACGTGGCTCGCGCGGTCGCTCAGCAGCCAGGCGACGGCGTTGGCCACCTCGGCCCCCGTGCCGACCTTGCGCAACGGCATGGCGGCGAGGCGGCGGGGGATCGCGTCGGGGTCGGCGCGGCGCATCGCGTCGAGCATCGCCGACTCGGTCGGGCCGGGGGCGACCGTGTTGACGCGGATGCCGAGCGGCCCGTTGTCGTGCGCGGCGGTTCGGGTGAGCCCCACGACGGCGTGCTTCGTGGCCTGGTACGCGCCGAGCCCCGAGCTGCCCTTGAAGCCGCCGACGCTCGAGGTGTTGACGATCGAGCCGGCGCCCGCCGCGCGCATGACCCGCAGCTCCTCGCGCAGGCACAGCCACACGCCCTTGACGTTGACCTCGAACAGGCGGTCGAAGTCCTCCTCGCTCACCTCGTGCAGCAGTCCGCTCTGGGTGAGGCCGGCGTTGTTGAACGCCCCGTCGAGCCGCCCGAAGCGCTCGACGGCCGTGTCGACCATGCGGGCCACGTCGGATGCCGAGGTCACGTCGCCCGCGGCCGTCGCGACCGCGTGCCCCGCGTCGGCGAGCTCGCCCGCGAGCCGGTCGAGGGCATCCGCCGACCGGGAGGCGAGCACGAGCGAGGCGCCCTCCGCCGCGCAGACGCGCGCGGCCTCCGCGCCGATGCCGGTGCTCGCGCCGACCAGCAGCACGACCTTGTCTTCGAGAATGCCCATCGTCATGCGACCCCTTCGTCGGACTCATCCTGCCGTGCGACATCGCGCCCCGCCTCGACGGCGGCGCGCGCCGCGGCGCCGAGCAGGCCGGCGTCGTTGCCGAGCATCGTGAAGTCGAAGCCCGCATCGAGCGCCGCCCGCACGCTCGCGGCCGTCGGGGCGCCCGCGTTGCCGATCGGGCGCCCGGCCCCGTGCGCGCCGCGCACGGCCTCCGCGATGAGCGACACGACGTCGGGGTCGGACTCCGTGAGCCCCATGCTCGTCGAGAGGTCGGCCGCGCCCACGAGCAGCACGTCGACGCCGGGGATCTCGGCGATCGCGCGCGCGTTGCGGACGGCCTCCGCGCTCTCGAGCTGCGGGATGAGCACGACCTCCTCGTTGCCGTAGCGGAGGTACTCGGCGCGCGACACCGCGCCCCACGCCCCCGCCCGGCTCGTGCTGCCGACGCCGCGCGAGCCGAGCGGCGGGAACCGCACCGCGGCGACGGCGGCACGCGCCTGCTCGGCTGTGTCGACGTGCGGCAGCATGATGCCCTCCGCGCCCGCGTCGAGCACGCGCTGCACGATGCCGCCCTCGAGGCTCGGCACGCGCACGATCGGCGAGACGCCCGTGAGCAGTGCCGTGCCGATGTGCCGGTAGACGGTCTCGAGGTTCATCGTCGAGTGCTCGAGGTCGATGACCGCGAAGTCGAAGCCGGCGAGGGCGACGAGCTCCATGCTTTCGGTCGCGGGCAGCTTCACCCACGTGCCGAGCGGCACGCGCGAGGTGTCGGCGAGGGCGGCGCGGAACAGGCTGCGCGCGAGCGGGAGCGTCGGCATCAGTTCCCCTCCGGGATACCGCGGTCGGGCGCCGCCGGGTAGTCGGCCGCGTTGAGCACCCAGCCCGAGGTGGAGAAGTCGACGCGCGGCGGCGAGAAGATGTCGATGAGCTGCTGGTGCGCTCCCACCCCCTGCGTCGTGTGGACGGTGGGCGGCGGGATGATGCAGATCGACGGCGTCGCGATCTGGCGGTGCTCGTCGGGTCGCCAGGCGGCCGAGTCCGGGCCCCACGGGTAGCGGATGTGGTGCACGAAGTCGCCCTTGACGGCGAGCGAGATCTGCTCGAAGTCGTCGTGGTGGTGCGGGGAGAGCTTGTGCGGGTCGCGCGGCGTCGGCTCCTCGGCGAGGAAGTTCACCATGACGTTGGTCGTGCGGAAGATGCGCCCGAATCGGCCGGGCGCGATGGGCGTCTCCGCGAGCCGGTACACGCGCAGGCGGAACCCGCCCACCGGCTCGGGCCACTCGCCGAGCGGCGCACAGCGCGCATCCGGCTCCTCGTACGCGTCGGCGTTGAGGGCCGACTCCCGCAGATCGTCGGAGCGCACCGAGAAGAGCCGGATGACGGGCCCGTCGCTCAGGAGCTCGACGCGGGAGTCGCCGGGCGGCACCACGACGAACGCCTCCTCGGCGACGTCGGCCGTGGCATCCGGCGCGACGACGCGGATGCGCGCGCTCTCGGAGTACTGCAGCACGGCGTACTCGTCGGGCTGCCCGACGCGCTCGAGCACGTCGCCTGCCCGCCCGTCGACGTAGGAGACGACGAGGTTCGCGGCGCGCGCGTTCCACATCCGGCTCCCCCGCGGGAGGGTCGCGCTCGGCTCGAGCGTCAGGAACTCGATCCACTGCGAGGGCTTGATGGGCGTCGACGGGTCGACCTGGACGGTCGGCGCGGTCGCCTGCAGGGCCGAGCGGATGTCGTCCTTGGCGTACATGCTCATGTGCTGTCCGTTCGTGGCTGGTTTGGTCAGAGGGTGACGCCGGCGAGGCCCTTCAGGCCGAGCATCCGGCGGGCGTCGTCGGGCGTCGCGAGGGGGCGGCCGAGGTCTTCGATGACCCCGCGGATCTTCTCGACCTGCTGGGCGTTGCTCTCGGCGAGCTTGCCCTTGCCGATCCAGAGGCTGTCCTCGAGCCCGACCCGCACGTGGCCGCCGAGCCACGCGGAATGCGTCGCGAACTGCATCTGGTCGCGGCCGGCCGCGAACGCCGAGAACTGGTAGTCGTCGCCGAAGAGCTTGTCGGCGATGCGCACCATGTGCTCGAGATTGGCGTGGTCGGAGCCGATGCCGCCGAGGATGCCGAAGACGCCCTGGATCATGAACGGCGGCTCGGCGAGGCCCTTCTCGACGAAGTACGCGAGCGAGTACAGGTGCCCGATGTCGTAGCACTCGAACTCGAACCGGGTGCCGCGCGCCCCGAGCTCGCGGAGCACGTACTCGATGCGGTCGAAGCTGTTGATGAAGGGGTGGCTGTACGTGCCCCGCACGTACGGCTCCTCCCAGTCGTGCTTCCAGTGCGTCACCTTGTCGGCGATGCCGGAGTACACGAAGTTCATCGAGCCCATGTTGAGCGAGGCGAGCTCGGGGCTGAACCGCGTCGCGCCCGCGAGGCGCTCCTCCATCGTCATCTGCGAGGAGCCGCCCGTGGAGATGTTGATGACCACGTCGACCTGCTCGAGGATCGGCGGGATGATCTGCTCGAACACCTCCGCCTCGAACGCGGGCCGCCCGTCGGGGTGGCGCGCGTGCAGGTGGATGATGGCCGACCCGGCGGCCGCCGCCTCCACGGAGGCGCGCACGACCTCCTCGGGCGCGAGCGGCAGGTAGTCGCTCTGCGACGGCACGTTGACGCTGCCGGTGACCGCGGTGCTGATGATCACCTTCTCGGCGGTCTGCATCATCCGGCCTTCGGCGAGTCCTCGAGACCGAGGAGGTAGGCGGTGTTGTGGCACATCATCTGCCGCACGTCCTTCTCCGGGATCCCGTGGTCGAGCAGCTGCTGCGCGACGTACAGGTAGCCGTCGACGGGCAGCGGGTTGCCCTCCTGGCCGAGGTCGGAGTCGATGACGGTGCGGTCGGGGCCGATCCGCTCGATCCAGTCGATCAGGCGGGAGATCGGCCACCCGGGCGCTGGGACGCCCGGGTGGTACATGGACATCTCGTGCTCGACGAACGCGCCGTAGGAGAGGAGCTCCTCGACGTCGTTCTCCGAGGCGCCGACGATGAAGTCGGGGTGGTGGAGCAGGATGCGGCGCACGCCGTTCTCCTTCGCGGTCGCGAAGAGCGCCTTCTGGGACTCGACGTCGAGGTGGCCGCCCGTGAGCATGATGTCGGCCTTCGCGACGAGCTGGGTGACGCGCACCGTCTCGGCTGACACGTCGCCGTTCTCGTCGAAGATCGACTCGGCCTTCTCCTCGAGGTCGGAGCCGGCGGTCGGGAAGCCGTCGTCGTGGCTGTGCGCGGCGATGTGCTGGGCGGCGGACACGGTCGGCCCCCACACGGCGCGGCCGCCCATCTTGATGGCGACGGCGACGGCCGAGGGGTTGATGCCGCCGACCTCGGAGTTGAGGGCGACGCCGCCGTAGGCCGGCGTTGGCGCGTCGGCGAGCAGGTCGCGCATCGCGAGCAGATCCATGACGGTGTTGTGGTGGTGCGACTTGATGAGGATCGCGCGCATGCCGATGCGCGCGGCGTCGTACGAGGCCTCGACGTGGTTGATGCGCCGCGGGAAGGGGCTCGGCCCCGAGTGGGTGTGCAGATCCACCGCCCCCGTGAGGACCTTGAGCAGTGCGGGTGACGGGGTGGCCCGATCGTCGACGGTGGACATCCGACGAACCTCCTTGTGTTCGGATGGCGAATAGTGCGTTCAGATTACGAAACGCTCGGCGACATGTCTACACCGCCATCCCCATCCGCGCAAAGCCCGCAATAAGGGACGCGCACCCGATACGAGCGTTCTCGCGGGGAGAGTTGACGAACGAGCCCTCCTGTTCTAGCGTTCGTATTCTGAAATCGCAGAACGCATTTCGAACAACTGGACCTCGACGAGGAGGTGGCATGGCGACGACGGATGCGGCGCTCGGGGTGACCGAGCTCGCCCTCGACCCGGAGCGCGGATCGATCCAATCGATCGAGCGCGCGGCCGCCGTGCTCGGGCTCCTCGACCAGGACACGCGCCAGCTCACGCCCGCCCTCGTCGCCGACCGCCTGGGCCTCAACCGGTCGACCGCGCACCGCTACCTGCAGTCGCTGCAGAGCTCCGGCTTCCTCGACGGCTCGTACGGCCTCGGCCCGCTCTTCGACCAGCTCTCCGCGCTCGTCGCGGGTCGGCAGCAGCTGCTCACCATCGCGCCGGCGATCATGCGCCAGCTCTCCGACCGCACGGGGCTCACGTGCGTGCTGAGCTTCCTCGGCCGCACGGGCGCCGTCGTCACCCTCGTCGAGGAGGCGAGCGAGGGCACCATCATCCTCACCGTGCGCGTCGGCACGGTGCTCGAGGTGCGCGCCGCGCAGTCGCGTGTGCTGCTCGCCTTCCAGTCCGACGCGGCCGCCGTGGCTCGCGTGCACTCCGCGCTCAGCGAGGAGGAGCGCCGACTCGAAGCGGCGGCGCTCGCGCGCGTGCGTCGCGAACGCCTCGCGTGGGCCGACCTCGGACGCATCGGGCTCGCCTCCGTGGCCGCGCCCGTCTTCGGACCCCGTGACATCCAGGCCGCCATCGCGCTGCTCGGCACGAGCCCCGTGCTGTCGCCCGACGACGTCGTCGGGCGGGTCGAGCTGCTGCGCGAGGCGGCCGACCGGCTGAGCGTGATGCTCGCCTCGGAAGAGAGGACATCGTGACCGACCCGACACCCGATCCCGCGGACGCCGCGCGCGTGCTGCGCAGGAGGCGCGTCGACGCCCACTGGCTGCTGCTCGTGCCGGCGCTCGCGCTGCTCACGGTCGTGCTGCTCGTGCCGCTCGCCCAGAGCCTCATCCGCAGCATCTCGAGTCCCACCTGGACGCTCGACAACTACGTGCGCCTCTTCACCGATGGCGTGACGCTCACGGTGCTCGGGCGCACGGCGACGACCGCGGCCCTCGTGACCGTCATCGCCTTCCTGCTCGGCTACCCCTACGCGTACTTCATGACGCGCGTGAGCGACCGCACGCGGGCCGTGTTGCTCGTCGTCGTGCTCATCCCATTCTGGACCTCGGTCATGGCGCGCAACTTCGCGTGGCTCGTGATCCTGCAGCGCGGCGGCCCCGTGCACACGGCGCTCAGCTGGATCGGGCTCGGCGACATCCAGCTCGTCGGCTCGCAGATCGGCGTGACGATCGCCATGAGCCAGGTGCTGCTGCCGTTCATGGTGCTGCCCCTGTTCAGCTCGCTCTCGGGGATCGATCGCAAGCTCCTGCTCGCCGCGCGCGGCCTCGGGTCGCGCCCGATCGTCGCGTTCTGGAAGGTCTACTGGCCGCTCTCGCGCGGCGGAGTCGTCGCGGGCCTCATCCTCGTCTTCACGCTCAGCCTCGGCTTCTACGTGACGCCCGCCCTGCTCGGCTCGCCGCAGCAGTCGCTCATCGCCCAGCTGCTCGCGCAGCGCACGACCCAGCTGCTCGACTTCGCGGGCGCCGGGGCGCTCGGCATGGTCGTGCTCGTCGTGACCCTGCTGCTCGTCGCGTGGGCCAACCGCATCGGCGGCACGATCTCGGCGATCGGCGTCGTCGCGACATCCGGATCGGGGGCCCGTCGATGACCTCGCTCACCCAGCGCGGCCCCGAGTCGCTCGAGACCGCCGTCATCACGGCCGGCCCGCGCGGCCGCCGGCGGCGCGACCGCTCGGTCGACCCGATCCCGTGGTGGCTCGCCGTCGTCGGCGTGGCCGTGGCGCTCTACTTCATCCTCCCGACGCTCTTCGTGATCCCAATGAGCTTCGGAGGGCAGGGCAGCTTCCAGTTCCCGCCGAAGCAGTTCACCTTCGAGCTCTACGAGAACTTCTTCACGAACCCGAAGTGGTACGGCTCGCTGCTGAACTCGCTCCTCGTGGCCGTGCTCGCCGCCGCGATCGCGACCGTCGTCGGCACGGCCGCGGCACTCGGGCTGCACAGCCTCACCGGCAGCCTGTCGCGGCTGGTGCGCACGATGCTCATGATCTCGATGGTCACGCCCGCGATCGTCGTCGCGGTCGCCGTGTACGTGTCGTTCCTGCAGTGGCACCTCGTGGGCGAGATCGGCGGCTACGTGCTCGCGCACGCCGCGATCGGCGTGCCGTTCGTGCTCGTCTCCGTGACGAGCGCGCTCGGCGGGTTCGACCCGAAGCTGCTGCGCGCATCCGCATCCCTCGGCGCCTCGCCCGCGCGCACCTTCCTGCGCGTGACGCTGCCGCTCATCAGCCGCGGGGTGCTCACGGGCGCGGTGTTCGCGTTCGTCACCTCGCTCGACGAGGTCGTCATCGCGCTCTTCCTGCGCTCCCCCCTCTTCCAGACCCTTCCCGTGCAGATGTACACGGCCGTCACGGTCGAGGTCGACCCCACGATCGCCGCATCGTCGAGCCTCGTCGTCGTCACCGTGACGCTGCTGCTGCTCATCCCGCTGCTCGCCCGACGCCCGAAGCGCCGTTAGGAGAACCATGACCACCTCGACGACCGAGCGCACCGACCGCGCCGCCGACACCGCGACGCGCGCGGGCACCCGCATCCACCTCGAACACGTCACCAAGGACTACGGCCTCGCCGTGCCCGCGGTCGACGACATCAGCCTCACGATCGAGCCGGGGGAGTTCATGACCCTGCTCGGCCCGTCGGGGTCGGGCAAGACCACGACGCTCAACCTCATCGCGGGCTTCGAGACCCTCACGGCCGGCAACATCTCGCTCAACGGCGCCGACGTCGGCAAGCTGCCCCCGCACAAGCGCGACCTCGGCATGCTGTTCCAGAACTACGCGCTCTTCCCGCACATGACCGTCGCGCAGAACGTCGCCTACCCGCTCCGCGAGCGGCGGATGCCGAAGGACGTCATCGCGCGGAAGGTCGCCGAGGTGCTCGAGCTCGTGCAGCTCGTCGGGCGCGACGGCGACTACCCGAACCAGCTCTCCGGCGGCCAGCAGCAGCGGGTCGCCCTCGCGCGCGCGATCGTGTTCGACCCCAAGGCGCTCCTGCTCGACGAGCCGCTCGGGGCGCTCGACCGCAACCTGCGCGGCGCGCTGCAGTCGGAGATCCGCCGCATCCACCGCGAGGTCGGCTCGACGTTCGTCTTCGTGACGCACGACCAGGAGGAGGCCATGAACCTCTCCGACCGCATCGCCCTGTTCAACCAGGGGCGCATCGAGCAGGTGGGAAGCCCCGAGCAGCTCTACCGGCGCCCCGAGACGCTCTTCACGGCGCGCTTCCTCGGTGACTCGAACGTCTTCGAGCTCGGCGGCGGCGCCGGCGGAGGTCGGGTGACGTGGGAGGACCGCACCTGGACGGTCGACCCCGACACGATCGCGGCGCACCCCGGCGTGCTGAGCCGCGCCGCGGTCGTCGTGCGCCCCGAGGACCTCGGCATCGCGCGCACGCCCGCGGAGGCGCCGTCCGACGCGAACTCGGTCGGAGCGCGCGTGGTCGACGTCGAGTACATGGGCTCCTACCGCACCGCGATGCTCGCGTTCGGCGCCTCCGGCGTCGGCGGACGCGGGCGCATCGACGCGTTCGACGCGTCGGTCGCGATCGGAGACGAGGTGATCGCGCACTGGCGCCCCGAGCGTCAGCGCATCGTCGCCGCATAGACGTCGCGGCCCGCTCGCGCGGGTCCGTGATCCCGACGGCTGGGACTCCGTCGAACCGTCCGCTCCCGCGGACGTCAACTCCATACGACACGCACAACCCCGAGCCCGGCTGCCGCCGGACTCTCGACCCGGAGGAAAAGACAACGATGTCCCGAATCACATTCCGAACCCGAGCCGGACGGCGCGCCGTCGCGTCCGGCGTGGGCCTCGTCGCGACGGTGGGCCTGCTCGCCGGCTGCGCTGGCACGCCGGCCCCCGCGGACGGCACGCCCGGCACCGACGACCCCGTCACGATCACCTACGTCGGCTACGGCGGCGCGGGCCAGGACGCGCAGATCCAGGCGTGGCAGGTGCCGTACACGCAGGCGCACCCGAACATCACCTTCGTCAACACCTCGCCGCCCGACGTGGCGCAGGTGAAGGCGCAGGTCGAGGCGGGCGCCGTGCTGTGGGACGTGCTCGCGACGGCCCCCTACGCGGCCGAGCAGAACTGCGGCACGCTCTTCGAGCCGCTCGACATCGAGCTCACCGTCTCGGAGGACGACCTCGTCCCCGGTGCGGTCGGCAAGTGCTACACGGCCAACTGGATCAACGCGACCCCGATGGCCTACCGCACCGACGCGTTCCCGAACGGCGGGCCGAAGACGGTCGAGGACTTCTTCGACACCGACAAGTTCCCGGGCCAGCGCGGGTTCGTCACGAACCTGCAGAACGGCATCCTCGAGTACGCCTCGATCGCCGCGGGCGCCGACCCCGAGAACCTCTACCCGCTCGACGTCGACAAGGCGCTCGACCAGCTCGAGAAGATCCGCTCGGTCACGACGTTCGCCCCGAACGTCGGCGCCCTGCAGCAGGCCGTCGCGGCCGACCAGGTGGACATGTTCTTCCTGCCGGACTCGCGTCTCGTGCCGCAGCTCGCCGAGGGCGACGACCTCACGATCGTGTGGGACGTCACGGTCGCCTCGATCAACGCGTTCGCCGTGCCGAAGGGCTCGACGAAGAAGGCCGCGGTCGAGAAGTTCCTCGCGAGCGTCATGGAGCCCGGCCCCGTGGCGAAGATCTCCGAGATGCTCGGCGTCGCGCCGATCAACAAGGCGGCGAAGCTCGAGCTCAACGAGTTCGCGAGCAAGGTCGAGGTGTACAACCCGAAGGTCAACCCGGGCATCACGGTGCTCCAGGACATCCCGTGGTACACCGAGAACTTCAACGACGCGTCGACGAAGCTCACCAACTGGCTGGCCGGCTGAGCCGGATCGAGTCGTGACGCCGCCGGGGGAGGTGTTCTCCATTTGAACTACGATCGTGCGATGGCGAACACCGAGCCCGGCGGCGACCCCTCGAACCTCGACATCCAGTCGGTCTCGCGGGTCGGGCAGATCCTTGCGCTGTTCGGCCCGCGGACCGTCGAGCTCACGGCGGCGGACGTCGCCGAGCGGGTCGGCCTCAACCGCACCACGGCGTACCGCTACTGCGCGTCGATGGTGACGGCCGGCATCCTCGAGCGCGGGCACCGCAAGGGCACCTTCACCCTCGGCGGCCTCGTGCTGCAGCTCGGCATCCACGCCCTCCACCGCAAGCGCGTCGTCGACGTCGCGCCCGCCTACCTCGACGAGCTCGCCCGCACCTCGGGCACCACCGCGGTGCTGAGCCTGTGGGGGGTCGACCGCCCGGTCGTGGCCCTCGTGCAGGAGAACCCCGCGCGCGCGGTCGTCGTGACCGTGCGGCCCGGCACCCAGCTCGACCTATCGGCGGCGCAGACGCGCGTCTTCCTCGCCCACCTCACCGACCATCTGACGGTCGAGAGGATGTTGGAACCTCTTCCGGCGCCGCAGCGCGCCGAGCTCGAAGCGGCGATCTACACCGCCCGCCGCACCGGCTACTACGTCTCGAAGCTCCCCGATGGGATCTTCGGCGCGGCGGCGCCGGTCTTCGACGAGTACGGGATCTGCGCCACCGTGGCGCTCCTCGGATCCGAACTCGGCGCCGACCTCTCGCCCGGTTCCCCCCTCCTCTCGGCCCTCACCTCGACAGCGGCCGCTCTCGGCGCAACGCTCGCCGGCCGCGAGGGAGAACCGAATGCGAAACTACGACGAGCTGCGGAATGAGCAGCCGGCGGGCTCCAGCTGGAGCACCTTCGGGCCGGGCGACCAGCTCGGCACCGTCAACTTCCTGACCCCGGAGCGTGTCGCGTCCGCGGCGCGTCTCGTGCGCACGGGGAAGCGCTTCAGCCTCGACCATCCGCTCACGGCGTTCGAGCCGTACCCGACGGGCACGCGGCGGCCGATCGAGCACCACCTCTTCGCGAACAACGAGTTCCATCGCGACGACTGGATCGACTCCTTCTACCTGCAGTCCTCCTCGCAGCTCGACGCCCTGCGGCACATCGGCCACCCCGTGCACGGCTTCTACGGGGGGCTGGCGCCCGCCGACAACGTCGCGAGCTCGACGGCGCTCGGCATCCAGAACTACGCGGATGCCGGCATCGCCGGCCGCGGCGTGCTGCTCGACGTGCCGCGCTTCTTCGCCTCCCGCGGCCTGCCCTACGACACCGAGAGCACCATCCCGATCGGCGCCCGCATGCTCGACGAGATCGCCGAGGAGCAGGGCGTCGAGTTCCGCGGAGGCGAGCTGCTGCTGCTGCGCACCGCGTGGGCCGAGCGGTACCTCGCGAAGAGCGCCGAGGAGCGCGCGGCGACACCGTGGCGGCTCTCGCCCGGCCTCGCGCAGAAGGAGGAGGTGCTGCGCTGGCTGTGGGAGCGCGAGATCGCCCTCGTCGCCGCCGACAACCTCGCCGTCGAGGCCGACCCGGTGATCGACAGCGACTTCCGCTACCCGGGCGAGACGCCGCCCGAGCGCGGCGTCGACCACTCGGGGATGCTGCACCGCCCCCTCATCGCACTGCTCGGCATGGCGCTCGGCGAGCTGTGGAAGCTCGACGAGCTCGCGGCCGACTGCGCCGAGGACGGCGTCTACGAGTTCTTCCTCACGGTGAAGCCCCTCAACCTGCCGGGCGCCGCGGGCTCGCCGCCCAACGCCCTGGCGATCAAGTGATGTCCGGGGGCTCCGCCTCAGGCCGTGAGGGCGATGTACTTCTCCTCCAGGTACTCGAGGATCCCCTCGCTCGACCCCTCGCGCCCCAATCCGCTCTGCTTGACGCCGCCGAACGGCGCCGCCGGGTCGCTCACGACGCCGCGGTTGACGGCCACCATGCCCGCCTCGAGGCGGCGCGCGACGGTCATCGCCTCGCGCTCCTCGCCGAACACGTAGGCCATGAGCCCGTACTCGGTGTCGTTCGCCATGCGCACGGCCTCGTCGACGTCGGCGAAGCGCACGACGCTCGTGACGGGTCCGAAGATCTCCGTCTCGGTGATCCGCGTGCCGTGCCGCACCCCCGTCAGCAGCGTGGGCGGGTAGAAGGCGCCCGTCTCGGATGCCGTGCCGCCCGTGACGGCGACGGCGCCGTCGGCGAGGGCCGAGTCGACGAGCTCGGCGACCTTGTCGCGCTCGGCGACCGACACGAGCGCACCGAGCTGGTTGCCGCGGTCGAGGCCGGGACCGACGCGGTACGCGGCGAGCTCCGCCGCCATCCGCTCGACGAAGGCGTCGTGGATCGCCTCGTGCACGTAGAAGCGGTTCGCGGCCGTGCACGCCGAGCCGCCGTTGCGCATCTTCGCCTGCAGTGCGCCCTGCACCGCCGTCTCGAGGTCGGCGCCGGGCAGCACGATGACGGGCGCGTTGCCGCCGAGCTCCATGGAGGCGCTCACGACACGGTCGGCGCACGCGTGCAGGAGCGTGCGGCCCACCTCGGTCGAGCCCGTGAAGGAGAGCTTGCGCAGCTCGGGCCGCGCGAGCATGGCGGCCACGCTCGGGCCGGTCGGCACGGGGGTCACGAGGTTGACGACGCCGCGCGGCACGCCCACGCGATGCAGCACGTCGACGACGTAGGCGGCCGTGAGCGGCGTCTCCCGCGCGGGCTTGAGGATCGTCGTGCACCCCGCGGCGAGGGCGGGCCCGAGCTTGCGGGTCGCCATCGCGGCGGGGAAGTTCCACGGCGTGATGAGCAGCGAGACGCCGATCGGCGAACGATCCACGACGATGCGCTTGTCGCCCGCGGGCGAGAGCCGGTAGTCGCCGGGGATGCGCACGGCCTCCTCGGAAAACCAGCGGAAGAACTCGGTCGCGTAGGCGGCCTCACCCATCGCGTCGCCCCACGACTTGCCGTTCTCGCGCACCATGATCTCGGCGAAGAGCTCCGCCTCCTCGCGCAGCACCTCGAACGCCGAGCGCAGCAGCTCCCCGCGCACGCGGGGCGCGGTCGCGGCCCAGTCCTCCTGCGCGGCGACGGCGGCGTCGACGGCCGCCATGCAGTCCGCCTCCGTCGCGACAGCGAACCGCTCGACGACCGAGAGGTCCGAGGGGTCGACGACGTCGAAGCGGTCTCCACCCGAACCCGGGCGCCACGCGCCGTCGATGTAGAGCTCGGCTCGCAGGGACGTCATCGGGTGCTCCGTTCGGTGAGGGCGCCCCGGTGGGCGCGGTGCAGGATCTCCAGCAGGAAGTCGGCGTCGGCGGGCACGGGCGACATCGCGACGAGCCGCCGCGACGCGAGCCCCAGCTCGGCGACGCGCGGAAGGTGCTCCGCATCGAGGCCGAGCGCCGCGAGCGAGGGCGGCAGACCGATCCGCTGCCCGAGCTCCGCCGTGATCGCGATCGCGTCGTCCACGCGGGCCGACTCGGATGCCGCGGTCGAGCCGAGCGCGACCCCCAGCCGGGCGATGCGCGTCGCGGCGTCGGGGTCGACGCGCACGGCCTCGAGCACGTACGGCAGCAGGAGGCCCGTGCCGACGCCGTGCGCGGTGTGGGTGAGCGCGCCGATCGGGTACTGGAGGGCGTGCGAGAGATGAGTGCCGGTCGGACCGAACGAGATGCCGCCCACGAGGCTCGCGTAGGCGAGGTGACGCCGCGCCTCGCGATCGTGGGGGTCGGCGACCGCGACCGGCAGCCAGCGGCCGATGCGGGTCGCGGCGTCGAGCGCCATGACGTCGGAGAACACGTTGCGGCCCGTGAAGACGGGGAGCGCGCCGCCCCAGTCGGGGGCGATGGGCGCGGCCGTGTACGACTCGGCGAGGTGCACGAGCGCGTCGATGCCCGACGCGGCCGTGACGCCGGCGGGCGCGCCGAGCGTGAGCTCCGCGTCGACGACGGCCGCCGCGGGTACGAGGTAGGGGCTCGAGATGCCGACCTTGAGCTCGCGGTCGGGGTCGGTGACGACGGCGACGGGCGTCGCCTCGGATCCCGTGCCCGCGGTCGTGGGAACGGCGACGACGGGCGTGACGGGACCCGGCACGAGGTTCTCGCCGTAGTAGCGGCTGAGCGGCCCGTCGTAGGCGGCGAGCAGCGCGACGACCTTCGCGGCGTCGAGCACGCTGCCGCCGCCGATCGCGAGCACGACATCCGGACGGGCCGCACGGGCGCGTTCGGCGAGGTCGTCGAGGGAGGCGACGGGCAGCTCGGGCAGCACGTCGGTCGCGATCGTGAGCGTGGCACCTCCGTGCTCGAGCGCGTCGCGGATGCCGGCGAACGCCGGGGTGGTCGCGACGAACGGGTCGACGATCGCGAAGACGCGCGAGCCGAACTCCGCGAGCAGTCGGGGCAGCTGGGCGCGCGAGCCCTCGCCCACGTGGATGCGGGACGGCAGGCGCAGGGTACCCGTGGTCGTGTCGGTCACAGCCCCGATCCTGCCGCCGGGCGAGCGGAGGCGGCCAGGGCGCGTCCCACGCAGCGGGACGCATCCGTCTCGATGGTCGCGCGCGCGTTCCGGCTGCTCGACGCGTTCAGCCCCGACCGGCCCGAGCTCACCGTGCGCGAGCTCGCGCTGCGCTCGGGCGTGCCGCGCTCGACCACCCACCGGCTCGTCGGGGAGCTGCTCGAGTGGGGCGCGCTCGAGCGCGGTCCGCGCGGCGTGCGGCTCGGCGTCAAGCTCTTCGAGCTGGGGACGCGGGCGCCCATGCCGCACCGGCTCGTGGAGGGCGCGTCGCCCCACCTGCACACGCTGCGGGCGTTCACGGGCCTCACGGCGAACCTCGCGGTGCGGGAGGGCGACCACGTCGTGTACCTCGAGAAGATCGGCGCGCGCGACCTGCGCGTGCCGCATTCGCGCCTCGGGGGCCGCGGCGAGCTGCACGCGACCGCGCTCGGCAAGGCGATCCTCGCGTTCTCGCCGGGCGGCGACGTCGACGCGTACCTCGAGCGCCCGCTGCCCGCGCTCACGCGCGCGACCATCACCGACCCGGATGCGCTGCGCACCGAGCTCGCGCGCGTGCGCCGGGCGGGCGCCGCCTACGACCTCGCCGAGTCGTTCGACGGCCTGTTCTGCGTCGCGGCCCCGGTGCGCGACCGTCGGGGCATGGCGCTCGCGGCGCTCTCCGTGACCGGGGCGACGGCGCGCGCGCAGGCCGAGCGCTTCGCGCCCGCCGTCATCGCGACGGCGCGCGCCCTCGAGCGCGAGCTCGCATCCGCGCCCCTGCCCGTCATCCGCTGAGGGGCGGTCGGCGTGGTCAGGACGCGTCGGCCTTCCTGTCGAGCTGCTCGAGCAGCTCCTTGAGAGCCTTCTCGATCGCCGTGTGGTCGTACTGGCCCGCGCGACTCTCGCCCGAGATGACCGCGCAGCGGTGCAGCTTGCGGAAGTCGCCGTAGGGGAAGAGGTAGCGGCCCTTCGTGCCCTCGGTCGCATCCGTGTCCTCGCCGAGGAACCAGAGCGCGTACTCGGCCATGCCGTGCTTCTCGATGAAGGCGTTGCCCTCGTCGGCGGAGGGTGCGTGCTCGCTCCAGTCGTCGCGCTCGTCGGCGACGAAGTCTCCGCTGCGCAGGAGGCCGCGGGCGTGGGACAGGGCGTCTTCGTTGAGTCGAACCGTCATGCCCCCGGTCTACGCCCGACCGCGCGCGGCCTCGAGGCCCTTGACAGGCCTGTCAACCCCCTACTGGCGAGCGGGGATGCGGACGACGCTCGAGGCATGACAGACAGCAACGACAACGGCATCGCCGACGGCTCGGTCGACCCGGACCTCGCAACCCAGGCCCCCGACGAGGAGGCAGACGACGACCCCCAGGGCATGAAGGGTCAGCTCGACGACTCGATGGACGGCCTCGAGGAGGACGACGACCTGGGCGAGGCGTCGCGCGGCATCCCCCAGACCTGACCCGCCCGCCCCACCCGCGCCGCGTCGCGCCCCGCCCCATCCCGCACCCCGCATCCCGAGCACCCCTGCACGTCGAAAATGCAGGAGATCCGGCCCCCGGCCCCACCGGTGTCCCCGTCATCACGGCGCGCCGGCTCCGTGCCTCCTGCATTTTCGACGTGGTTCGACGTGGTTCGACGTGGTTCGACGGGGTTCGACGTGGTTCGACGTGGTCCGACGTGGGGGGTGACGCAGTTCGGCGGGCCGCTCGGGGTGGCGGGATGCGAGGATGGAGTCTCGCTCACGAAGGGGGTGCCGTGCCGCATCGCCACGCGTCGGATGACGGCGTCGCGCAGCTCACCGAGATCATGCGCCGCGCCGAGGATGCGCCGCCCCTCATGTATGAGCGCCTGGACCCGGAGACGCGCCGGGTGCGCCGCCGCCGCGGCGGGCTCATCGCCGGCATCGTCGCGCTCGTGATCGTCGCGCTCCTCGGCGGCTACGTCGGCTGGGCCCTCACCGCCCCGCTGCCGCCCGCCACCGGCGCCGCGGTCGCGCCGAGCCCCGCATCCGGGGAGCCCGCCCGCATCGCCCTCCCCGTCGACGGCGCCTACGCGCTGAGCGTCGCGGGCGGCGAGGAGTTCCTGGGCGAGAACGCCGGCGGCCTGAACGTCGTGAGCTCCGACCATCAGCTGCCCATGGCGAGCATCACGAAGCTCGTCACGGTGCTCGTCATCCTCGACGCGAAGCCGCTCGCCGACCCCGCCGACCCCGGCCCCACGATCACGTTCGGCAAGGCCGACCACGACCTCTACGACGCCTACTACGTGCAGGGCGCCACGATCGCGGCGATGCCCACCGGCAGCCGCATGTCGCTCCACGACGCGCTCGAGATGATGCTCGTCATCTCGGCCACCAACTACGCGGATGCCGTGTCGACCTGGGCGTTCGGCTCCCGCTCCGCGTTCCTCCGCGCCACGAGCGCGTGGCTCGCCGCGAACGGCTTCTCGCGCACGACGGTCGTGGAGCCGACCGGCATCGACCGGCGCAACGTGAGCACGCCTTCCGAGCTGCTCGCCCTCGGGCGCCTCGCCATGGCGAACCCCGTCGTGGCCGACATCGTGGGCCGCGGCGCCCTCGATGTGGCGGGCTTCGAGGGGCAGTCGAACACCAACGTGCTGCTCGGCGAGGAGGGCATCCGGGGCATCAAGACTGGCACCCTCGACACCTCCAACCTGCTGTTCTCCTCGCTGCTCGACGTCGGGCTCGCCGAGCCGCTCGAGATCACGGGCGTCGTGGCGGGCGCGGCCACGCGCGACAGCGTGAACCTCGAGGTGCGCGCGTGGCTCGCGAGCATCCGCGAGGGGTTCCGCGAGGTCGCCGCGAACGAGGCGGGCCAGGCGATCGGCACCTACACGACGCCGTGGGGCGAGAGCTCCCGCGTGGTGCTCGCGGAGGAGGCGCGGCTGCTCACCTGGTCGGACACCCCGCTCCAGGCGCGGCTCGGCGAGCTGCGCCTCGACACGGGTGCCGCGGGGGAGCGGATCGGCGAACTCACCTGGACGGCCGGCCCGCGAACCGTCACGGTGCCCGTCGTGCTCGAGAGCACCATCCGCCCACCCGACGAATGGTGGCGGATCACGCACCCCGCGGAGCTCGTGGGCTGACCCGGCGGCGCGGCCGCTGAAGGGCGGAGCCGGTGGATGCACCCGCGGCGGCCTACGCGGCGAACACTCCCGGGGTCGTGCCGAGCACGCGGCGGAAGTGCCGTGCGAGGTGCGCCTGGTCGTAGAAGCCGGATGCCGCGGCCGCCTCCGCCGGGGAGCGTCCGGCCAGCAGCATCCGCCGAGCCCGGTCGACGCGTCGGCCCGTGACGTAGCGGTGCGGTGCGATGCCGTAGGTCTGCGAGAACACGCGCACGAGGTGGCTGGGGTGCGCGTCGAGCAGCCGCGCGGCCTCCTCGATCGTGAAGGTCTCCGTGAGGCGTTCGTCGAGCAGACGCCGCAGGCGCCGCGCGAGCGGGGCGTCGCGCGTGGCCCGCGTGCGGGATGCCGCGCCGTACTGCGCCCCGGCCGCCTCCCGCAGGGCGAGCACCCCCCACTCGGCGGCCACGACCTCCGCGGGGTGGGTGAGCGCGTCGTGGATGCCGACGACAAGCGCGAGCGCCCGCGGGTCGCGCAGCAGGGGATCGGATGCCGCGGCATCCGCAGCCGAGGCGTTCAGCCAGTCGCGCGCGAGATAGAGCACGCGCTTGCGGAACGGGGTTCCCGCGACGGCCGAGCGCCCGTCGTGCGGCACGAGCGGCGGCAGCACGGTGACGGCGGCGGGGGTCGCGTGGTGCCGGCTGCGGTCGAGGTCGTAGGCGACGGCACCGTCGTCGATGAGCAGCACCGTCCAGTCGTCGTGCACGTGCGCGGGGTAGGCGTGGTTCTCGAACGTCGCGTGCAGCACCTCCGTGACGTGCGGCACCGACGGGTGCCACGCGCGCACCGACTCGACCATGCAAGGAACGTACAAGACACCGCCGCGGCGGGCGACGATGCTCGCTGCATGACCGACCCCGACCCCGCCCCGGATGCCGTCGTGCGCTTCCACACGAAGACCGTGGTCGTGCTGCGCGAGGGCCTCGCCCCGTGGCAGGAGCTCAACGTGACCGCGTTCCTCATGAGCGCGATCGCGACGAGCGAGCCCGGGCTCGTGGGCGAGCCCTACCGAGACGCCGACGGCACCGCCTACCTGCCGATGCTGCGTCAGCCGGTGCTCGTGCTGACGGGGTCGGGCGAGGTGCTCGCCGCCGCGCGCGAACGGGCGCTCGGCCGCGGCATCCCGCTCGCCGTCTACACGCGGGAGCTGTTCTCGACGGGACACGACGCGGCGAACCGCGCGGCGGTCGCCGCGGTCGCGGGTGCCGACCTCGACCTCGTGGGCCTCGGGATGCGCGGGCCGCGCAACGCCGTCGACCGCGTCGTGAAGGGCGCGCGGATGCATGACTGAGCGGGCCGCGCGAGCCCTACGCCGCGAGGTGGAACGTCGACGCGAAGCGGTCGAGCAGCTCGTCCGGTCCGTGCAGCACCCGCACGAGGCCCGACGAGATGGCGTGCCGGGGCGCGAGCTCGCCCGAGATGAGGCGCCGGATCTCGGGTCCGGCCGCGAAGTCGAGGTCGGCGGGCCCGATCCCGCGCCGCACGTCGAGGCGCGAGCCGTCGACCCGCACGAGCAGTTCGGCGGGACCGAACCGCGCCGCGTAGGCGGTCGGCGGAAGGCCCTCGGCGACATCCGCCTGGAACGCCGTGCGCAGGGCCATCGTCATGGAGTCCGGCGTGATCACCTGCTGCTCCCGGGGCTCGCCCATGGCCTTGAACCCCCACGCGCCGAGCGCGAGCACGACGGGCTCGAGCTCGCGCCCGTAGGGGGTCAGCTCGTAGACGATCACGCGCGAGCGGGGGGCCCGGCGCACGATGCCGGCCTCCTGCAGCTCCTTGAGCCGCGCCGCGAGGATGTTGCTCGGGATGCGGGGGAGACCCGCGGCGAGCTCGCCGTAGCGGCGCGGCCCAACGAGCAGGTCGCGCACGATGAGCATGGCCCAGCGCTCGCCCACGAGCTCGAGGGCTCGTGTGACGCCGCAGTACTGCCCGTACTCGCGCGCGACCATCCGCTCAGGCCTGCTGCTGCTCGGCCATGTACGCCTCGGGCCCCTTCTCGGAGGCGGCCTTGTCCATCCATCCGAACTCGAGGAGGTTGCCGTCGGGGTCGCTGAGCTGGCGCTGGTACATGAAGCCGTAGTCGGCCGGGTCCTGCGACTCGCGACCTCCGGCTGCGAGGCCGGCGGCGACGGTGCTGTCGACGTCCTCACGGCTGTCGAGGAAGATCGCGGTCGTACACGTGGGGTTCTTCGCGTTGTCGCCGATCGGCAGGTCGGTGAAGGTCTGGAAGAACTCGCGCTTGAGCAGCATGAAGTAGTTGTGGCCCTCGTCGACGACGATGCACGCGGCGTTGTCGTCGGTGAAGAGAGGGTTCACGGTGCCGCCGATCGCCGTGTAGAACGCCTTCGCGCGCTCCAGGTCGGTCACCGGCAGGTTGACGAACATCGAGGTCATGGTGGTGTCTTCTTCCGTCGTTCCGAATGTGGACGGTGTCCACACTTGCAAAAAACAAGTGCCAGTGTCAAGAGGTTCGCCGGTGCGAGCTACAGGCCCGATCATCGCGATCCGCCGCGTGAGCATCCCCGTCGGCCGATCGAGCCTGTCGCCGGGACGGTTTCGAGAGACGATGGGCGCATGACGCCCCCGGATGCACCTCTCCCGGATGCCGCTGCCGCCCTCGGCTGGATCGCCGCGCGCCGCGCCGTGGTCGAGGAGCGCCTCGCGGGCGTCGAGGAGCGGCTCACGTCGGTGCGCTCCGCGCGCGGCGACTGGATCGACGAGGAGCACGACCCCGAGGGCTTCGCGCTGACCTTCGAGTGGCAGCAGGCGGAGGGCTCACGCGCCGAGCACCGAGCCGAGCTCGCCGAGCTCGCCGCGGCCGAGGCGCGGGTGGCATCCGGAACCTACGGCGTGTGCGCGGTGTGCGGGCAGCCGATCCCGCACGGCCAGCTCGAGCTCCGCCCCGCGCGCACGGTGTGCGTCGCGTGCACCGACCGCTGAGCGAGCGGCACCCACGTCCCCCGCGTACACCGCGCGATGTACGCCGCATCCGAAAGGATGCACTCCGCAGGTTCGATCCTTCGCCGCTCGATGGTGGAAGGCGGGCTTCCTAGCGTCGAGATGTGGCCGATCCGCGCCACTCGACACGACCGGAAGGAAAGACCCATGGTCACCGACCTGCACCAAACCCCGGCACGGACGGGCGTCCTGGGCGTCGTCCAGCGGCATCCGCTCGTCAGCTTTTTCGTGCTCGCGAACGCCCTCAGCTGGCTCGCGTGGATCCCGTACATCCTGTCCGAGAACGGCCTGGGCGTTTGGCACTTCGCGTTCCCCGCGGTGCTCGGCACGACGCAGATCGCAGGGATGCTGCCGGGCGCCTACCTCGGCCCCATCACCTCGGCGCTGCTCGTGACGCTCGTGGCCGACGGACGCGGCGGCCTGCGCCGGTGGGCGGCCCGCCTGTGGAAGTGGCGCGTGCGCTGGCACTGGTACGTGATCGCCCTGCTCGGCGTGCCCGCTGCGCTCATCCTCACCGGCACGATCGTGTCGGGCGGCCAGGTCGCCGTGCCCTCGCTCACCGCGATCGCGCTCTACGTGCCGCTGCTGCTCCTCCAGATGCTCACGACGGGCCTCGCCGAGGAGCCCGGATGGCGCGACTTCGCGCTCCCCCGGCTGCAGGCGAAGTTCGGGCCCATGGTGTCGGCCGCGATCCTCGGGCCGCTGTGGGCGCTGTGGCACATGCCGCTGTTCCTCACCGAGTGGGGCAACTTCCCGAACGCCCACTGGAGCGCACCGCTCACGTTCAGCGTCTTCTGCATCGGCTTCAACGTCGTGATGGCGTGGGTGTTCAACAGCACGGGCATGAGCCTGCCGCTCGCGATGCTCGCCCACGTGAGCGTCAACAACTTCGTGTCGGTGCTCTGGGGCGAGATGTTCCCGACCGTCGACCCGCACCTCGTGTCGCCGGCGCTCGCGGTGGCCGGCGTCGTCGCGGCGGTCGCCGTGATCGTGTTCACGCGGGGCCGCCTCGGATACCGTCCCGAGTCAGTCGGGAAGGTCGACGAAGCGGTTCTGGTAGGCCCAGACCGCCGCCTGGAGGCGTGACTCCACGCCGAGCTTGGGCAGCATCCGCGCGAGGTGCGACTTGACGGTGGAGGTCTCGATCACGAGCTCCTTCGCGATCGCCTCGTTCGACATGCCCTGAGCCAGCAGCCGCAGGATCTCCTGCTCCCGACCGGTGAGCACGTCGCTCGGACGCGACGTGCTCACCGGTTTCAGTTCGCGGCGCTGCACGAACTCGCGCATCACACGGAGCGTGAGGGCGTCGTCGATCGTGCCGGTGCCGGAGGCGACCTTGCGGATGGCGTCGATGATCGCATCCGGTTCGGCGTCCTTCAGCAGAAAGCCCGACACGCCCGCCTCGAGCGCGCCGAACACGTAGTCGTCGAGGTCGAAGGTCGTGAGCACGAGCACCGGGATCGGGTTCTCGACGCCCGGCCCGCACAGCTCCCGCGCGACGCTGATGCCGTCGCGGCCCGGCATCCGGATGTCGAGGCACACGACGTCGGGGCGCAGCTCGCGTGCCAGCTCGAGCGCCTGGACCCCGTCGGATGCCTCGCCCACCACCTCGAGGTCGGGCTCGAGCCCGATGAGGGTCGTGAGGCCGGATCGCACGAGCGGCTGATCGTCGGCGACGAGAACGCGGATCATGTGGGGTCTCCCGGGGGGTCTGCGGCTTCGGCGGGCGTGTCGTCCGTGGTGCCGGTGGTCGCGTCGCGCGGCAGCTCGAGACGCACCTCCCAGCCCCCGTCCGCGGTCGGACCGTATCGCAGTCTCCCATCGACGAGGTCTGCGCGCTCGCGCATTCCGACGAGGCCGAGCCGGGTGCCGGGGCCCGGATCGGGCGCCGTGCCGGGTCCGTTCGCGACCGTCGCCGTGAGCTCGGCGTCGTCGCGGTCGTCGACCTCGACGCGGATGCGCGCGCCCGGCGCGTGGGCGCTCGCATTCGCGAGGGCCTCCTGCACCGTGCGGTGGGCGACGAGTTGCGCGAGCGGGCCGATGCCCGCGCCGAGCTCGCGGCCCGAGGTGTGCACCTCGTACGCGACGTCGACGCCGGCCGTGCGGTGCAGCTCGACCGCCTCGCCGAGCGTGGCGAGCGTCTCGACGGTGCGGGCGCCATCCGGTCCCTCCCGCAGCAGGCCGATGACGCGCCGCAGGTCGTCGAGCACGACGGTGCTCTGGTGGCGCACGCGCTGCGCGGCGAGCTTGGCGGCATCCGGGTCGACGTCGATCTGGCGCGTGATCGCGGAGGCGAGCAGGGCGATGCCCGACACGTGGTGCGCCGCGATGTCGTGCAGTTCGCGCGACATGGCGACGCGCTCGCGCGCCACGGCGGCCCGCACGAGGGCGTCGCGCTCCCGCTTGAGCGCGAGCAGCTCGGCCTCGCGCGCCTCGCGTGCGTCGCGGCGGGCGCGGGCCACGATCCCGACGACGAGCGGGATGGCGATGACCGCGACGGCTTGCAGGCCGGCGGTGAGGAGCCCGGGGAGGCCCGTGGCCAGCCCGCTGCGCGTGTCGTCGAGCGCCAGGGCGAAGGCGACGACGAGCGCGGTCGCGATGAGGGTGGGGATGAGGGTGCGCGTGCGGAGCCCGAGCACCGCCCAGAAGACGGCGAACGACACCGCGATCGTCGTGAGCGAGTAGGTGGCGCCCGGGATGATGAGCGCGTGGAGCACGGGGCCGAGCGCGACGACACCGAGGATGGGCGGCGGCAGGCGACGCGCCCACAGCAGGGCGACCGCCTGCCCGAGCGCGAGCGCCACGACGACCCACCAGGCGGGGTCGGCCGGGGTGACCGGGCTGACGCCCGCCTCGGGTTCGGCAGTCATCAGCAGCGGCAGCAGCGCGGCGCCGCCGAGTGCGAGCACGCCGCTCGCGGATGCGGTGATCGCGTCTCGGGGGCGGATGCCGCGCAGGGGGTCGTCGGCCATGGGGGGATTGTCGCAGGTGCGAACCGGTCGGCGTCGAGCGCGGGCGTGGCGGGTGCAAAGCGAAAGCCCCCGCGCGCGCGGGGGCTTTCGTCTGGCGGTACCGGTGGGATTTGAACCCACGGAAGGCGTGAACCTTCACATGTTTTCGAGACATGCTCCTTCGGCCGCTCGGACACGGTACCGCCGACGAGTCTAACGGACGCGCGGGCGTGGTCGAGACACGAGTGCCGTCAGCGGCGCCGCGACGCCGTCACCGTGAACTTCGGCGTGCGGGCGAGCTGCCGTGTCGGGCCGACGATGCGCTCGAGCACGGGCCGATACGCGAGGTGCGAGTTCCACACGACGCGCAGCTCGCCGCCCGGGCGCAGCACGCGCGCGGCATCCGCGAACAGGCGGTGGGCGATCTCGGTCGTCACGGCGGCACCCGCGTGGAACGGCGGATTGAGCACCACGAGGTCGGCGGATGCGTCGGGCTCGCCCGAGAGGCCGTCGTCCTGCCGCGCGTCGACGCGCACGCCGTTCCCTTCCGCGGTGAGTCGCGCCGACTCGACCGCGATCTCCGACACGTCGGTCGCGACGATGCGGGCATCCGGGTTCCGCCGCGCGAGCTCGACGGCGACGATGCCCGTGCCGCATGCGAGGTCGATCGCGCGCTCGAACGGCGGCAGCGCGTCGAAGGTGTCGAGGAGGGCGCGGGTGCCGATGTCGAGGGCGGCGCCCGCGAAGACGCCGGGGAGCGCGACGACCTCGACACCCGCGACCGTCGCGCGCTCCGGTTCGGCCGCGTCTACCTCGCGCGGCTCCCGGGCCACGAGGATGCGCGACTTCGCCCGCGCGTGGGTCACGTCGACGCGGCCGAAGGCGGTGCCGAGCACCTCGTTCTGGGTCGGCGTCATGTGCTTGAGGCGCCCTCCGGCGAGCACCACGACATCCGGGCCGGCCGCGCGCGCGATCGACCGTGCGACGGCGTCGAGGCGGTCGAGCGAGCGGGGCAGCCGCACGAGCACGAGCGAGGTCGCGGGGGTCACCAGCGAGGCGAGCGGATGCTGCGCCGGCTCCGCGAGGCCCGTGCGCCCCGCGTTCCCCGCGAGGGCGCGGCGGGCGACGAGCGAGTCCTGATGCACGCGCACCGCGCGGGCGCCGAGCGCCGCGGCCCCGAGCGCGAGCGCGCCGTGGGTGTCGTCGACGACCGCGACCTCGCCGGCCACCACATCCGGGAACTCGGATGCCGCGACGTCGAGCAGGTAGCGGTCGGCCGCGTCCCACGCGCGCTGATCGACGGTGCCGACGTCGGGGTCGCGGCGCAGCGCGCCGAGGAGCACGTCGAGGTCGGTCACCCCTCGACGCTAGCCGCCCGCGCTACTCGCCCAGCACGTTGCGCGCGAAGTTCGCGACGTGCTCTCGCAGGGCCGCGATGCGCCGCTGCCGTTCGGCCTCGAGGTCGAAGCCCACGTAGGCGAGCGTCGGGCGCTTGCGGACGTTGGCCGAGCACTCGAACGCGGCGCACACGAGCGTGCCGACCGTGTCGCCCTTGCGCCCGGCGGCGCCCGCGCGCTTCGTGCTGAACAGCACGACGTCGTTCGGCAGCTGCACGTCCTCGCACCACGAGCACTGGGCGCGGGCGCGGGGGCGCGCCTCAGCCTGCCGCAGCAGCAGACCGACGGGCCGGCCGTCGAGCTCCACGACGACGTAGCCGAGGTTCGGCGACTTCTTGTCGCGCCATCCGAGGTAGTCGATTCGATCCCAGTCGATGTCGTCGACGGGGGCGGGCAGCTGCAGGCTCTGGCGTTCGCGCAGAGTCGCGTTCACGAAGGAGTCGCGGATCTCGGACTCGCTGAAGGCGTGCATGGAGGAACCCTCCTCAGGGTGTTCGTCTCGCAGTGGCGAGAAATCAGGGGTGGTCGGATGTCGGCGCGGACGCGCGACTATCTCGCGTCGGCGATGAGAACGCCGACGACCTCCTGACGCCCGAGGGGCTGAGCCGAACGAAGCACGGATGCGAGCCTACGTGCGTCGCCGCGCGCTCGCAGGCTTCGGCACACGGTCACGCGATCGCTGCGCGCAGCCCCTCCACGAGCGGCGTCGTCGGCCGAGCGATGAGGCCCGAGAGCTCATGGGTGACCTCGCCGAGCAGCCCGTCGCGGATGTTGGCGTCCATCGCCACGGCGAACCCGATGGCGCCCTCGTCGAGCCCCGCGGCCGCGAGCGCCTCACGCTGCTCTTCGGGCGTCCACGCGACGTACGCGATCTCGCGGCCGAGCACCTCGCCGATCGCGGCCGCGAGCTCGGCGTACGTCCACGCGACGTCGCCGCCGAGTTCGTACACCTTGCCGAGGTGCCCGTCGCTCGTCAGCACGACGGCCGCCGCCTCCGCATAGTCGGCGCGCGACGCGCTCGCCACCCGCCCCTCGCCCGTGCTCGACGCGACGACGCCCGTGGCATCCGCCTGCCGCACGGTCTGCACGTAGTTCTCGGTGTACCAGTTGTTGCGCAGGATGGTGGCGGGGATGCCGGATGCGGCGATCGCCTCCTCGGTGGCCTTGTGCTCGGGGTTCACGAGCAGCGGCGACGTGTCGGCGTGCGGCGCGCTCGTGTAGACGAGCTGCGCGACGCCCGCCGCCGCGGCGGCGTCGATCACGGCGGTGTGCTGCGGCACGCGGTTGCCGAAGTCGGTGCCCGAGACGAGCAGCATCCGCTCGACGCCCGCCAGTGCCTTCGCGAGCGACGCGGGGTCGTCGTAGTCGAGGTGCACCGTCTCGACGCCGCGCGCGGCGAGGTCGGCGACCTTGGCGGTGTCGCGGGCGCCCGCTCGGAGCTCGGATGCGGGCACCCCGCGCGCGAGCAGGGCGTCGACGGTGAGGCGGCCGAGGTGTCCGGAGGCGGCGGTGACGAGAACGCTCATGCCTACCCCAACCGCCCCGCGCCACCTCCACATTCCCCTCCCGAGTCCCCAAAGTGCCCGTTCCGCGTGATTGTTCCCGAAGCAACGGGTGCAAACACGCGGAACGGGCACTCTCGCTGACAGCATGGGCGGATGAGCACGAGCGTCGGCGTCATCTTCACCCCCACCCGTCCGCCCGAGGCCCTGCGCGACTTCGTCGTCGAGGCGGAGCAGCAGGGGCTCGACGAGGTGCTGCTGTTCGAGGACTGCTTCCGCGAGTCGGGCATCGCCACCGCCGTCGCCGCGCTCGCCGCGACGAGCCGCATCCGGATCGGCATCGGGGTGCTGCCGATCCCCTTCCGCAACGTCGCGGCGCTCGCGATGGAGGCCGCCACGATCGAGCGCCTCTTCCCGGGCCGCCTGCGGCTGGGGGTCGGCCACGGAGTGCAGGACTGGATGGCGCAGGCGGGCGCGCGCCCCGCATCGCCCCTCACTCTCATGCGCGAGTACGTGCCCGCGCTGCGCCGCCTGCTCGCCGGTGAGCGGCTCGACGTCGCCGGACGCTACGTGACGCTCGACGGTGTGCAACTCGACTGGCCGCCCGCGGACCCCATGCCCGTGTGGGCCGCGGGCGAGGGTCCGAAGACGCTCGTGCTCACGGGTGAGGTGGCCGACGGCACGATCCTCACGACGGGCACGCCGCCGGAGGCGGTCGCCGCGGCGGCCGCGCTCGTCGCCCAGGGGCGTGAGGCGGCGGGGCGGGGCGGCATCCAGCCCCTCACCGTTTTCGTCATGACGGCGTTCGGGGCCCGGGCGGATGCGCGCCTCGCGGCCGAGCTCGACGCGTGGGGCTATCAGGGCGACCGCGCGGCGGGCGCGGCCGGCACGGTGGCGGAGGTCGCTCAGCAGTTGCGCGGCTGGGTCGACGCGGGCGCCTCGACCGTGCTGTTGCAGCCGCTCGACGACGAGCCCGATCTGGCCGGCTTCCTCGCGCAGTGCGGCGAAGTCGCCGCCCTCCTCCGCTGAAGGTGCCCGTTCCGCGTAATTGTGCCCGTTCCTTCGGCAACAAAGACGCGGAACGGGCACTTTCGGGGAGGGGGCGCGGAGGTGCGCAGCCCCCTAGGTGAGGCCCTCGGCGGTCTGCTCGAGCTCGGATGCGGGGGCCGGCCGCTGCGTCGCGATCGCCGTGCCCGCGGCGGCGCACACGAGCAGGATGGCGAGCAGCTGCACCCACCCGAGACGCTCGCCGAGCACGATCCACCCGAACACCGCCGCGACGACCGGGCCGAACGACGTGATGATCGCGTACAGCCGCGGTGTGATGCGCCGCAGGATGAAGGTGTCGAGCGCGTAGGGGAGCGCCGACGACAGGATGCCGATCCCCGCGAGCAGCCCCACGACCGTCCACGAGAACTCGGTGCCCGGTAGCGTGAACACGGCGATCGGCAGGATGAGCACGAGGCTCACGAGGCCCGCGACCGTGAGCCCCTCGAGCCCCGGCAGACCGAGCGCCACGCGACGCGTGAGCAGGATGTAGGCCGCCCACGCCGCCGCGGCGACGAGCGCGAGCACGACGCCCCACGCATCCACGCGCCCCTCGAGTCCCGTGAGCAGCACGACGCCCGCGCCCGCGACGAACACGCAGATCACGTCGAGCAGCCGCCGTGAGGTCGCGAGCGCGAGCAGCAGCGGCCCGAGGAACTCGATCGTCGCCGCGATGCCGAGCCCCAGCAGGTGCACCGACTCGTAGAAGGTGAGGTTCATCACGGCGAGCGCCACGCCGAGCGCGACGGCCGGCCAGAGCCTGCGCCACGTGAGCAGCGCCCGGCGGGGACGGTAGAACGGCAGCAGCACGGCGATCATCACGAGCTGCCGCGCCGCCACGACGATGGGCGAGCCGACGAACGGGATCGCGACGCCCGCGAGCGCCGATCCGAGGTTGATCGACACCTCGGTGCCCACCTGCGTCGTCGCGCCGACGAGCGTGCGGCGCCGCGTCGCATCCGGTCGGGCACTCATCGACCCATTCTCGCGGCTTGGCAACCCCCCTCCGTGCACGCGCCGCCGTTCGGCAGGATGGGGTCATGGCCGACGTCGGAGAGTCCATCGCCCGCACCGCCCTCGAGCGCGATCTGCGCATCGCGGTCGCCGAGTCGCTCACGGGCGGCGCGCTCAGCCAGGCGTTCGCAGCCGCCCCGGATGCGGGCACCTGGTTCGCGGGCGGGGTCGTCGCCTACACGGTCGAGACGAAGGCGCGCGTGCTCGGCGTGCCGGAGGGCCCCGTGGTCAACGCGCCCACCGCCCGCCGCATGGCCGAGGGCGTGCGCGAGCTGCTCGACGCGGATGTCGCGCTCGCCGTCACGGGCGTCGGCGGCCCCGGCGAGGAGGAGGGTCGCCCGCCGGGAACGGTGTACCTCGCGATCGTCACGGCCGACTCGACGCGCGTCACCGAGTTCGCGTTCTCGGGAGATCCCGCATCCGTCGTGCAGCAGACCGTCGACGCGTCGCTCGAGGCGCTCCAGGTCGATCTCGGCTGATCCTCCCTGCCGCCCGGCGGCCCGCCTATGCTCGTCGCATGGCACAGCAGCCGTCGATCGACCCGAGATAC
The DNA here is from genome assembly GCA_023428065.1 of Actinomycetes bacterium. Classification (GTDB taxonomy): domain Bacteria; phylum Actinomycetota; class Actinomycetes; order Actinomycetales; family Microbacteriaceae; genus Homoserinibacter. Next base: position 11,344 of record JAEYZI010000030.1, on the reverse strand, counting down.
GACCCGGCGTTCCAGCGCGGCTTCCACGGTGACGGCGCCGGCGCCTCCGGGCGAGCGGATGCCGCCCCGCGGGTCGCCGAGGCGCCGCGCGTGACGAGCGCCCTCAGCCGACCCCCGGTCGCCGCCCCGCGGGTTCCGCAGCCGAGCCCAGTCGACGGGCGCTCCGCTGGGCCCGCGGCCTCAGGCCCCTCGGGCCCGTCCGTCCCGGCCGAGCCGGCCGAGGCGACCGCCGCCCCGGCGCCCACGGTCGTGCACGTCGCGATGCCGCATCCGACCCCGCCGTGGGCGAACCCGTTCGCGATCGTCGCCGCGATCCTCGGCATCGGCAGCCTCGGCTACGGCGGCTGGGCGCTGCAGGAGGCGATCCGCATCGCGAACGCCCCCTCGGGGTTCGAGACCCAGGCGGACTACCTCATGATGCAGTGGGGCATGTGGGGCGGGGCGGTCTTCGCGGGCGTCGGCGTCGCCGTCATCGCGGGCGTGTTCCTCTTCTGCGCGGCCTATTGGTCCCGTCGCCCGCGCGGCGAGGAGTGACGCAGGCGCACGCGGCGCACGGATGCCGGGTCAGCGCTGGCAGGTGGGGCACCAGCTGACGACGCGCTCCTGACCCTCCACGCGCCCCAGCTCGCCCCCCTCGAGCGGGGTTCCGCAGCGCAGGCACGGCCGCCCCGTGCGCCCGTACACCCAGCTGCGGCGTCCGGAACGCAGGTCGCCCGTCGTCGAGCGCGTCCAGCGCCCGCGGTTCGCCATGAGCATGCGCCGGGCGAGGTCGACGAGCGCGGGCACGTCCTCGACCTCCCCGACGGGGCGGGTGGGCAGCATGCCCCGCACGAAGCACAGCTCGTTGGCGTAGACGTTCCCGATGCCCGCGAGCTTGCGCTGGTCGAGCAGGGCCGTGAAGACGGGCAGGTCGGGCTCGGAGGCGAGCCGCCGCGCCGCCTCGTCGGCATCCCAGTCGACGCCGAGCAGGTCGGGCCCGAGGTGCCCGACGACGCGCTCCTCCTCCGCGGTCGGCAGCACCTCGAGGATGCCGAGCTCGAACCCCACCGACTGGGTGTCGCCCGCCGTGAGCACGGCGCGAGCGTGGTGGGCGGGGCGCGTCCAGCGCTCGCCGCGGTGGAAGAGGCGCCAGGCGCCCTCCATCTTGAGGTGCGAGTGCACCGTCCAGTCGCCCACGCGGTGGAGGAGGTGCTTGCCGCGCGAGACGACCTCCCGCACGGTCTCTCCGCTCAGGTCGACCGTCGCGAAGGCGGGCACCCGGAAGTCGGTCGCGGTGAGCACACGGCCCGCGAGCGCGTCGTGCTGCTGACGCGAGGTGCGGTAGACGGTGTCACCCTCGGGCATCTTCGCACGGTACCCGACCGCCCGCGTCAGCGCAGCCGCAGCCCCTGCGGCGTGGGGGCGAAGCCGGCGCGCACGAGCGCGTCGCCGAGCGGGGTGCCCACGGCGAACTCGCCGTCGACGCGCTCGACGCGCAGGCGCCCACCCGCGGCTCTCACGGTCGCCGCGAGCGACCCCGCTGCCGCCTCGCGGGCGGCGTCGGCATCCGCGTCGAGGAAGTCGAGCACCGTCTTGCCGCCCTTCTCCACGTAGAGGCCGAGGGCGCCGTCGACGAGCACGACGAGCGCCCCCGCCTTCCGGCCCGGGCGGTGCCGGATGTCGTCGTCGCGCGACGGCCAGCCGAGCGCCGCGCCGAACGGATTCGCCGGGTCGGTGGCCCCGAGGGTCACCGCCACCGGGGGTGCCTCGTCGTCGCGGTCGCTGTGGAACGCGCGGAGGCGGTCGACGGTCGCGGGGGTCGCGAACTGAGCGGCCCCGAGCCCGTCGACGAAGTAGCCGCGGCGCACGCGCCCGGTCTCCTCGAGGCCGGCGAGCACCTTGTAGGCGAGCGCGAAGCCGCCCTCGACGCCCTCCGCCTGCACGGCGCCGCGCGTGACGACGCCGTAGCGCTCGAGCAGCTGCTCGGCGAGCGCCGTCGCGCGCGCGGTGGGCACCGCGTCGGGCGCGGGCAGCAGGCTCCAGCGTCCCGCGACGGTGGGGGGAGCGGATGCCGCGAGGCTCGCGGCCACGCGCGCCCGCGCCCGATGCGCCCGCCCGCGGGGCGTCGCCCGCGACCGTGTCGTCGTCGCGCCGAGTCGGGCCCGGAGGCCCGCGAAGGTGTCGCCGGTGACGACGCCCGCCCACACGAGGTCCCAGAGCGCGCGGGCGACATCCGTGTCGGTGGCCGGCTCGGCGCCCGGCTCCGCGACCGCCGAGGCGAGCTGCCGGAAGAAGTAGCCGCCCCCGCCGGCGAGCGCCGCGAGCAGCCGGTCGCGCAGCGGGTCGGCCTCGAGCGCGAGCGGCTCCGGGAGGGTGAGCGGTGCCGCGTCGGCGAGGTGCAGGCTCACCCAGCCGTCGCCGCCCGGCAGCTCGCCGCGCCCCGCCCACACGACCTCGCCGGATGCCATGAGCTCGTCGAGCATCGCGGGGCTGTAGTCGCGCACGCGGCTCGGCAGCACGAGGCTCTCCCAGCTCGTCGCGGGCAGGGGCAGGCCCGCGAGCTGGTCGATCGCCGACACGAGTCCGTCGATCCCCCGCAGTCCCCCGCGCCCCGGCTCGGCCGCCACGTGCTGCCAGTCGGGCAGGAAGCGGCCGAGCGCCGCCTGCGGCACGGGCTCCACCTCCGCGCGCAGGGCCGCGAGCGATCGGGCGCGCAGCCGCCTGAGCACCTCGGGGTCGACCCACTCGGTGCCGGATGCGCCCGGGCGGAACTCCCCCTCGACGGCGCGGCGGTCGGCGGCGAGGCGACGCAGGGCATCCGTCACGACCGCGACCCCGAGTCCCAGGCGGGCGGCGGCATCCGCGGCGGTGAAGGGGGCGTGGGTGCGCAGGTAGCGCGAGACGAGATCGCCGACGGGGTCCGCGACGGGCTCGAGGAAGGCGGTGGGCACGCCGATCGGGAGTGGAACGCCGAGCGCGTCGCGCAGCCGGGCGGCGTCCTCCACGACGGCCCAGCGCTCGACGCCCGCGATGCTCACGCGCAGCACGCGGTTCGCCCGCGCGAGCTCGGCGAGCGGGCCGGCGAGCCCGCCGCTTGCGACCTCGGGGGTCACGCGCGCCTCGATCTCGTCGAGCCCGAGCGGCCCGAGCACGCGCAGCAGGTCGACGACGCCCTCCGCGTCGCGCGCCCGGCGGTCGGGCTCGAGCCGCTGCAGCTCCCGTTCGGTCTGCGCGATCACCTCGGGGTCGAGCAGCTCCCGCAGCTCGGCCCGGCCGAGCAGTTCCGCGAGCAGGGCGGGGTCGAGCGAGAGCGCCGCGGCCCGCCGCTCCGCGAGCGGGGAGTCGCCCTCGTAGAGGAACGCGGCGACGTAGCCGAACAGCAGGGTGCGCGCGAACGGCGAGGGCGCATCCGTCTCCACCTCGACGAGGCGGATGCGGCGCGTCTCGATGTCGGTCGCGAGCTCGCGCAGCGAGGGCAGGTCGTAGACGTCCTGCAGCACCTCGCGCACCGTCTCGAGGATGATCGGGAAGCTCGGGTACTTGCGCGCCACCTCGAGCAGCTGGGCGGAGCGCTGCCGCTGCTGCCAGAGCGGGGAACGGCGTCCCGGGTTGCGGCGCGGCAGCAGCAGCGCGCGGGCCGCGGACTCGCGGAACCGCGAGGCGAAGAGGGCCGATCCGCCGACCTCCTCCGTCACGAGCGTCTCGAGCTCGCCCGGCTCGAAGGCGAAGAGCTCCGCGCCGGGCGGGTCGGCATCGGTCTCGGGCAGGCGCACGACGATGCCGTCGTCGCCCGCCATCGCCGAGCCGTCGACGCCGAGCCGCTCCCGGATGCGGGCCGCGACCGCGAGGGCCCACGGCGCGTGCACGGGGGTGCCGTAGGGGGAGTGCAGCACGAGCCGCCAGTCGCCGAGCTCGTCACGGAACCGCTCGACGAGCAGGGTGCGGTCGGTCGGCACGACGCCCGTCGCCGCCTTCTGTTCGGCGACGAACGCCGTGAGGTTGCGCGCGGCCCGCTCGTCGAGCCCGTCGGCTTCGAGCCGGGCCTGGTCGACGGTTCCGGATGCCAGCTCGCCCGCGAACGCGCCGATCGCGCGACCCAGCTCGGCCGGCCTCCCGAGCCCGTCGCCCTTCCAGAACGGCACGCGGCCGGGCTGCCCGAACGCGGGGGAGACGAGCACGCGGTCGGAGGTGATCTCCTCGATGCGCCAGCTCGTCGCTCCGAGCGCGAACACGTCGCCCACGCGCGACTCGTAGACCATCTCCTCGTCGAGCTCGCCGACGCGCCGCGCGCCGTCCTCGGCGCCCACGATGAACACGCCGAACATGCCGCGGTCGGGGATCGTGCCGCCGCTCGTCACCGCGAGCCGCTGCGCGCCGGGCCGCCCCGCGATCGTGCCCGCCACGCGATCCCACACGATGCGCGGTCGCAGCTCGGCGAACTCGTCGGAGGGATACCGCCCCGCGAGCAGGTCGAGGGTCGCCTCGTACGCGCTGCGCGGCAGCGTCGCGAAGGGCGCCGAGCGCCGCACGGTGTCGAACCACTCCTCCACGTCGAGCGTGTCGAGCGCCACGGCCGCCACCGTCTGCTGCGCGAGGATGTCGAGCGGGTTCTGCGGCACCTGGATCGCCTCGATGAGCCCCTCGCGCATCCGCTCGGTCGCGATCGCGGTGTGCAGCAGGTCGGCGCGGTGCTTGGGAAACATGACCCCCTTCGAGATCTCGCCCACCTGGTGGCCCGCACGGCCGACGCGCTGGAGGCCGGATGCGACGCTCGGCGGCGACTCCACCTGGATCACGAGGTCGACGGCGCCCATGTCGATGCCGAGCTCGAGCGAGCTCGTCGCGACGACGCAGCGCAGGCGGCCCGACTTGAGGTCGTCCTCGATCTGGGCGCGCTGCTCCTTCGACACCGAGCCGTGGTGGGCGCGCGCGAGCACGGGCTCGGCGCCCGCGGTGGAACCCGACTGCGCCATGAGCTGCGCGGGCGGCTTCGTCGTGCGCTCCGGCGGAGCCTGGCCGGCCTCCTCGGCGAGCAGCTCCTCGTAGAGCTCGTTCATGGATGCCGTCAGCCGCTCCGCGAGTCGCCGCGAGTTCGCGAACACGATCGTCGAACGGTGCCGCAGCACCTCCTCGACGATCGCTCGGTCGACGTGCGGCCAGATCGACCCGCCCGAGGCGAGGGCCTTCTCGTCGTCGTCGAGCTCGGCATCCGTCGCGCGTGCGCCGAGCTCGGTCATGTCCTCGACGGGCACGACGACGCGCAGCTCGAAGGTCTTCTGGATGGGCGGCGCGACGATCTCGACCGCCTCCCGGCCGCCGAGGAAACGCGCCACCTCCTCGAGCGGTCGCACGGTGGCCGAGAGGCCCACGCGTTGGGCGGGTCGGGGGAGCATCGCGTCGAGCCGCTCGAGGGTCACCGCGAGGTGGGCGCCGCGCTTCGTGGCGGCGACCGCGTGGATCTCGTCGACGATGACCGTCTCGACGCCCGCGAGGGTCGACCGTGCGGCGCTCGTGAGCATGAGGTAGAGCGACTCGGGGGTCGTGATGAGGATGTCGGGGGGCTCGCGCACGAGCAGCCGCCGGTCGGCCGCGGTCGTGTCGCCCGAGCGCACGCCGACCGTGATCGCGGGGGGCGTCATCCCGAGCCGCTTCGCGGTCTGGGTGATGCCGACGAGCGGCGAGCGGAGGTTGCGTTCGACGTCGACGCCGAGCGCCTTGAGCGGGGAGATGTAGAGCACGCGCGTGCGTTTCGCGGGGTCGGCCGGCGGCGAGGTGAGGAGGCGGTCGAGCGACCAGAGGAACGCCGAGAGCGTCTTGCCGGAGCCCGTCGGCGCCACGACGAGCGCGTGCCGGCCCGAGGAGATCGCCTCCCACGCCCCGGCCTGCGCGGCGGTCGGCTGCGGGAACGCGCCGTCGAACCACTCGCGCGTGGCGGGCGAGAACCGCTCGAGCGCCGCATCCATCCCCCCATCTTCGCGCCCGACGCCGACACGCGCCCGTCGGGCCGCCGTCATCCTTCCGAGGTACAGGCCGCCGCACAGATACCTCCCCTGGGGGCCGAGCCGCCCCGGCGCCGCTTCCTACCGTCGAAGCACACACCCCCAGACGGAGGAGACACACATGATCGAGGCACGAGGCCTCACCAAGAGGTACGGCGACCGGGTCGCCGTCGACGACATCAGCTTCACGGTCGAACCGGGGCGCGTCACGGGCTTCCTCGGCCCGAACGGCGCCGGCAAGTCGACGACGATGCGCATGATCGTCGGCCTCACGCGCCCCACGGACGGCAGCGTGACGGTCGCGGGAAGCCGCTATGCCGAGCTCCGCTCCCCGCTCACGACGGTGGGCGCGCTGCTCGACGCCAAGGCCGTGCACACGGGCCGCACCGCCTACCACCACCTGCTCGGGCTCGCGGCGACCCACGGCATCCCGAAGTCCCGCGTGCTCGAGGTCATCGAGCAGGCGGGACTCGAGGCCGTCGCCGGCAAGCGCGTCAAGGGCTTCTCGCTCGGCATGGGGCAGCGCCTCGGCATCGCGGCGGCGCTGCTGGGCGACCCGCAGGTGCTCCTGTTCGACGAGCCCGTCAACGGGCTCGACCCGGAGGGCGTGCGCTGGGTGCGCAACTTCGCCCGCTACCTCGCCGCCGAGGGCCGCACGGTCTTCCTCTCGAGCCACCTCATGAGCGAGGTCGCGCTCACCGCCGACCACGTCATCGTCATCGGCAAGGGCCGCATCCTCGCGGATGCGCCGGTCGCCGAGTTCGTGGCGGGCGCCGGTCGCCAGGCGGTGCGGGTGCGCACCGACCGCGCATCCGAGCTCGCCGAGCTGCTCGCCCGCAGCGGGGCCACCGTCGCCTCGGAGGAGGCGGGAGTGCTCGAGATCTCGGGCCTCGAGGCGCCGGACATCGCCGCCGCCGCCGTGGCGGCAGGTATCGTCCTCTCCGAGCTCACCCCGCTCACGACGTCTCTGGAGGACGCCTACATGGCCCTGACCGACGATGCGGTCGAATACCGCACGAGCGCGATCCCCGCGGAGGTGGCCCGATGAGCGCGACGATGCTCGAGCGCCCCACGGCGCCCACCGACAGCGGCCTGCGTCCGACCTTCCCGCGACTCGTGCGCGCGGAGTGGGTCAAGCTCCGCACGCTGCGGTCGACGATCTGGATCGCGGTGCTCACGATCGGCATCATGGGCGCCTTCGCCGCCCTGTTCGCCTGGGCGATGACGGCGTTCCCCGACGACGCGCCCACGAGCGCGGGAATCGTCGTGGTCGGCTACCCGATCGCGCAGCTCGTGATCGCGGTGCTCGGCGTGCTCGTCGTCACCGGCGAGTACGCGACCGGCTCGATCCGCTCGACCCTCGCCGCCGAGCCCCGGCGCATGCGCGTCGTGGCGAGCAAGGCCCTCGTGCTCGTTCTCGCGGCGTTCGTCGTCTCGGTGCTCGCGATCGGGCTCTCCGTCGCCGTCGCGATCCCCGTGCTGCAGGCGAGCGGCGTCGAGGTGACGTTCGCGGCGGATGACATCCGCGCCCTCATCGGGACGGTGCTCTACCTCACGGTGTCGTCGCTCTTCGCGTACGGCATCGGGCTGCTCCTGAAGAACTCGGCCGCCGCCATCAGCGCGGTCGTCGGCGTGCTGTTCATCCTGCCGATCATCGTGCAGATCATCGGCATGACGACCCGCATCGAGTGGATCATGGACGCCTACTCCTACCTGCCCGCGCAGGCCGGCTCCGCGGTCACCGGCGTCCCGATGGGCAGTGGCTCGCAGTTGGAACCGTGGATGGGCTTCGCCGTCTTCTGCGGGTACACCGTCGCGCTGCTGGCAGCGGGCGCGGTCGCCTTCTCGAGGCGGGACGACTGATCGACGAGCCGGCATCCACGGCGGCGCCGCATCCTCAGACGTATGGGGCGCCGCCGTGGCGCGCGCTCCAACGGCTGCGGCGCTGGGCGCATCCGCTGCCGGCTCCCACCGCCGACGGCCCGTTCACCGAGCTCGACGCGCGGCGGCTCGGCGCGATCCGGCGCTACTTCGTGCGGCATCCCGTCGTCATGGACGTCGTCGTCGCGCTCTGGTACGCGCTGCCGGCAGCGATCACCTCGCTCCTCATCATCGCCGGCGTGCCCGACGCCACGATGGGGCCGCAGCCTTTTTCGGGAGGCGTGCAGCTCGCGGCGGCCCTGATCGGCGGCCTGCTGCTGCTGCGGCGCCGTCACGAGCCGGTGCTGACGGTCGCCGCGCTCGGCGTGCTCGCGATCGCGTGCCTGGCGCTCGTGGGCGAGTCCCCGGGGCTCGAATTCGGCCTGGGACTGGCGATGTACGCCCTCGCCGCCTCGCGGCCTCCCGCGATCACCTGGATCGTGGAGCTCTCCGTCGTCGTGGTCGTCGGCACCGCCCAGGGGCTGTGGCTGCGCGCCGTCGGCGGCGAGCCCATCGGGGACCCCGTCAACACCGCCGTCGCCGCGATCGCGGTGCTCGTGCTGTTGACGGTCGTGGCGATCGCGATCGGCGTGAGCGTGCGGGGCCGGCGCCAGCACATCGACTCCCTCATCCAGCGCGCGAACGCGCTGGCCCACGACCGCGAGCAGCAGGCCGCGCTCGCCGTCGCCGACGAGCGCACGCGCATCGCCCGCGAGCTGCACGACGTCGTCGCGCACTCGCTCACCGTCATGGTCGCGCTCGCCGACGGCGCGCGGGCCGCGACGCCGGGCGATCCGGAGGGCGCGGCGCGCGCGCTCGACGCCCTCACCGAGACGGGCCGCTCGGCGCTCGCCGACATGCGGCGCGTGCTCGGCGTGCTGCGCGAGCCGGGCGACGACGCACCGCTCGAGCCGGAGCCCGGCGAGGGCCTCGACGAGCTCGTCGAGCGCTTCCGCGCCGCGGGGCTGCCCGTGCGGCTCGTGCGCAGCGGCACGCTCGAGGGGCTGCCCGTCGCCGTGCGGCGCTCGGTGTGGCGGATCGTGCAGGAGTCGCTCACGAACGTGCTCCGCCACGCGGCGGGGTCGCCGCTGGTGCTCGTCGAGCTCGCGCGCGTCGCCGACGCCGCGGGCGACCGCGTCGAGCTCGTCGTCACGAACGAGTCCGTGCCGACATCCGCGGCGAGCGCATCCGTCGGCACGGGCCGCGGCATCCTCGGCATGCGCGAGAGGGCCGCGTCGCTCGGCGGTAGCGTCGAGGCGGGCGCGCACGAGCGCGGCTGGCAGGTGCGCGCGGTGCTGCCGGTCGTCAGCGCGGATGCGGAGGAGGGTGCATGAGCGACGCGATCCGCGTGCTGCTCGTCGACGACCAGTCGATGCTGCGGCTCGGGTTCCGCATGGTGCTGGCGGCCGAGGAGGGCATCGAGGTCGTCGGCGAGGCCGGTGACGGGGCCGCGGGCGTCGCGATGACGAAGGCGCTGCGGCCCGACGTCGTGCTCATGGACGTACGCATGCCGGGTGTGGACGGCATCGAGGCGACCCGCCGCATCCTCGCCGAGGCGCCCGAGGTGCGCGTCGTCGTCCTCACGACCTTCGACCTCGACGAGTACGCGTTCGCGGCACTGCGTGCCGGGGCGAGCGGCTTCCTGCTCAAGGACGCGCGCCCCGCCGAGCTCGTGGGGGCCATCCGCTCGGTCGCCGCGGGCGACGCGGCCGTCGCGCCGCGCGTCACGCGCCGCATGCTCGAGCTCTTCGCCGAGCGGCTCCCGGATGCCGGGGCAGCGCCGCGTGCCGACGAGCGTCTCGCGGGGCTCACGCCGCGGGAGCGCGAGATCTTCGCGGCGCTCGGCGAGGGGCTCAGCAACGCCGAGATCGCGGAGCGCTTCGTGCTCTCGGAGGCGACCGTCAAGACGCACGTGGCGCGTGTGCTCGGCAAGCTCGGCCTCCGCGACCGCGTGCAGGCCGTCGTGCTCGCCTACGAGACGGGCGTCGCGGGTCGCTGACGGGCGGTCAGAGCCGCGCGCCGAGGAACGCGGAGACGTCGCGCAGCATCTCGTCCGACACCGAGTGCCCGAGCCCCGGGTACACGGCGCTCGTGAGCATGGTGTGCGCCGCGAGCCAGCGCTCCGCGCGCTGCACGAGCTCGGGGAAGAAGAACGGGTCGGCCGAGCCGCGCCCCCAGAAGGCGGGCGGCGGGGCGGCGGCGAGCGCGGCATCCGCGGGGTGGGCTCCGCCGACGGCGAAGCCCGACAGGTTGACGGCGAACGACACGATGCCGAGGCCCTGACGCAGCAGGTGGGTGGCCATGGCGCCGCCCTGCGAGAAGCCGAGCGCGCCGACGGTCGTCGGCTGCCACGGCAGGTGGCGCACCCACTCGAGCACGGCGTCGGCCATCGCGTCGGCGGAGGCGAGGCGCGGGTCGCCGGGCGGCTCCACGGCGTCGTCGAACCACGCGAATCCCATGCCGAAGGCGAGCGGCGCGCGGAGCGAGGCGTACACGAATCCGGCCGGCAGCAGCGGGAACAGCGCCGCGAGGTCGCGCTCGTCGGCGCCGCGGCCGTGCATGACGACGACGAGCGGATGCTGGTGGCGGGCGCCCGGCTCCGCGCTCCAGACGACGAGATCAGGATCGATCGACAGGTCTGTCACCCCACCATGCTGCCCTGTCCCCCTCCCCACCGCCTCCCCCCTCCGCAAATCCCCTCCCCCCACTCCGGAAAATGCAGGAGTATCCGCCGGCGTATCCCGTGTTCTCGGGCCCCCGGACCGGGATGCCGGCCACTTCTCCTGCATTTTCGACCCGCGCCGGGGTGGGGGGCGGGGGAGGTGCGTCACAATTGAGCATGAGCACCGTGGGCGCTGGCATCCCCGAACCTCCGCGCGAGGAGCCGAACTCGGCGTGGTTGACGGATGCGGAGCTCGACTGGGTGCGCGGCCGCATCCCCCTGCTCTACGTCGAGGCGGTGCCCGTGCGGGTCGACGGACTCGGTGTCGTGACGCAGGTCGGCGTGCTCCTGCGCGCGAACGCCCAGGGCGAGATCACCCGCACGCTCGTGTCGGGCCGCGTCATGTACGGCGAGACGATCCGCGACGCGCTCTTCCGCCACCTCGAGAAGGACCTCGGGCCGATGGCGTTCCCGCAGCTCCCGGCGAGCCCCGTGCCGTTCCAGGTCGCCGAGTACTTCCCGATCCCGGGCCTCTCCGCCTACGTCGACGAACGCCAGCACGCCGTGTCGCTCGCCTTCGTGGTGCCCGTGACGGGCACCTTCGAGCCGCGACAGGATGCGCTCGAGCTCACGTGGGTGACGCCCGCCGAGGCGTCGTCACCCGCGTTCCACGCGGAGCTCGAGGGCGGACGCGGCACGCTCGTGCGCGCGGCCCTCGCCTCCGTGGGCGTGCTCGGCTGACGCCGCCTCGGGCTCCGCGTCAGGCGCCGCCGGCGGGGCGGCC
>JAEYZI010000041.1 GCA_023428065.1 Actinomycetes bacterium | reverse complement strand
TCGTCGCGGGCGGGGTCGCGATCTCCGCGGCGGCGGCGGCCGTCGTCGCGAGCCTCGCGGTCGCGGGCGCGACGGGCGAGGCATCCGGACTCGGGGCGTTCCCGACGAGCCCCGTCGACGGGCCCGCCCAGCAGGCGCCCGCCGACGAGACCGACCCCGCGGGCCCGGCCGTCGACGCGGTGCCCGCCGCGCCCGAGGGACCCACGACGGGCGCGGCCCGGCCTGCTCCCCCGCCGCAGCACCCGCACCCGGGACGTCCACCGAGACCGCCCTCGAGGAGCGGCCCCTCGCGCTCTCCCCCGTCACCGGGACGCCGGGGCTCTACCCGGTGCTCACCGGCACGGCGACGCCGGGTGCGATCATCACGGCCCGCCTCCGCGCGGGCGGCCAGGAGGTGACCGTCACGACGACGGCCTCGGCGTCAGGATCCTGGTCGCTCACGCCGCACACCCTCCAGGGCACGATCGCCGTCGACCTCGAGCAGAGCTACCGTGACGCCGCCTCGCAGACCGTGGTGGTCGCCGGCCCGACGGGCGTCGTCTTCTCGGTCGGTCAGCTCGTGGCCGGGTACGTCCAGGCCGACACCGAGTCGACGAGCTCGCTCGTGCTGTCCGGCCCCGCGGGCGCCTCGATCGAGGCCGTGTCGCCCGTGCCCGGCATCTCGAGCACGTACCTGCTCGACGCGTCCGGCGCCACCGCGATCCCGATGCCGGTCGCGAAGGCCGACGCGGGGCCCGTGCGGTTCCGCCTCGTGAGCGGCGGCCGCACGGGCCCGTGGGCGGTGTGGAGCTGATCCCCGCCCGCCCGGCGAGGGATCAGACGAACGACGCGAGCTGAGCGGCCGGGATCTGCAGGTCGCCCCAGCCGCCGTCCCACTCCGCCGGCAGACCCGCCTCCGCGGCGAGCTCGTCCATGTCGACGTAGAAGTCCTCGAGGTCCTTCATCTCGACGAGCCAGTTGTCGACGGGCGAGCCGGTGAAGCCCTTGAGCTCGGCGAGGATCGACTTCAGCTCGGCGACCGTGATCGTGCTGCCGCTGTCCGCGACGAAGATGCGCACGATGACCTTGCCCTCCTCGAAGATGCTCACGCGGATGGCGACCGCCTCGGCCGACGGAGCGGCAGCGTCGAGACGCTCCGAGAGGGCCGTGAGGGCGGCGGTGTCGGCCTCCGGGAAGTCCTCGATGAGGTCGCTCGTGATGTCCCAGTCGGCGGCGCCGTCTGCCGACTCCTCGACCTCGGGCGCGGCGCTCTCGACGATCTCGAGCTCGATCGTCTTCTGCTCGGCCGAGCAGGCGGTGAGGCCCGCGGCGAGGAACGCGGCGGCTGCGACGGCGGCGATGGCGGGTGTGATGCGCATGGTGTCCTTCTTCGGTTCACCGGCCGGGTGGCCGGTGACCGGTTCCGTCCGGTCACCCCTGCAGATGAGAAGAAGACCGCGGATGTGACACCCGCGCAGAAAAAATCCGCGGAATGCGTCAGCGCGGCGCGGGCGCGAACCAGGTGCCCGTGGGCTCGCCCGAGAGGGCGGCGCTCACGTTCGCGGTCGAAGCGAGCAGCACCGCGGTGCCGGACGCCGCCGCGAGCTTCGCCGCCGCGATCTTGGTGCCCGCTCCCCCGGTGCCGACACCCGCCGCCCCGATGTCGCCGATCTCGACGCCCGAGAGGTCGTCGTCGAACGGCACGTGCTCGATGGGACGCGCCCCGGGCTCGTGCGGCGGCCGTGTGTACAGCGCGTCGACGTCCGAGAGCAGCACGAGCAGGTCGGCGCCGATGAGCTCCGACACGAGCGCCGCGAGGCGGTCGTTGTCGCCGAAGCGGATCTCGTGGGTCGCGACCGTGTCGTTCTCGTTGACGATCGGCAGGATGCGCAGGTCGAGCAGTCGCTCCATGGCGCGCTGGGCGTTGCCGCGGTGCGTCGGGTTCTCGAGGTCGCCCGCCGTGAGCAGCACCTGGCCGGCGACGATCCCGTACCGGCGCAGCGACTCCTGGTAGCGGTAGATGAGGATGTTCTGGCCGACGGCCGCCGCCGCCTGCTGCGTCGCGAGGTCGGTGGGCCGCGCGTCGAGCTGCAGGTAGGGCATGCCCGTCGCGATGGCACCCGAGGAGACGAGCACGACCTCGGCGCCGCGCGCGTGCGCGGCCGCGAGGGCGTCGACGAGCGGCTCGATCTGGCCCACGTTGGGTCCCGAGATGGAGCTCGACCCGACCTTCACGACGATGCGCTTCGCATCCCCCATCGCCGAGCGCAACGCCTCCGGGCTCACCGGACCTCCCCGTTCTCATCCGTGCCGCCGTCGTCCGGCCCGTCGTCGCCGTCCGCCCACAGCCCCGCCTCGCGCTCGGCGTCGAGCTCGGCGCGCGCCGCCGCCTTGGCGTCCATGCGCTCGTAGTAGGCCTCGCGCCGCTCGGCGCGCGTCGCGCGGCGGTTCTCGTCGAGGCGCGCATCCGTGCCGCGGGGGCTCGTGATGAGCTCGGCCGTCGAGGTGAGGGTGGGCTCCCAGTCGAACACCATCTCGCCGATGACGACCGTCGAGCCCGGAACGGCGCCCTTCTCGAAGAGCTCCTCCTCGACACCGAGCTTCGCGAGCCGATCGGCGAGGTAGCCGACCGCCTCGTCGTTCGTGAAGTCGGTCTGCTCGATCCACCGCTCGGGCTTCGCGCCCACGACGCGGTACACGGTCTCGGTGCCGCCCTCGACGCGCACCTCGAACTCGGCCTCGTCGACGGCCTTCGGACGGATGACGATGCGCGCGGGCGGCGGAGCCGACGCCTTCGCGGCGCGGTCGGCCTCCACGAGCTCGGCGAGCGCGTACGAGAGCTGACGCAGGCCCGCGTGGCTCACGGCCGACACCTCGAACACGCGGTAGCCGCGCTCCTCGAGGAGGGGCCGGACGAAGTCGGCGAGCTCCTTGCCGTCGGGCACATCGACCTTGTTGAGGGCGACGAGCTGCGGCCGCTCGAGCAGGGGCGTCTGCCCCTCCGGGACCGGGTAGGCGGCGAGCTCGCCCAGGATGACGTCGAGATCGCTGATCGGGTCCCGGCCCGGTTCGAGCGTCGCGCAGTCGAGCACGTGCAGGAGCGCCGAGCAGCGCTCGACGTGACGCAGGAACTCGAGGCCGAGCCCCTTGCCCTCGCTCGCGCCCTCGATGAGCCCCGGCACGTCGGCGATCGTGTAGCGGGTGTCGCCCGCCTCGACGACGCCGAGGTTCGGGTGCAGGGTCGTGAACGGGTAGTCGGCGATCTTCGGCTTGGCCGCCGAGAGCGCGGCGATGAGGCTCGACTTGCCCGCGCTCGGGTAGCCGACGAGCGCGACATCCGCGACCGTCTTGAGCTCGAGCACGACGTCGCCCTCGAAACCGCGCGTGCCGAGGAGCGCGAAGCCCGGCGCCTTGCGCTTCGTCGTCGCGAGGGCCGCGTTGCCGAGCCCGCCCTGGCCGCCCTCGGCCACGACGAACCGCATGCCCGGCTCGACGAGGTCGGCGAGCTGCTCGCCGTCGGGCGTCGAGACGACCGTGCCGACGGGCACGGGGAGCACGAGGTCCTCCCCCGCGTAGCCGGATCGGTGGTCGCCCATGCCGGGGCCGCCGTTGCCGCTCGAGCGGTGCGGCGCGCGGTGATAGTTGAGGAGCGTCGTCACCTGCGGGTCGGAGACGAGCACGATGTCGCCGCCGTGCCCGCCGTTGCCGCCGTCGGGGCCCGCGAGCGGCTTGAACTTCTCGCGCCGCACGGACACGCAGCCGTTGCCGCCGTGGCCCGCTCGCAGGTGCAGCGTCACCTGGTCGACGAAGGTCGCCATCCGCTCCTCCTGCTCTCGCTACTCGATCCGTACATACAGCGAAGGGCGAGCCGCAGCCCGCCCTTCGCGAAAGCCCCTGTGGTGGGGGAGGTATCCGTGACCCGGGCGATTACGCCGGGACGACGATGTTGACGACCTTGCGGCCGCCCTTGGTGCCGAACTCGACGGCGCCCGCCTCGAGGGCGAACAGCGTGTCGTCGCCACCACGGCCGACGTTGACGCCGGGGTGGAAGTGGGTGCCGCGCTGGCGGACGAGGATCTCGCCGGCCTTGACGACCTGGCCGCCGAAGCGCTTCACGCCGAGGCGCTGCGCGTTCGAGTCGCGGCCGTTACGAGTGGACGATGCGCCCTTCTTGTGTGCCATGTCTGCAGCCCCTGCTTACTTGATGCCGGTGATCTTGACGCGGGTGAGCTCCGAGCGGTGGCCCTGGCGCTTCTTGTACCCGGTCTTGTTCTTGAACT
>JAEYZI010000016.1 GCA_023428065.1 Actinomycetes bacterium | reverse complement strand
CGACGAGGCCGCGGCGGCTGACGCGACCGAGGACCGGACGCGCGGCCGCCGAGAGGGCGACCGCCGCATCCGCGCCGCCCGAGGGGTGGACGAGCGCGGGAAGCCCGGGGGCGAGGAAGAGCGCCGGAAGCAGGACGAGCGCGAGCCGCTCGTGCAGCTTCCGCGCCTCCGCGCCGCTCAGCGCGCACGCGCGGCACAGCGCGAGGTGGCGCGTGACGCGCTGTGCGTCGGCCGCGCTCGACGTGCCGCGCGCGTAGCGGGGCAGACGCTGGGTGACCCAGGCGCACTCGTCGCTCGCGCCGCGGCGGGCGATGTTCTCGCGGATCCACTCCTGCGCGAAGCCCTCGCGGGGGCGGTGAACGAGCGCGCGGCGCGCGTCACGGCGTCCGCGTGGCGACGCCAGAGTTCGCCGAACGCCTCGTTGTCGCCCTCGCGAGCCCGTGCGATGAGCGCGGTGTCGTCTGCGGCGTGATCGTCCAGGCGCACGTCGTCGCCTTTCGGGTGGGCGAGGCGGCACCCCCGTGCCGCTGTACCCATTATCCCGGGGGAGCGAGCCGCCCCGGACCGCGCCGGGTGCGCCAGGGCTCGGTAGACTCGCCGCCATGTCGGACTCCGCCACCGCCCTCTCGCTCGACGACAAGCTGCACGCCGCCCGCACGGCGTCGCTCGCCCTCGCGCAGGCGTCGACCTCGCAGAAGAACGCGGGCCTCGAGGCGATCGCGAAGGCGGTCGAGGAGGGTGCCGCCCGCATCCTGCCCGCCAACGAGCTCGACCTCGCGAACGGCCGCGAGAACGGCATGTCGCAGGGTCTGCAGGACCGTCTGCGTCTCGACGAGTCGCGTCTCGCCGGCCTCGCGCAGGCGACGCGCGACATCATCGCGCTGCCCGACCCGATCGGCACCGTGCTGCGCGGTTCGACGCTCCCCAATGGACTCCAGCTCACCCAGGTGCGCGTGCCGTTCGGCGTCGTCGGCGCGATCTACGAGGCGCGCCCCAACGTCACGATCGACATCGCGGCGCTCGCGCTCAAGTCGGGCAACGCGGTCGTGCTGCGCGGGGGCAGCGCCGCCGAGAACACCAACCGCGTGCTCGTCGACCTCATCCAGGGCGCGCTCGCGAGCGTCGGGCTCCCCGCGGACGCCGTGCAGACGATCGACGAGTTCGGACGCGAGGGCGCGACGCAGCTCATGCAGGCCCGCGGCCTCGTCGACGTGCTCATCCCGCGCGGATCGGCGAACCTCATCGACACCGTCGTGCGCGAGTCGAAGGTGCCCGTGATCGAGACGGGGGCGGGCGTCGTCCACCTGTTCCTCGACAAGACGGCGGATGTCGAGATGGCCACCGAGATCGCCGTCAACTCGAAGGTGCAGCGGCCGAGCGTGTGCAACGCGCTCGAGACTCTGCTCGTCGACGGCGAGGCGGCCGAACGGCTCCTGCCGCCCGTGCTGCGCGCACTCGCCGAGCAGGGCGTCACGATCCACGGCGACGAGCGCACGCGCGCCCTCTACCCGGATGCCGTTCCCGTGACCGACGACGAGTGGTCGACCGAGCACATGAGCCTCGACCTCTCCGTCAAGGTCGTCGACGACCTCGACGACGCGCTCGACCACATCCGGCGCTACTCCACGCGGCACACCGAGTCGATCGTGACGAACGACATGGCCACCGCCAACCGCTTCCTCGCCGAGGTCGACTCGGCCGTCGTCATGGTGAACGCGTCGACGCGCTTCACCGACGGGGGAGAGTTCGGGTTCGGCGCGGAGGTGGGCATCTCGACGCAGAAGCTCCACGCGCGCGGCCCCATGGGGCTGCCCGAGCTCACGAGCACGAAGTGGATTGTGCGCGGCGAGGGACAGGTGCGCGGCTGAGCTCGCCTCGCGGATGACGCGCGTGCCGGGCCCCGCCCCGGCATCGGGCTAGAATCGACACCATGCTCAGCACGCTCCTGGTCGAGGTCCACGAAGAGCTCGCCCCGTTGATCGCTCCGCCGTGGGTGTTCGCGGCGATCGCCGCCGCCGTCTTCGTCGTGCTGGGGCTCGTCACCTACAGTTACCGCGACGTCGCGAACCGTCACGCCGACAAGGTCGCCGCGCACGACGCCGCGCACGGCCACGACGGCGGGCACCACTAAGCTCGCGTCGTGAGCGAGGGAGCCGCGCGCCGACCACGGGTCGGCGTCATGGGCGGCACCTTCGACCCCATCCACCACGGCCACCTCGTGGCCGCGAGCGAGGTGCAGCAGACCTTCGACCTCGACGAGGTCGTGTTCGTGCCCACCGGCCAGCCGTGGATGAAGGCCGATGTGAGCCCCGCCGAGCATCGCTACCTCATGACGGTCGTGGCGACGGCGTCGAACCCGCGCTTCACGGTGAGTCGCGTCGACATCGATCGTGACGGCCCCACCTACACGATCGACACGCTGCGCGACCTGCACGCGCAGCGGCCCGACGCGGACCTCTTCTTCATCACGGGCGCGGATGCCGTGGCCCAGATCCTGCAGTGGAAGGACGTCGCCGAGCTCTGGGAGCTCGCTCATTTCGTGGCAGTTTCACGGCCAGGGCACGCGCTCGACATTCGCGCATTGCCGGAGGCTGGCGTAAGCTCGCTCGAAGTACCCGCTCTGGCGATCTCCTCGACGGAGTGCCGGGAGCGAGTCGGCCGGGGTTTCCCGGTGTGGTACTTGGTCCCCGATGGTGTTGTGCAGTACATCTCCAAGCACCACCTCTATCGGAGTACGACATGACGACCTACCAGGATCAGCCGCTTTCGCGCCGCGAGATCCGGGAGCGCGA
>JAEYZI010000053.1 GCA_023428065.1 Actinomycetes bacterium | reverse complement strand
GGGCCCGCCAGGCCTGGCACGCCCATCGCGACGTAGGCGGTCGCCACGAGCGCGACGTAGACCGCGAGCACGGTGCCGAGCACGCGCGAGACGAGGTGCTCGACCCACGCCATCCACGCCATGCCCGCGAACGCGACGAGCACGCCGAGCCACGGGATGTAGGGGCCGAAGTCGGTGAGCATGAAGTAGACGAAGAGGCCGTCGTCGCCGTAGAGGCCCTTCTCGGGGCCGTCGAAGCCGTAGTTGGCGAGGGCGCCCTTCCAGCCGTAGCCGAGCGCGAGGCCCGCGGCGGTCACGAGCACGCCGCCCGTGACGACCGAGGCGGCGATGGACCGAGCGTGCTGGCTCTCGACGCGCGAGCGCCATGCCGCGGCGAAGACGACGAGGAGGGCGACGGCCGCGAAGCCGACGAGGTAGCCGACGTAGTTCGGCAGGCGGGTGAGCTCGTGCATCACCTCGGGGGTGACGAGGAAGTCCTCGCCGCGCGCGGCGGCGGAGAGCTCGCTCTCGGGGCGGTGGTCGAACAGGACGGTCGCGGCGAAGCCGGCGAGTCCGGCGGCGACGCCCCAGAGGGGCCAGAGGCGGTCGCGTGCGGTTGCGGCGGTCATGGTGGTGCTCCCTTGCGGTGTGTGGAGGTGGTGGTGGTGGAGGTGGAGGCGAGGGGGCCGGGCTGGGGGCGAGCAGATGATGCGGGCGCCGCCGAAGGGGGCGGCGGCGCCCGCAGCGTGGGTCAGAAGCCCGCGATGAAGCTGCTGACGATGCGGTCCATGGCGGCGAGGTCGTCATCGTCGAGCGCCTGGATCAGCACGTAGATGAGGTAGCTGCCGTCGTCGGCGAGGGCCGCGATGCCGACGTAGTCGGCGCCCGTCGACCCGCATCCGGTGAAGTACTCGTACTTTCCGGTGTGGTACCCGTCGGCGTAGCTCTGCTGACCCTGCGAGACGCAGCCCTCGCCCGTGGCGCTCGCGCTCGTCGAGTTCAGCAGGGTGTCGATGCTCGACGCGCTCACGCCCGACGCGGTCGCGGCGACGGTCACACCGGGCGCGGTCCAGCCGCCCTGGTACTTCGACAGGTTCGGGCTCGCGCTCACGGTCGCCCACTGGTTGCCGGAGTTGTCGGTGAAGGCCGAGCCGTCGATGTCGTCCCATTCGACGGGCACCGAGACGCTGATGCGGCCGGAGTCGTCGGTGATGTCGACGAAGTCGCCCGAGGGCTCGGCGCCCCCGCCGCCACCGATGTTGGCGACGGCGGCGACGATCCGGTCGGAGTTGACCTGGCCGCGGTAGTACGACTCGTCGCTCGGGCGGAAGAGCTCGACGTCGAGGGTGGCCTCGGGGCCGTGGGTGCGCAGCACGTCGCAGTACTCCCGCATCGTGCCGTCGGTCCCGACGCTCACGCCGCCGAGGCGCGTGATGAGGTCGCCCGGCGCGATACCGGCCTTGTCGGCGACCGAGCCGGCTGCGACGGAGGCGACCCACACGCCGAGCCCGCCGTCCTCGCCGTACACGCCCTGGCCGTTGATGCCGAGACTCAGCACGCTCTCGCCGGCGGCGAGCTGCTCGATGACGTCCTGCACCTCGTCGCGGTGGATGGCGAAGTTGTAGTCGTAGGTGTCCTCGCCCGCGTAGTTGACCCCGACGACCCGACCGTCGCTGTCGACGAGCGGCCCGCCCGAGTTGCCGGGGCGGATGCGCGCGTCGTGCTCGATGATCGAGTCGATCGAGGCCCACGCGGTGTCGCCCTCGATGTCGGCCTTGGAGACGATCCCGCGGGTCATCGTGAACGTCGGGTCGCCGAGCGGGAAGCCCGCCGCGTACACGTCGATGCCCGTCGTGATGTCGCCCTTGTGCCACGCGAGGTAGGGGTAGTCGCCCTTCTCGAGCTGCACCACGGCGATGTCGAGGCACTCGGATGCGCCGAGCACCCGCGCGTCGAGCGTGTCGCTCTGGTCGCCGCCGCGCCAGACGTCGATGGTTCCGGCGCCGACCACCACGTGGTTGTTGGTGATCGCGAGGCCGTCCTCGCTGATGATGAAGCCGGAGCCGCGGCCGGCGCCCTCGTAGCCCCCGTACTGCGGGTCGACGAAGGTGCCGCGTGCCTCGAGCTGGATCACGGCCGACTGCACCTTGTCGAAGCTGACGGCCGTGCCGGGCGCGGCGTCTCCTCCGCCCTGACCGGGCAGGATGTTGCAGCCCGCGAGCAGCGCCGTGAGGCTGCCCGCCGTGATGACGCCCGCGAGGGCGCGTGTGGTGGTGGTTCGGGACATCGTCCTTTTCTCTTTCTGTGTCGGATTGGGTTTCCGGGGGTCCGGGGTGGGTGGTGCGTGGTGGTGCTGCTGGTGGTGCTGGGTGGTGCAGTGATGCGGGCCGCGGGTGCGTCCGGGCGGTGAACCCCCCGGAATCCCGCCCGGACGCGCGGCGGCCGCAACCCGACTAGCGGCCGCCGAGCCTCCGCGAGGCCAGGAGCGTGGCTCCCGCCGCGAGGAGAACTGCGACGAGGGCGATCCCGGGGATCACGAACTCGGCGCCGGTCTGTGCCAGTCGGGGGTCTCGGGATGCGGTCGGCGTCGCCGCCGCATCGACGGTGTAGGAGATGACGCGCTCGGTGCGGTTGCCGGCCACGTCGGTCGCCACGATCCGCAGCTCGTGCGTTCCGGGCGTTCCCGTGGGGAGGAGCTCTCCATCCGGGGTCGTCGCGTCGCACACGTCGACGCCGGAGCCGCGGTCGCTGCACGCGAAGCGGACGACGACGCGCTCGTGCTGGGCGTAGTGGCCGTTCGGCAGGATCGCGGCGACCGGGTCCTCGGGCGAGGTCACCTCGACGAGCGGCGCGTCGAGGTCCACGCGCACCGTGACGGCGTCGGCCTCGGTGCGGTTGCCCGCGCCGTCCTCGGCCCACACGAGCACGCGGTAGATGCCCGTGGCGGCGAGCTCGAGCGAGCCGGTCTCCTCGGTCGTGGAGCCGATCACGACGCCCGATCCGGTGGCGTACTCCCAGCGGATGCGCGAGATCCCGCTCTCCTCGTCGGAGGCCGTGAAGGTGAGGGTGACCGGGCGCGTGTGCCATCCGCTCGCGGGCTCCTCGGGAACGGCGACCTCGAGCTCGGGGCCGGTCGTGTCGTCCGAGAGCACGCGGTAGCTGCGCGTCTCGGTCGTCACGTTGCCCGCCGCGTCGGTCGCGATCACGCGGAACTCGTGGACGCCGGGCGTCGAGGTGTCGAGCCGCTCGCCCGAGGAGACGGGTGCCGTGCAGCCGACGATCCCCGAGAGGGCGTCGTCGCACGAGTAGCTCACCTCGACGTCCTCGTCGACCTCGACCTCCTCGGGGAGGCTCTCGAGGTCGATCGTGGGGGGCGTCACGTCGACGCGGATGGTGCGCGTGACGACGTCGGAGACGTTGTTCTGCAGGTCCTCCGCGTAGTAGCGGAGCTCGTGCTCGCCCTCCCCGACGACGAGCGAGTGGTACTCGCCGTAGACGGTCGAGTACTCGGCGCCGTCGAGGCTGTGGAACATGCGCCAGACGCCCGCACCCGCGTCGCTCGCCGCGAGGCTCACGGTGACATTGCGGGCGAACCAGCCGCGCGAGTTCGACGCCGCGGGGTTCGTCGTATAACCGACCGCGGGCGGCGTCGTCTCGGGTGCCGCGGCGTGCACGCCGATGACGCCCGAGAACTCCTCGCCGTCGATCGTGACGGTCGCGAACGCGAGGTAGGGGCCGGAGGGCATGTCGGTGAAGCGTGCGACGCGCTGCGAGGAGCCCGAGACGATGGGGCCCATGGCGGCCGTGAGCTCGGTGCCGTCGGCCGCCACGAGGCGGGCCTGCGCCGTGACATCCGTGCGCGAGGTGCCGTTCTCGGTCGGGTTGACGCTCACGCCGAGTTGCGAGCTGCCGCTGCCGCTCGTGAACATGCCCAGGTCGACGGTGTCGTTGCGGTAGGTGACGCCGACGCGGATGGTCCGCTCGGTCGCCGCGTCGTTGCGCACGTTGATCGTGACGGTGCCGGTCTGCGGAGTCGCCGAGAGCGAGTAGCCGACCGAGAAACCGCCCGCGCGCGGCGAGAGGCCGACCGTGGTGCCGCCGGGCGTGCGGAGATCGCCCGAGACGCTCGTGCCGAGCACGACGACGCTCAGCGCGAGCGCGTCGTCGACCTCGACGGTCGTCGACCAGGTGCCGCCCGCCGCGATCGTGGGGGCGAAGAGCCGCCCGGGGGCGGCGAGTTCCGCGCCCGACGCGCGCACGGCCGGAGCGGGCGCGGCGTCGGCGGCTCGCGCGGGGGCCGGAGCCTCGCTCGGCTCGTCCGCCGGCTCGGCGTCGACGGGGGTGTCCCCGACGAGGTCCTCCGGCAGGTCCGGAGTCCCGGCGGGGGCGGGGGTGTCGCCGGCGGGCGCCTCGAGGACCGTGGTGGTCTGGTCCTCGGAGGGCGCCTCGTCGGCGAACGCGATGGCGGCGGGCGCGAGGAGCGCGGCCGCGAGCAGGGCGGTGGTCGCGCCGGCGGCGAGCCGGCGGGCACGGGTGGAGGTCATGGGGGAGGCGGTCCTTTCGGGCAGCGGCGTGGTGCCGCCATCCGACGATCGCCGACCGGGCGTCCCGGGCCGTAGAGTCCGGCGCCCTTGATCGAGCCCGACAGGAGCCCGGGTGATCCGGGACATCCGTCCCGGGACGTGACGAGACCTCAGGCCGTCGCGTCGACCCCGATGCCCGCCTCGCGCGCCATCACGATGAGGGCCGAGCGGTCGGATGCGCCGAGCTTCGAGGCGATGCCGTACACGTAGTTGCGCACCGTCTTGTTCGTCAGCACGAGCGTGCGCGCGATCGTCGGGTTGTCCTGCCCGCGCGCCACGAGGTCGAGCACCTCGCGCTCGCGTTCCGTGAGCTCGGGGAAGGGGCTGCCGCCCGCGCGCTTGGCGTCGGTGAGATACGAGACGGCCCGGCGGGCCACATCCGCCCCGAGCAGCATGTCGCCGGCCGCGACCGCGTGGATGGCGCGCTGCACCTCGCCGGGGGCCGAGGTCTTGAGCAGGTAGCCGCGCGCGCCCGAGCGCACCGCCGCGAAGAGCGACTCGTCGTCGCCGAGCATCGTCAGCACGAGCACGCCGATGTCAGGCCGCTCGCGGTTGATGCGCCGCGTCGCGTCGATGCCCGAGGAGCCCGCCGCGAGGTCGAGGTCCATGAGCACGACCGCGGGCGAGGCCGAGAGCACGACCTCGACGGCCTCGTCGGCCGTCTCCGCCGACCCGACGACCTCGACGCCCTCGAGCGTCTCGAGCAGCGAGATGATGCCGATGCGGAAGAGGGGGTGGTCGTCGACGACGACGACGCGGATGGGGTCGGATGCGGTGGTCATACGGAGTGCTCCAGTGCTGCAGTGGTGGTGGGAGCGGCCGGACGGGCCGCGACGCGGAAGGTGATGGTGGTGCCCGTGGGATCGGAGCGCAGGGAGAGTTCGGCGCCCGCCTCGGCGGCGTGCTCGCGCATCGTCGTGAGACCGACGCCGCCCGCGACACGCGCCGGCTCGAAGCCGTGCCCGTCGTCGGCGACCGTCAGCACGACGTCGTCCTCGTCCTCGAGCACGCGGATCGCGACCGAGCTCGCCCCCGCGTGCCGCACGGCGTTGTGCACGCCCTCTGCCGCGACGAGGTAGAGCGGGCGGATGGCCGACGTCGGCACGCGCCACGCGGCGGGCGCGTCGACGCTCACCTCGACACCCGAGCCCGCGAAGTCCGCCGCGAGCTCGGCCAGCTCGACCGAGAGCTCGAAGACGGTCCGATCGGCGCGCACGCTGCGGGCGACGCGCCGCACCTCGCCGAGCTGCTCCCGGAGGTCCTGGGCGAGACGCGTCGCGAGCTCCCCGGCGGCCGCCGGGTCGGTCAGCCGGAGGTTGTCGACGGCCGCGAGACCGAAGCCCACGCCCGCGAGCGCGGGGCCGATGCCGTCGTGTAGTTCGCGGCGCAGCATCCGGCGCTCCGACTGGCGAGCGGCGACGAGCGCGTCGCGCGCCCCGCCGAGCCGTGCGCTCGCGAGGGCGAGGCGGAGCGCCGTGGCGACGACGCCCGCGAGCCCCTCGAGCTGACGCAGGGTCGCGCGGGAGAGGCGCTCGCCCGGCCGCGGGGTGATGCGGATCTCGCCGATCCGCGTCCCCGCCGCACGCAGCTCGAGCGCGAGGGGGTCGCCGCCGGGCTCCCCCACGACGATCGTCGCCGCCCCGGGGTCGTCGGGCGCGATCTCGACGTATGCGACGCCGAGCGCGGCGCGCAGGGCCGCCGCGAGGCCGGCGAGCCCCTCGGCGCCCGAGTCGAACTCGCCGACCCGCTCGCCCAGGCGCCCGAGGAGCTTCGCCGGGTCGCCGTCCGGCCCGTAGATGAGCCGGTCGATCCCCTCCGCGATCGCGGGCCTCGCCCACTGCAGCGCGAGCGCCACGATGGCCGCGGCGAGGATGCCGGAGGCGACCGCGTCGAGAGGAGTCGCCGTCTTGAGCGCCTCGACGACGACGAGGTAGGCCGTGATCGCGACGGCGACGAGGATCGTCCACAGCAGCACCCGGGAGACCGCGACGTCGATGCCGCGGATGCGCGTGCCGAGCACGAGCACGAGCACCGCCGAGGGGTAGAAGATCTGGCCGATGACGGGGGTCACCATGCCGAGGTCCCACACGATCTTCGGCACGCTCCCGTCGGAGGGGATGATGAGCAGCAGGTACGAGAACGTGAGGAAGGAGTGCCCGACGGCGAGCCACGCGATCCGTCCGCGACGCGTCCCCGTCGCACGACGCCACTCGACGACGACCCAGACTGCGACGCCCGCCGAGAGCGCTACGGCGAGCACCGCGGAGATGCCGTAGACGTAGGGCAGCACGAGCTGCAGCGACGGATCGGGGATCGCGAGCGGGTTGACGGGCCCTCCCCAGGCCCCGAGCGGGCTCTGGTTGATGACGGCCGGAACGGTCGCGGTCACCGCGAGGGCGAACCCGAGGGCCGCGAATGCGCCGCGCACGCGGCCGATCGGGCGGCCGAGCACGAGGAGCGGCACGATCGCGGTCGCCACCGTGCCGGGCACGTAGCCCCAGCCCGCGGCGTGGGCGATGAGACCCCATAGCGGCAGATCGGGGATGCGCTCCCCGAGGAGCCCCCACTGCACGCCGAAGGCGGCGATGCCGGATCCCACCGCGTGCACGGCGAGCACGACGGCGACGAGCGTCGGCCGCCGCGCGATGAGCACGGCGCTCAGCGCACCGTAGATGAGCGCGACGATGACGCCGATCTCGTCGAAGCGGGACTGCACGATGGGCGGCGACGCCGAGAGGAAGACACCCGGGAGGGGCAGCTCCCGCAGTTCGAAGATCCACGCGATCACGATCGAGGAGAGCGCGAGCGCCCACGAGGTGACGAGCACCGCGAGCGCGGCGGCGATGCGGCGCGGCGTCATCGGGGCACCTCCACGACGAGTTCGCGCACGGAATCGGCGCCCCCCTCCTCGAGGGTTCCGCCGAGGTCGGCGGCGCGATCCCGCACCGATCCGAGGATGGGGGCCTCGTCCGCCGGGCGCCCGCGCCCGTCGACCGTGAGCGCGATGCGCACCGTGCGCGGTTCGACGGAGATCGAGATGCGCGCGTTCCGCGCATCCGGTGCCCGCCGGGCGAGCAGCACGAGCTCGGCGACGAGGTGGTGCACGGCGGCTTCGCGGCCCTCGGGGATCGCATCCCCCAGGAGCCCCTCGACCGTGATGTCGAGCCGGGAACTCGAGAACCGCGCAGCGAGCTCGCGCAGCGCCTGATCGACGTCTCCCGAGTCGAGCGCGCCCGGGAGCAGCGTGCGGGCGAGGTCGCGCACCTCGGTCGTCCGCTCGGCGAGCTCCTCCCGGATGCCGGCGAGCTCGGCGCCCGCCGTCGGGTCGGCGGTCGCGACGAGGGCGGGCACGCGGTCGAGACGCTCGGCGCTGCGGGCGAGGCCCGGGCCGAGGCCCTCGTCGAGCTCGCGCGCCACCATCCGGCGTTCCTCCGCGCCGACCTCCCGCGCGCGCTCACCGGCGTCGAGGATGTCGCGGTTGATGTCGGCGAGGCGCACCGCGACGGCGAGCACCCCGGAGACCTGGTCGAGCACGCGCACGACACGCCGGTCGACGCGTTGACGCCCCGGCGCGGCGGCCTCGATCCAGCCGACCTCCCCCGACGACCCCCGCAGCGGGATGCGCAGCGACGGCCCGCCCGGGCCGCCGCTCACGGCACTCACTCCCCCCGATTCGCCCGAGTGCAGTTCGAGCCGGGCGAGCCGCAGGGCGGAACGCAGCTCCTCGGCGAGCGCCCGGAGGTCGTCGCCGTCGACGTCGTCGGGCACCCGTTCCCCGAGCGTGCGCACGAGCTGGGCGGGGTCGGCCGCGTCGCCGTAGACGAGCTCGTCGACGCGTCCTTGGATCCAGATGCGCAGCGGCTCGATGCCGAGCGCGAGGATACCGACGCCGATGACGCCCGCGATGAGCGGCGCCACGGGGAGCACGATCGCGATCGTCGTCGCGACGGCGGAATAGGTCAGCACGAGCACGGCCACGAGCAGCACGTTGACGATGCCGCGGTTGACCGCGACCTCGATGCCGCCCATCCGCCGTCCGAGCGCGAACACGATGACGGCGGCCGGCATGAACAGGAGCGCCACGAGCGGCGCGAGCGGGGCGACCCGGTCGATCGCCTCGGCGATCTCCGGTCGCACCGACAGGAACATGGGCGACGCGAGCACCACGAGGAGGGCCTGACCGAGCACGATCCACCCCTGGCCAGGCCGGTCGGCGACGGGACCCGCCCATCGGCGCCACGCGACGACGCCGAGCGTCACGACGGAGAGCGCCACGCACGCCGTGAACGCCGCGATGATCGCGGTGCGCAGCACCTCCTGCGCGGCCGCATCCGGGACGGCCCAGGGGTTCGCCACGATGCCCTCCCGCTGGCGCAGGGGCGCGAGCACGACGGGCACGAGCGCGAGGGCGATCCCGAGGCCCACGATCGTGCGCACCGCACGCGAGAGGGGTTGCGAGGTCAGCAGGAGCGGCATGACCGAGAAGCTCACGAGCGCTCCGGGGATCCAGGGGCGGTCGGCGACGTGGGCGAGCACGCCCTCGACGCCGGGGTCCCCCGGGCCCATCCTCAGGATGACGACGAGCACGCACGACAGACCCGCGCCGATCGACTGCACGGCGAGGATGCCGCCCACGAAGCGCGCCCCGCGGCTCACGATGATGCCGGCGACCCCGCCCCACACGATCGCGTAGCCCAGGTAGACGGCCGTGAAGTCGCCCTCCACGAAGTACGGAGGGCCGAGCGGGAGGGCGAGCCCCACCGCGACGGCGGCGAGCGTCCACGAGACGACGGCGACCGCGACACCCGCGACGAGGGCGCTCGTTCCCGGGCGCACGGGCGTGGCGCGCGGGTCGTACCGCGCGGCGTCCGTGGGGGCGCTCATGCCTGCATCCTTCCGCGTCGCGCGGTCTCTGCAGGCCAGGATGCCGTGTCCCCCGTCCCGGAATCCAGGGGCGGTTGTCCCCCGGTGGGGTGGCGGCCCGATCAGCGCCCGTCGCGCACGGCGACCGCGAGGTCGGGCTGGTCGGCGAAGACGCCGTCGACCCCCGTCGCGAAGACGCTCTCGAACTCCCCGCGCCAGTCGCCCCACTGGGCGGGCTCGCCCGTGCGGAAAGGCTTCGTGAGGAACTTGTTCTCGGGACGCAGGGTCCACGTGAAGATGCGCAGTCCCGCTCGGTGGGAGCGGTCGACGAGTTCGACGCCCGCGCGCGCATCCGGCGTGAGCAGGCGCCCCTTGTCGACGCTGATGCCGTCCACGCGCGCGGCGAGCGCGTCGAGGTCCTCGAGCTGCGCCGTGTAGTCGGGAGCGGCTGCGCCGAGGCTCATCGCGAGGTCGGGCGCCGTGCCGCTCGCCTCGAAGAGATACACGAGCTCGGCCTCGAGGCCCCGCCGACGCACGTCGCCGAGCACCGTCTCCTCGAAGCTCTCGACGACGAGCGGTCCCGAGAAGCGCGCGAGGGCGTCGGTGACGAGTTCACCGAGGGGAAGCCCGATCGAGTCGAAGTACGCCGCGTGCTTGATCTCGGCGACGAGACCCAGCTGCCGCCCGTGTCGCTCGGAGGCCTCCGCGATGAGCACCAGCAGCTCGTCGAGGCGGAGGATCGGGTAGCGCCCGTCGAAGGTCGTCGAGCCCTGGCGCACGCCCGGGAGCCGCTCGACCGCGCGCAGCGTCGCGAGCTCGTCCCACGTGAAGTCCTCCGTGAACCAGCCCGTCATCGACACCGCGCCGAACCGCTTCGTCGTGCGACGGTCCGCGAACTCGGGGCGCTGCCCCACATCCGTCGTGCCCGAGATCTCGTTCTCGTGCCGCAGCACGAGCACGCCGTCGCGCGTCGCGACGATGTCGGGTTCGACCGCGTCGGCCCCGAGGGCGAACGCGAGCTCGTAGGAGGCGCGCGTGTGCTCGGGGCGGTATCCGCTCGCGCCGCGGTGCCCGATGACCCACGGACGCCGCTGCTGAGTCATGCCCTCATCCTCCCCCATTACGATCCGAACATGACCACCGCGCCCGCCCCCGCCGCGCAGCGGCGCCCCGCGGAGGCGGTCCCCCTGCGCTGGGGCGACCACGCCACGCGGCTGTGGGCGGGCACGTGGCTCATCGTGGGAGGCGGCGTCGCGATCGCGGGGTCGAACACCGTGACCCTGTGGCTGCTCGGCGTCGCGACGTTCGCCCACGTCGCGGGGTGGTGCATCCTGCCCTCCGACGGCTGGCGCCGCGTCGTCGCAGTGGGGCCTTCGACGCTCACGATGTGGCTCCTGCTGACCGGCCCGCGTTTCGTGATGGTGCTCGTCGTCCCCTACCTGCTGTGGCTGCTCGTGCGGCACCGACCGCCCGTGACCGCCCTCACGGCGATCCCCGTGGCCGTCTCCGCCGTGCTCGTCGGCGAGGCCTTCGGGCTCGACTACTCGCGGATGCTGCCGGCGCTCGCGATCGTCGGCGCGACGATGGCCGTGAGCGGATGGCTCGCCCGCGCGTGGGCGTCGCGACTGCTCCGCCCGGTCACACGTGGACCGAGTCGGCGCGACGGTCCCTCAGCGACTCCACGATGAGTTCGAGCTCGGGGCCCTTCGGCACCGAGAGGCCGCCGAGGCCCGAGCCGAGCACGGCGAACGGCAGCTCGACCACGCCGCCGTCGACCCCGTCGAGCACGCTCACCGTGATGCCACCCGTCGAGCGGCCGAACCGCGTGACATGCGTGACGCGCACGTCGGCCACGGCATCCCACGGCGCCCGGCCGAGGCGCACCGGGTGCTCCGCGGCCCCCGACCACACCTCGAGGCCCCGGTGGTCGGCGAGGAGGGTGACCCCGATCGGCACGAACGGCACCTCGGAGCGCAGGGCGCGAACCGCCGCCGCGAGACCGCGGGCGCGCGTGCCGCGCAACACGAGCGCGCCGGGGCGCGCCGCCGCGAGCGCCGACGCGCGCTGCCGCCCCCGCGTCGCCCAGATCATGAGGGCGGCGAACAGCACGAGCGCCGCCCCCGTGAGCGTCGCCGCGAGCAGCACGAAGTCGGCGATCGCCCGCGCGTCGACGCCGCCGCGGAACGTCGCGACGGCGGACAGCGCGAGGGCCACGACGTAGGCGACGAAGAGCGGCGTCGGCGCGGCCGCGCCGCGGTCGTCCACGAGACGCGGGCGCGCGGATCCGACGGTGTCCCGCTGCATGCCTTGAAGCGTATGAGTCGGCACGACCGCGCGGGAGCCCCTTGACGGGGGAGCCCCGGAAGGGGGTCAGCTCACTCCCAGCTCACTCCCACTCGATGGTCCCCGGGGGCTTCGAGGTGACGTCGAGCACGACGCGGTTGACGCCGGCGACCTCGTTCGTGATGCGGTTCGAGACGCGCGCGAGCCAGTCGTAGGGCAGGCGCGTCCAGTCGGCCGTCATGGCGTCCTCGCTCGAGACGGGGCGCAGCACGATCGGGTGGCCGTAGGTGCGGCCGTCGCCCTGCACGCCGACCGAGCGCACATCCGCGAGCAGCACGACGGGGCACTGCCAGATCTCGGCGTCGAGCCCCGCGGCCGTGAGCTCCGTGCGCACGATGAGGTCCGCCGCGCGCAGCGTCTCGAGCCGCTCCTCGGTCACCTCGCCGACGATCCGGATGCCGAGGCCCGGCCCCGGGAACGGGTGACGCGAGACGATCGCCTCGGGCAGGCCGAGCTCGCGGCCGATCGCGCGCACCTCGTCCTTGAACAGGGTGCGCAGCGGCTCGACGAGCTCGAACTGAAGGTCTTCGGGGAGTCCGCCGACGTTGTGGTGCGACTTGATGTTCGCGGTGCCCGTCCCGCCGCCCGACTCGACGACATCCGGGTACAGGGTGCCCTGCACGAGGAAGCGGATCGGGTCACCCTCGGCGGCGAACTCCGCCACGAGCTCCGCCTGCGCGGCCTCGAAGGTGCGGATGAACTCGCGCCCGATGATCTTGCGCTTCTCCTCGGGGTCGGACACCCCCGCGAGAGCGGAGAGGAAGCGCTCGCGCGCGTCGACGGTCACGAGGCGCACGCCCGTCGAGGCGACGTAGTCCTGCTCGACCTGCTCGCGCTCTCCCGCACGCAGGAGGCCGTGGTCGACGAAGACGCACACGAGCTGGTCGCCGACCGCCTCGTGCACGAGCGCCGCGGCGACCGCCGAGTCGACGCCGCCCGACAGCGCGCACAGCACGCGGCCGCCGCCCACCTGGGCGCGGATGCGCTCGACCTGCTCGGCGATCACGTTGCCCGAGTTCCAGTCCGAGGGGATGCCCGCCGCGCGGTGCAGGAAGTTCTCGAGCACGCGCTGGCCGAACTGCGAGTGCTTGACCTCGGGATGCCACTGCACGCCGTAGAGCTTGCGCTCGTCGTCCGCGAACGCGGCCACCGGGGTCGAATCGGACGCCGCGAGCACCTCGAAGCCCTCGGGCGCCTTGACGACCGAGTCGCCGTGGCTCATCCACGCGGTCTGCTCGATCGGCTGCTCCGCGAGGAGCGTCCCGCCGTCGGAGCCCGCCACGAGGCGCACCTCGGTCGAGCCGTACTCACGGGCGCCCGTCTTGGCGACCTCTCCGCCGAGCTGGCGCGCCATCACCTGGAAGCCGTAGCAGATGCCGAGCGTCGGCACCCCGAGCTCGAGGATCCCCTCGTCGAGGTCGGGCGATCCCTCCTCGTAGACGCTCGACGGGCCGCCCGACAGCACGATGCCGACCGGGTTGCGCGCCGCGAGCTCCTCGGCCGAGATCGTGTGCGGCACGATCTCGCTGTAGACCCCCGCCTCGCGCACGCGGCGGGCGATGAGCTGGGCGTACTGCGCGCCGAAGTCGACGACGAGCACGGGGCGCTGAGCGGTCTCGCTCACGCGCTCACCTCCTTGGCGGCGGTCGCCGCATCCGTCTGGTCCAGGGTGTTCCGGATGCGGCCCTCGATGTAGGGCGGCACCTGGAACTCGAAGTAGTAGCTGAGGAACGGCACGACGCCGCCGAGCGCGATGAAGAGGAAGCGCCCGAAGCTGTAGCGCGCCAGGCGCCACATGACGAAGTCGCACGCGAGGTAGAGCACGTACAGCCAGCCGTGCACCGTGAGGATGCCGATCGACAGGTTGACCGCCGTGATGTGGTCCTTCGGCGTGAGCGCGAGGAAGCCGAACGGCCCGCCGAGCTCGATGTCGACGCCGAAGCCGTAGCGCAGCACCATCATGACGACGAGCAGCAGCAGGAAGGTGCCGGTGATGGCGGCCGAGACCCGGAACACCTTGAGGGCGGTGCGGAGCCGGGGCACGTCGGAGGGGCGGGGGCCAGCGTGCATGGGCTCAGTCTAGTTGCGGTGCCTCGGGGGTTCCCGCGGTCTCCTGCTCCCACACGTCGCGCACGAGCCGGTACCAGAGGAACACCGCGAAGCCCGCGAACACGACCCACTCGATCGCGTAGAACACGTTGAGCCAGTTGAGGCTCGTGTCGCGCAGCGGCGGCGGCTGATGGATGGCGTCGAGACCCGGTGTGGGCTCGGCGAGCACGACGTAGCCCGCGTAGACGGGGCCCGGCTCCTCCCACAGATTCACGAGCTCGGCGATCGAGAGCACGCGACGCTCGCCCTCCTCGACGTCGTTGAGCTCGGGCGACTCGGTGGGCAGGTAGCGGCCGGCGACCTCGAGGCGCTCGGGAACGTCCGCTGCCGCCGCGAGCGCGGCGTCCGCGTCGGGCGCCCAACCGAGACCGACGGCGAGCGAGGCGCCGTCGTCGGTCACGACGTGCGCCACGAGCCAGGACCCCTCCACGCCGTCGTTCTCGCGCGGGCCGATGACCGAGAAGTCGCCCGGCACGACGGTTCCGTATGCCGTGACGCGCTGCCCGATCGAGGGGTCGGTCATCGGGGACTGCGGCGTCGCCACGGTCGAGAGCTCGACGGGCGTCTCGGTGTCGTACACGGGCGGCGCCACGTTCTGCACGCTGCGGTCGAGCTGCCACTGCCCGAGCGCCGCGAACGCCGCGGCGACCCCGAGCGACAGCAGGAGGGCGCCGATCCACCGCGGGCGCCGCGCGACGCTCAGGAACTGGGCGAGCGTCGGGCGCGGCGGGCGCGCATCCGGATCGGGCACTGCGGTCACCCGATCACTCTGCCAGGTCGTGGCTGGGCGCAAGATCAGCGCGTCAGTACTCGGGGTCGACCTCGCGCGCACGACGCACCTCGTCGGCCGTGAGCTGGTCGGACTGGCTGCGCGCCTGCTCGGCGCGGCGCCGCTCGCGCTCGACGGCCGACTCGACGTCGGGCGCGGTGTCCTCGAGCTCGGGCTCGATTTCGGCGGCGGGCGGCGTCTCCCCCGCCGCGACCTCCTCGGCCTCCGGCTCGCCGGTCATCGCCGCCTCGGCGAGCGCGAGCGCCCGCTCCCGCTCGAGGTCGAGTTCGTGCGGCTGCTCCGGGCCGCGCCGGCGACGACGGAAGAGGGCGCCGATGCGCTCCGAGTTGACCGCGAACACGGGGCCGACGAGTGCCATGACGAGCACGTACAGCCCCGCGAACGGGGTGAGCCGCGCATCGAGCCCGCCCGCCGCGGCGAGCGTCGCGAGGATGAGCGCGAACTCGCCGCGGTTCACGAGGATGACGGCGGCGTTGAGCCCCGCCTGCGGGCCGAAGCCGTTGAGCCACGCGACGAACTGCCCCGCCGCGATGTTGAGCACGATCGTCATGACGATCGCGCCGGCCACCGGCAGCAGCACCTCGCCGAACGTCGAGGGGTCGAGCGCGAGCCCGAAGTTGAGGAAGAAGAACGCCCCGAAGACGTCGCGCAGCGGCGTCGCGAACGCCTCGATGCGCGCGCGGAACCGCGTCGCACCGAGCGCGAGGCCGATGAGGAACGCGCCGATCGCATCCGTCACGCCGAGCAGTTCGCCGATGCCGCCGAAGGCGACCGCGAGCGCGAAGATCAGGATCGTGAAGAGCTCGTCGTCCTTCGTCTGTACGAGGCGGGAGACGAGCCTGCCGCCCCAGCGCGCGACCGAGAACATGACGACGAGGAACAGGAACGCGATCGCGAGCTTCAGCACGACCGCCCAGAAGTCCGTCTCCCCCGAGATGACGACCGAGACGATCGCGAGGTAGATCGCGATGAAGATGTCCTCGACGACGGTGACGCCGAGGATCATCGGCGTCTCGGGGTTCGCGAGGCGCCGCAGCTCGATGAGCAGCTTCGTGACGATCGCGCTCGAGGACGTCGCCGTCATGCCCGCGATGACGAGCGCCTCCCGCGTGCCCCAGCCCACCATGAAGCCGAAGGCGAAGCCGACACCCATGTTGATGAGCACGTAGCTGCCGCCCGAGAGCAGGAGCTTGCCCGCGTTGCCGAAGAACTCGTCCTGGTCGAACTCGAGACCGAGGTTGAACAGCAGGAAGAGGAGGCCGAAGATCGCGATGAGCTCGACGTAGCCCGACTCGATGTTGAGGGGGAACAGGTGGAAGTGCGGGCTCGCCAGCAGCCCCACGAGCATGTAGATGGGGATCGAGGGCAGGCCGACCAGCTTCCCGATCCGCCCCAGCACGTACGCGATGAGGAACAGGACGCCGATGACGATGAGCTCTTCGCCGAGGTGCCCGTCCATGCCTCAGCCTCCCGGCGGGGCGTCGGTCGAGCGGGGCCGGAACTCGCCCGTCCGGTAGAACTGGAACGCCTTGGCGACCTTCTCGGGCGCGCCCGCGACCACGAGGGTGTCGCCCGGGAACACGCGGAAGTCGGAGTCCGGGCCCGGGTTCGCGGAGTCGCCGCGCACGACCGCCACGACCGTGACACCCGCGAGGCCGCGCTCGGTCATGTTGCCGAGGGGCTGGCCCGCGACGTGGTGGTCGTAGTCGACGTGGAACCAGTCGATCGAGAGCCCGGGGATCTGGTCGAGTCCGCTGAGCGACTCGGTGATGCGCGTACCGCCGAGCAGCTCGGCGAGCGTGTGCGCCTCGTCCTCGTCGAGACGCAGCGACACCTTGCGCGTGTCGGAGCCGTCCTCGGCATCCGCGAAGGAGATGAGGTCGGATGCGCCGGAGCGGTGCGTGATGACGCCCACCTTGCCCCCGTCGTCGGTGACGAAGGTGTGCAGCACCCCCACACCGGGGAGTTTGACCCGCCGGACGTCGACCATCGCAGCTCCTCACGCTCGGGACTCGCTCGCCTCCACCCTAGCCGGGGCGGGAAGGTCGCTGCCCGCGCAGGCTCAGACCTCGCGGGCTTCGAGCCGCACGCGTTCGGCGGATGCGTCGTCGGGCTCGAGCTGGCTCGCCCGCTCCGCCGCGACGCGTTCGAGGTAGCGCTCGACCTCGAGCTCGGTGCGCGCGGTATCCCAGCCGAGCACCTCGGCCATGAGCGCCGCGGCGACGGGCGCCGCCCGGACGCCGCGGTCCCACGCCTCGATCGACATGCGGGTGCGCCGGGCGAGCACGTCGTCGAGGTGCAGGGCGCCCTCGTGCGTCGCCCCGTAGACGACCTCGGCGGCGAGGTAGTCCTCGGTGCCGGGGAGCAGCTCGCCGAGCTCGGGGCGGGCGGCCACGAGCGCGAGCACCTCGCGCGCGTGCACGCCGTAGCGGTTGAGCAGGTGGGCGATCGTCCCGGCGGCCAGCCCGTACTTCCGCGCGATGCGGCCGCGACGGTTCCACGCCGCCGGGTAGCCCTCGGCGCCCGTGAGCCCGAGCTCCTCCGTGACCGAATGGGGCACGGGACGTCCCAGCTCGCGGGCAGCCGCATCCACGGTGTCCCGCGCCATGATCCGGTAGGTCGTGTACTTGCCGCCCGCGACGACGACGAAGCCCGGCACGGGGGTCGCGACGACGTGCTCGCGGCTCAGCTTGCTCGTCTCGTCGCTCTCGCCCGCGAGGAGCGGCCGCAGGCCCGCATAGACGCCCTCGACGTCGTCGCGCGTGAGCGGCGTCGCGAGCACGGCGTTGATGCGCTCGAGGATGTAGTCGATGTCGGCCGCCGTCGCGGCGGGGTGCGCGAGGTCGAGCTCCCAGTCGGTGTCGGTCGTGCCGATGAGCCAGTGCCTGCCCCACGGGATGAGGAACAGCACGCTCTTCTCGGTGCGCAGCAGCAGGCCGATCGAGCCGCGGATGCGGTCGCGCGGCACGACGAGGTGCACGCCTTTCGAGGCGCGCACGCGGAAGGGGCGCACGCCCGCCATCTCCTGCAGCTCATCCGTCCAGACGCCCGTCGCCGAGACGACAGTGCGGGCGCGGATCTCGAACCGCTCCCCCGTCTCGCGGTCGATGACGCGCGCCCCCGTCACGCGTGCGCCCTCGCGCAGGAGCTCCTCGACCTTCACGCGGCTCGCGAGGTGCGCGCCGTACTCGGCGGCCGTGCGCGCGAGGCTCACGACGAAGCGCGCGTCGTCGACCTGCGCGTCGAAGTAGACGAGTCCTCCGCGGAACGCGTCGGGGGCGAGATCCGGCGCGGCCTTCGCGAGCTGGCGCTTCGTGAGGTGGCGGTGGTGGGGCACGCCCGGCTCGCGCCCGCCCGTCCACGAGAAGAGGTCGTAGAGCGTCATGCCCGCGCCGATGTAGGCGCGCTCGACGATCGGCGTCGTGACGGGGTAGAGGAACTTGACGGGCTTCACGAGGTGCGGCGCGATGCGCTGCAGCAGGAGCCCGCGCTCGATGAGCGCCTCGCGCACGAGGCCGAAGTCGAGCTGCTCGAGGTAGCGGATGCCGCCGTGCACGAGCTTCGAGCTGCGGCTCGAGGTGCCCGACGACCAGTCGCGCGCCTCGACGAGCCCCGTGCGGAGTCCGCGCGTGACCGCGTCGAGGGCTGTGCCCGTGCCGACGACGCCGCCGCCCACGACGAGCACGTCGAGCTCGCGTTCGCGGAGCGCCGCGAGCGCGTCCCGTCGACCCTCGGGTCCGAGCGTCCCCACGGCTCCACCCTAGGCGCGCGATCCCTCCCGCGCTGTGTCGATCGGCGGGAGTACCTGCACCTTCGGCGGGAGCACCCGCAGGCGCGGGCGCTGTCGCTCATAGGCGGCGGGAGCAACTTCTCCCGCCGCCTGCGTGCGATGCCGCCCGCGCAGGCTGCCGTCGGGGCACCGGATGCCGTGCGGGCGCGGGAGCGGGGGCGTCGGCGGGCGCACGGGGATCGGCCGCGGATGCGGCCGGCGCCCCGTCAGCTCTGCAGGTAGGGCGCGACGACGACCTCGACGCGCTGGAACTCCTTGAGGTCCGAGTAGCCGGTCGTCGCCATCGAACGCCGGAGCGCGCCCATGAGGTTCACCTGCCCGTCGGGGTGCGAGGACGGACCGAAGAACACCTGCTCGAGCGGCGCGATCGTGCCGACCTCGACGCGGTTGCCGCGCGGCAGCTCCGGGTGGTGCGCCTCGGGGCCCCAGTGCCATCCCCCGCCCGGGGCCTCGGATGCGCGCGCGAGCGTCGAGCCGAGCATGACGGCATCCGCCCCCATCGAGATCGCCTTGACGATGTCGCCGCTCGTCCCGAGACCGCCGTCGGCGATGACGTGCACGTAGCGCCCGCCCGACTCGTCGAGGTAGTCGCGGCGCGCTCCCGCGACGTCGGCGACCGCCGTCGCCATGGGCGCGTGGATGCCCAGGCTCGCGCGCGTCGTGCTCGCCGCGCCCCCGCCGAAGCCGACGAGCACGCCGGCGGCGCCCGTGCGCATGAGGTGCAGGGCCGCCGTGTAGGTGGCCGCACCGCCCACGATGACGGGCACGTCGAGCTCGTAGATGAACTTCTTGAGGTTGAGCGGCTCGACCGTCTTGCTCACGTGCTCGGCGCTCACGGTCGTGCCGCGGATCACGAACAGGTCGACGCCCGCGTCGACGACGGTCTTGTAGAGCTCCTGCGTGCGCTGGGGGCTGAGCGCCCCGGCGACCGGCACACCCGCGGCCCGGATCTCCGCGAGCCGCTCCTTGACGAGTTCGGGCTTCACGGGCTCCGAGTAGAGCTCCTGCATGCGCGCCGTCGCACCCTCGGCGGGCAGCTCGCGGATCTCGGCGAGCACGGGCTCCGGGTCGTCATAGCGCGTCCACACGCCCTCGAGGTCGAGCACGCCCAGGCCGCCGAGGCGCCCGATCGCGATCGCGGTCGCGGGGCTCACGACGGAGTCCATGGGGGCGGCGAGCACGGGGATGTCGAACGTGAACGCGTCGATCGTCCAGCTGATGCTGACGTCCTGCGGGTCGCGCGTGCGCCGACTGGGCACGATCGCGATGTCGTCGAAGGCGTATGCGCGGCGAGCGCGCTTGGCGCGCCCGATCTCGATGTCGCTCACCGCTCCACCCTACCGGCGCGTGACCGCGTCCGACCGGAGGTGGAGGTCCCAGGCGCGGAGGTCCTGGCCGTGGAGGCCCCGGCGGCGGCGGTCCCGGAGGTGGACGCCCCGGCGGCGCGAGCATCTTCCGCCGCGGCGGGGGCACCACCCGGCTCGGGCGGCCCTGCGCCCATGTGGCGGGAGCAACATCCCCCGCCGCGCGCCGTCATCTCCGCCCGCGGGGAACCCCGGCGGCGTCGAGCTTCGCATAGAGCCGGGCGGGGTTCACGAGATCCGACCAGTAGAGGCGGATCACCGCGTACCCCTGCCGACGGAGCTCGTCTTCGCGCAGCTTCTCCTCCACGACGACGCGCGCCGGGTCACCCGCGTTCAACTCGGGGTCGAGGTACTTGCCGAAACCGTCGACCTCCGCGACGAGCCGTCGCGAGCGCCACGCGAAGTCGACGAAGTAGCGACCGGTTGCGTGGCGCACCTCGAGCTGCTGCTCGGGCAGCTCGTAGCCCGCGGCGTACATGAGCGCGCGTGCGTAGGCCTCCGCGTAGGAGTCGGACAGGGGTGACGCGACCCGGATCGCCCGCTCCACGAAGCGCCTGCGGAGCGTGGGCGGCAGCTTCTCGAGCTCGGCGGCGAGTTCCTCCCGCGTGACCCGGTGGGGGTTCTTACGCCACAGCGCCCAATCGAGCGAGCCGATCGCGGTGACGAAGTCGGCGTGCCGCGCGACGTCGATCGCGGTGCGGGCGACGTCCGTGACGAGTCGGCCGCCGATCCGTCGCGTCGCCGCGGTCGCGGCGGCCGCCGTGATCCGCCGCACCCCGGGTTCGGACCGACCGCCGCCCTTCCACCGATCGAGGAACGTGACCTCGTCCGGATGGGCGTGGAGCCACATCCCCCAGATCGCCGCCGCGGTCGCCCCGGCGAACGGCAGCTCTCGGCGCGCATCGCGCGCGGCCGCATCGGCGCGGATCAGGTGGCGCGTGGCGTCGTCGGCCGCCTCCCATGCGGTCGAGATCGCGTACGCGCCCCGGCGCAGCTTGACGAGGCCCCCGCGTTCGACCTCGCGGGACAGCTCTCGCGCGCCGATACCCGCCCGCGCGGCGTCCGCGGCGAAGACGAGGCCGGATGGGGAGGCGGCGGCGAGCAGATCCATGCGCGAGAGGATCTCCCGCCGCGACCGGCTCGGTCGGGGTGGTCCGCTCCCCCGGGGAGTCCTCGCATCCGCGTGAGCTGGGGAGGGACATCGAGTGCGCCACCGGATGGGCTCGAGCGCGCCACCGGATGGGCTCGAGCGCGGGCGCAACTGTGCGCACGCGGCGGGAGCAACTGCTCCAGCCGCCTGTGCACACGACCGCCCGAGCCTGCAGGTGCTCCCGCCGAAGGTGCAGGTGCTCCCGCCGACGGAGACAGCGGGAGGCGGGTGGCGGCGGGCGGCGGGCGGCGGGCCCAGGGCCAAGCCGCGGCCGCTCAGCGGGAGTAGTTGGGGGCCTCCACGACCATCTGGATGTCGTGGGGGTGCGACTCCTTGAGCCCGGCGGGCGTGATCCGCACGAACTTGCCGCGCTGCTTGAGCTCCGGGATCGAACGGGCGCCCACGTAGAACATCGACTGCCGCAGGCCGCCCACGAGCTGGTAGACGACCGCGCCGAGCGAGCCGCGATACGCGACGCGCCCCTCGATGCCCTCCGGGATGAGCTGCGCATCCGACGGCACGTCCGCCTGGAAGTAGCGGTCGCGCGAGTAGGAGGTCTTCTTGCCGCTGTCGGACATCGCGCCGAGCGAACCCATGCCGCGGTAGTTCTTGAACTGCTTGCCCCCGACGTACACGAGGTCGCCGGGCGACTCGTCGGTGCCCGCGAGGAGCGAGCCGAGCATGACCGTGTCGGCCCCCGCCACGAGCGCCTTCGCGATGTCGCCCGAGTACTGCAGGCCGCCGTCGGCGATGACGGGGATGCCGTGCTCGCGCGCCGCGAGCGAAGCCTCGTAGACGGCGGTCACCTGGGGCACCCCGACGCCCGCGACGACGCGCGTCGTGCAGATGGATCCGGGGCCCACGCCGACCTTCACGGCATCCGCTCCCGCGTCGACGAGCGCCTGCGCGCCCGCGCGCGTCGCCACGTTGCCGCCGATGACGTCGATGTGCGCGAAGGCGGGGTCGGACTTGAGGCGCGTGATGATGTCGATGACGCCGGCCGAGTCGCCGTTCGCGGTGTCGACGACGATGACGTCGACGCCCGCGTCGCGCAGGGCTCCCGCGCGGTCCCACGCGTCGCCGAAGAAGCCGATCGCCGCGCCCACCCGCAGGCGGCCCTCGTCGTCCTTCGTCGCGTTGGGGTACTTCTCGGTCTTCTCGAAGTCCTTGACGGTGATGAGGCCGCGGAGGCGCCCGCGCTCGTCGACGAGCGGGAGCTTCTCGATCTTGTGCTGCGCGAAGATCGCGACGGCGTCGTCGGGATCGATGCCCTCGCGCGCCGTCACGAGCGGCGCCTTCGTCATGACGTCGCGCACGAGCGTCGTGGTGGCCTCGAAGGGCGAGACGAAGCGCATGTCGCGGTTCGTGATGATGCCGACGAGCGTGCCGTCGCCCTCGACGACCGGCAGGCCGGAGACGCGGAACTTGCCGCACAGGGCGTCCACCTCGGCGACCGTCGCGTCGGGCGTCGTCGTGACGGGGTTGGTGATCATGCCCGACTCGGAACGCTTGACCTTGTCGACGTGCGTCGCCTGGTCCTCGATCGAGAGGTTGCGGTGCAGGATGCCGATGCCGCCCTGGCGCGCCATGGCGATCGCCATGCGCGACTCGGTGACGGTGTCCATCGCGCTCGAGACGAGCGGCGCGGCCACGCGGATGCGGCGCGTGAGCTGGGAGGAGGTGTCGGCCTCGCTCGGGATGACGTCGGTATGTGCCGGGAGCAGCATGACGTCGTCGTAGGTGAGTCCGACGAAGCCGAACGGATCGGGCTGGTCCATGGTGTCCTCTGAGGTCGCGATGAGGTGAGCCCGGCTGCGTCGTCGAAGTCCGGTAGTACATCTTAACGGTTCGAGACACCGCGTATTCCGGCGTCCGACACACCCCCGCTTGGACGGATGCCCATGACATGCCCATACTGTTCCCACGCGGTGTGCGTTCGAAACACGAAGGCAACATTGCGGAACTAGCGTCAAGGTCGACGCAACCCGCAGGGGTCTGTCGTTCCCGAGGTCTTGGAGGTCCCGTGGCTCACGCTCGAACAGCGAACGCTCCACGCCTGCATCGCAGAGTCGTCGCTGCGCTCGCGTTCCTCGCCGCAGCCGCGGCCGGGGTCGGCATCCTCGCGGGGCCCGCATCGGGCGCCGCCGCGATGACCTCGGAGGACTTCCCGTACACCCTCAAGGGCAACGTCCGGGCGGCGGGTGAGCCGATCGCCGACGCGACCGTCCGCGTGACGGGCCAGGACGAGGAGGGCGCCCCGTTCGAGGATGAGTCCACGACGGATGAGAACGGCGCCTGGTCGGTCGGCGTGCCCACCAAGGAGGGCACCTGGACGATCGAGCTCGTCGAGTCGAGCCTCCCCGCCGGTCTCGCGGTGCCGGACGACTTCGCGTTCACTCAGGAGGCGACCTTCGGAGCGACCAACACCGTGAGCCGTAACTTCACCCTCGGCGCCGCGGAACGGCAGACGGTCGGATTCTGGGACCAGTTCCTCTCCCGCGCGGTCAACGGTCTCAACTTCGGCCTCATGCTCGCGCTCGCCGCGATCGGCCTCTCGCTCGTCTTCGGCACGACGGGCCTGTCCAACTTCGCGCACGGCGAGATGGTGACGTTCGGGGCACTCGTGGCGCTCCTCTTCACGACCGGGTTCTCGCTCTCGATCTGGATCGCGATCCCGCTCGCGGTCGCCGCATCCGCCGTCCTCGGACTCGCGATGGATGCCGGGCTGTGGCGGCCGCTGCGGCGCAAGGGCCTCGGCACCGTGCAGCTCATGATCGTGTCGATCGGCCTCTCGCTCGCGCTGCGCTACGTCTACCAGATGTTCGTCGGCGGTCGCACGCAGCAGCTCCCCGGCGCGGTCGCGGAGGTCATCCCGGGCCTCGGGCCGATCCGCCTCACGGTCACCGACGTCATCAGCATGGCCGTGTCGAT
Source organism: Actinomycetes bacterium (assembly GCA_023428065.1). Lineage (GTDB taxonomy): Bacteria > Actinomycetota > Actinomycetes > Actinomycetales > Microbacteriaceae > Homoserinibacter. The sequence goes on along the minus strand of JAEYZI010000053.1, from coordinate 7,400 downwards.
CGTCGTGATCCTCGTCTTCGCGTGGTGGCTCATGCGCACGCGCATCGGCCGCGCGACGCGCGCCGTCTCCGACAACCCCTCGCTCGCCGCCGCGAGCGGGATCGACGTCGACGGCGTCGTGCGGATCGTGTGGGTCGTCGCGGCGGCGCTCGCGGGCCTCTCGGGCGTGCTGTGGGCCTACTTCCGTCCCGGCATCAAGTGGGACATGGGCACGAGCATCCTGCTGCTCATCTTCGCGGCGGTCACCCTCGGCGGGCTCGGCACGGCGTTCGGCGCCCTCATCGGCGCGATCGTCGTGGGGCTCCTCGTCGAGCTCTCGACCCTGTGGATCCCGTCCGACCTGAAGTACGTGGGCGCGCTCGTCGTGCTCATCGTCATCCTGCTGTTCCGTCCCCAGGGCATCCTCGGGCGCCGAGAGAGAATCGGGTAGTCGCGATGAACTTCTTGCAGATCCTCTCCAACACCCTCGCGCAGATCCTCGCGCCGGCGACGCTCGGCTACGTCCTCGCGGCCATCGGCCTGTCGGTGCACTTCGGGTTCGCGGGGCTGCTCAACATGGGCGTCGCGGGCTTCATGGCGATCGGCGCCTACGGGTTCGCGATCTCGATCCTCACCTTCGGGCTCCCGTGGCCGCTCGCCGCGCTCATCGGTCTCGCCGCCGCGGTCGTGTTCGCGCTCATCATGGGCATCCCCACGCTGCGACTGCGCGGCGACTACCTCGCGATCGTGACCATCGCCGCCGCCGAGGTGCTGCGTCTGCTCTTCCTCACCTCGACGTTCCGCAACGTCACGGGCTCCGCCGACGGGCTCTCCGGCTTCCAGGCGGGCTTCCGCGCGAGCAACCCGCTCCCGCCCGGCAAGTGGGGCTGGGGTCCGTGGACCTACCAGTCCGACCAGTGGTGGGTCATTATCGTCGGGGTCATCACGATCGCGATCGCCGTTCTGCTCGTCTGGCTGCTCATGCGCAGCCCCTGGGGCCGTGTCATCCGCGGCATCCGCGAGGACGAGGATGCGGTCGGCTCGCTCGGCAAGAACGTCTTCGCGTTCAAGATGCAGGCGCTCGTGGTGGGCGGCATCATCATCGCCGCGGGCGGCATCGTCACGGCCATGGGCACGAACGTGAACCCCAACGTCTACGTCACCTCGCAGACGTTCTACGTGTGGACGGCGCTCCTGCTCGGCGGCGCGGCCACGATCTTCGGGCCCGTGCTCGGTGCGGTGCTGTTCTGGGTCGTGCGCGCGTTCCTCTCGAACCTGCTGCCGGCGCTCGTGCAGATCGGCTGGCTGCCGTTCCTCACCCCCGAGCAGAGCCAGATGCTCGTCTTCGTGCTCGTGGGCGCCGCGCTCATGCTGCTCGTCATCTTCCGCCCGCAGGGCATCCTCGGGAACAAGAAGGAGCTGACCTTTGTCCGCTGACGTCGCACCCCCCGCCCCGCGCCCGAAGGCCACCGGACTGCACTCGGGCGAGATCCGTCCGGGCGTCGCCAAGGTCGACCCAATCATCGTCGTCGACGGCGTGCGCCGCGTCTTCGGCGGTCTCACGGCCGTCGACGTCGAGCACCTCGAGATCCCGCGCAACGCGATCACGGCCCTCATCGGCCCGAACGGCGCCGGCAAGACGACCCTCTTCAACCTGCTCACGGGCTTCGACAAGCCGAACGCCGGCACGTGGTCGTTCGACGGCACGTCGCTCGCCGGCATCCCCGCCTACAAGGCGGCGCGGATGGGGCAGGTGCGCACCTTCCAGCTCACGAAGTCGCTCGGTCTGCTGACGGTGCTCGAGAACATGAAGCTCGGTGCGCCCCACCAGACCGGCGAGCGGATCTGGGCCGGCATCCTGCCGTTCCTGTGGCGCAAGCAGGAGGCCGAGATCGAGGTGAAGGCGCGCGAGCTGCTCGCCCGCTTCAAGCTCGACGCCAAGGAGACGGACTTCGCGGCCTCGCTCTCGGGCGGCCAGCGCAAGCTGCTCGAGATGGCCCGCGCCCTCATGAGCGACCCGACGCTCGTCATGCTCGACGAGCCCATGGCGGGCGTCAACCCGGCGCTCACCCAGTCACTGCTCGACCACATCCTCGACCTCAAGGACCTCGGGATGACGGTCGTCTTCGTCGAGCACGACATGCACATGGTGCGGCACATCGCCGACTGGGTGGTCGTGATGGCGGAGGGCCGCATCGTGGCCGAGGGTCCGCCCGACACGGTCATGCGCGAGCAGGCCGTCATCGACGCGTACCTCGGTGCGCATCAGGATGTCGACCTCGGCGTCGTCACGGGCCGTGTGGCGGGCGAGTTGAGCGCCGAGGGCCAGGAGCTCGCCGAGGCTGCTCGCGAGATCGACGCGGCCATCGAGTCCGAGACCGAGGCATCCGGCGAGACGGAGGACGGCAAGTGAGCGACCCCACGACCGCCGGCGGAACGGCGACCACGACCCCGACGCAGAACGTCGTCGAGGTCACGGACCTGGTCGCGGGCTACCTGCCCGGCGTCAACATCCTCAACGGCGCGAACCTCACGGCCGCGAAGGGCGAGCTCGTCGGCATCATCGGCCCCAACGGCGCCGGGAAGTCGACGATGCTCAAGGCCATCTTCGGCCAGGTGAAGATCCGCTCCGGCTCGGTCATGCTCAACGGCGAGGAGATCACGGGCCTCCGTGCCAACAAGCTCGTCGCGAAGGGCGTCGGCTTCGTGCCGCAGACCAACAACGTCTTCCCGAGCCTCACGATCGCCGAGAACCTCCAGATGGGCGCCTACCAGCGGCCGAAGGTCGTGGCCGAGCGCATCGACTTCGTGACCTCGGTGTTCCCCGACCTCGGCAAGCGCCTGCAGCAGCGCGCGGGCTCACTGTCGGGCGGTGAGCGTCAGATGGTCGCGATGGGTCGCGCCCTCATGATGGACCCGCATGTGCTCCTGCTCGACGAGCCCTCTGCGGGTCTGTCGCCCTCACGCCAGGATGACGCGTTCCTGCGCGTCTCCGAGATCAACAAGGCCGGCGTGACGACGATCATGGTCGAGCAGAACGCGCGCCGCTGCCTGCAGATCTGCGACCGCGGCTACGTGCTCGACCAGGGGCGCGACGCCTACACGGGCACGGGACGCGAGCTCCTCGAGGATCCCAAGGTCATCGGCCTCTACCTCGGCACGCTCGGCGCCTGACGCTCGCGCTGGGCGCTCCCGACCCGGATCGGCCGGGGTCGTCGGCGCGCCTGCGTACACGCGCCCTCATCCGCCCTCCGCGCACGCGAAACGGCCCCGGTCCGAAGACCGGGGCCGTTCCCGTCAGCTGATGCGTCAGCCCACGTTCAGGAAGGAGTAGTTGTTGTCCTTCCCGTACTGGAACACGCCGATCGACGCCTCGGTCGGGTCGCCGACCTCGTTGAACGTGATCGGGCCGGACACACCGTCGTAGTCGGCGACGCCGCCTCCGATGATGATGTCCGCGCACTCCGCGTAGGTGGTGCACTTCGTGCCGTTGCCCGAACCACCCGACACCTGCTGGAGGTGCGCGGCGACGTCGGGGCCGGCGGTCGAGCCCGCCTCGAGGGCGGCGAGGGCCAGGAGGATCACGGCGTCGAACGACTCCGGCGCGTACGTGAAGTCCGTGAGCTCCGGCTGACCGAGGCTGGCGACGTACGCCTGCAGGTCGTTGCGGAAGCCCTCGATGGTGGCCGGGTCGACGGCCGGGTAGGTGCCCTTGGCGCCCTCGAGCGTGCCCTCGTCGAACTGGTCGCCGAAGTTGGCGAGGTTGCCGTCGACGAAGTACAGCTTGTCGGCCGGGAACTCGGCTCCGATGAGCTCGGGGATGATCGTCTTGACCTCCTCGAACGTGATCAGCGCGATCGCGTCGGGGTCGGCGGCCAGGACGTCCTCGACCTGCGACGAGAAGTTCGTGTCGCCGGTGTTGTAGAGAGCCGCCGAGACGACCTCACCACCCGCGGCCTCGAACGCGCCCTTCGTGAAGCACGCGAGACCGGTGCCGTACGAGTCGTTGAGGATGATCATGCCGAGGGTCTCGGCGCCGTCGCCCGCGATGAGGTTGCCGAGCACCTCGCCCTGGAGCACGTCCGAGGGGGCGGTGCGCCAGTAGAGCCCGTTGTCCTTGTAGCCCGTGAAGGCCGCGGACGTGTTGGCGGGCGAGAACTGGATCGCGTCGGCCGCGATGACCTGGTCGATGAACTGCAGCGACGTGCCGGAGGAGGCCGCGCCGACGATGGCGGTCGCGCCCTCGCCGAGGAGACGCGGGATCTCGGTCTCGTAGGCCTTGTTGTCGGTGTCGCCCGAGTCGCCCTGGATGAGGTCGATCGTGATGCCCTTGTTGGCCGCGTTGACGACCGACGCCGCGTACTCGGTACCCGCGATCTCGGGCGGTCCGAGGAAGGCGAGGTTGCCGGTGACGGGCAGCGCCGTTCCGATCTTGTACGTGAGGCCGCTGGCCGGTCCGGTCGACGTGGACGAGTACTCGGGCGTGTACGAGGCGGGCGCTGCCGCGTCGCAGTCGACCGGGAACTCGAACGCGTTGCCCCCCGACTCGCCGTCGCTCGGCGTGCCAGTCGAACAACCGACGAGGACGAGGGCGCTTGCGCCGGCCATGGCGATGCCGCCGATGACCTTCGCACGCCGTGAACGTGTGAAGACGCTCATTGTGCTCCTTGCTTGGGTAAGTCCATGGGACGGCATGGAGCCGCCCCCGGTTGCTCAAACCTAACGGGCTGGGTGTATCCCGAGTGTTGCGATGTGTTAACACTCTGTAACGGCATCGAATCGTTACATTCGGCGGGAGTCCGGGCCCGGGACCGGGTCATCCGGAGGCGGAGCCGCGCGCGCTCGCGATGTTGTCCGCCCCGTAGACGAAGGTCGTGTAGACCGCCGTCGTGGGGTCGCCGGCCTCGTCGAGCCGCAGCGCGCCGACGACGCCCTCGTAGGCGATGTCGGGCTCGGTCGTGAGCACGTCGGCGCACTCCCCGAAGCTCGTGCAGCGGATGCCCCCGCGCGTCGCGCCCACGAGCTGCCGCGCGATCGATCGTCCGCCGTCGTCGCCCGCGAGGATGGCGGCGAGCGCCGCGATGACCGTCGCGTCGTACGCCTCGGCGCCGTAGCGCAGGGCGCCGAGGCCGGGGTCCTCGACCTTGAGCTTCGCGGTGAGGCCGGCATCCGGCTGCACGCCCTCGAGGATGCCGTTCGCCTTGTCGAGGGTGCCGCCCGGGAGCGCCTGCGAGTAGTCGGCGAGGTTCTGGCTCGTGAGCCACAGCTTCCCGCCGCCGTATCCCGCCTGGACGAGTGCCGTGATGAGCGCCTTCGTGACGTCGCCGTTGTCGGGGGTCGCGAGCACGACGGCGTCGGGCTTCGCGGCGCGCACGGCGGCCACCGCGGCGCTCACTCCCGACGCGTTCCGCACGACGGCGTTCGCGACGAGCTCCGCATCGTGCGCCGCGAGCGTGGTCTCGAGCGGCTCCACGATGCTCGACGACACCTCGTCGGCGCCCGCGACGAGCGCGACGGCATCCGCGCCCTCCTCGGCCAGCAGATCCCCGAGCGCGACGCCCTGGTGCCCGTAGGCGGGGATCGTGCGCGCGAAGAAGCCCTCCGCGCCCTCCCCGATCCCCGGGTAGGTCGCCGCGGGCGAGACGAAGGGGATGCCGGCCTCGATCGCCTTCGGCAGGAGCCGCTCGGCGAGCACCGACGAGCTCGGCCCGATGATGACGTCGACCCCCTTCTCGACGAGCGCGGCGAACGACGCCTCCGCCGTCTCGCTCGAGGCATCCCCCGAGTCGCGGTTGACGACCTCGACCGGTGCGCCCAGTACCCCGCCTGCCGCGTTGATGTCGCGGATCGCGGCGTTGACGCCCGCGACCTGCGCGGCACCGAGGAAGGCCGTGGCGCCCGTCGTGGGGAACAGCGTGCCGATCCGGAGCACGCCGTCGCCGCTCGGCGCGAGGGTCTCGGTGGGCGTGGGGGTCGGGGTGGGCATGGCTTCGACCGCGGTGCAGCCGGCGAGCGCGATGGCCAGGGCGGATGCGGCGGCGAGCGCCGCGGGACGACTGCGGGGCGAGCGGGCGCGCGGCATCCTGGGTCTCCTCCTCGGGCGGGTGCTGCCGGTGGGGCCGGCCACGCGGCGACCCTACCCTGCGGTCAGGCCGGGGAGACGGAGGCGCGGCGGCTCGCCCCGGCCGCTCGCAGCATGTCGATGACGAGCAGCACGAGCGCGAACCACACGAGGGCGAAGCCCGCCCAGCGGCCGGGCGGCATGGGCTCGTGGAGGAGGAAGACGCCCGTGACGAACTGCAGCACGGGGGTGAGGAACTGCGTGAGCCCGAGCGCGACGAGCGGGAGGCGCCGCGAGGCGGCCGCGAACAACAGCAGCGGCGTGGCCGTCACGACGCCCGTGGAGATCATGAGCAGCGTGTGCACGGGGCCGGCGCTGCCGATCGTGAGCCCGACCGTCGCGCCCGTGATGGCGAGCTGCGCGACGGCGACGGGCACGAGCCACGCGGTCTCGAGGGTGAGGCCGGAGATGGCGTCGACCTGGCCCCCGACGCGCTTCTTGATGAAGCCGTAGAACCCGAAGCTGAGCGCGAGCAGGAGCGCGATCCACGGGAAGGATCCGTAGCCGATCACGATCACGAGGGTCGCGACGATCGAGACGCCGACCGCCGCCCACTGCAGCGGGCGCAGCCGCTCGCGCAGCACGATGACGCCGAGGGCGACCGTCACGATGGGGTTGATGAAGTATCCGAGGGCCCCCTCGACGACGTGCCCGCCGAGGGACGCGATGACGAAGACCTGCCAGTTGACGTAGATCACCGCGCCCGCGACCGCCATGACGCCGAGCACGCGCCACTGGCGGGCGAGGCGGGCGAACGCGCGCCAGCCGCGCGTGATCGTGAGAAGCACGGCGCAGAAGGCGAGCGACATGAGGATGCGGAAGGCGACGATCTCCCCCGGGCCGGCGGGCTCGAGCAGGAGGAAGAAGACGGGGAGGAAGCCCCACAGTCCGTAGGCGCCGATCGCGAAGGAGAGCCCCGGCCCCTGCCCGCGGCCACGCGGGGAGGGTGCGGGCTGACTCACCCTTCGAGGCTAGCCGGGCGCGAACGCCCCCGATGACGGGAAAGGCCCCGTTGGCAGAGCCACGGGGCCTTCCGGCAGGATGTCGATGCTCGACACCCGGGTTCGTTCGTCAGCGGACGACGACCGCCAGCACGTCGCGGGCGGACAGCACGAGGTACTCCTCGCCGCCGAACTTGACCTCGGTGCCGCCGTACTTGGAGTACAGCACCTTGTCGCCCACGGCGACGTCGAGGGGCACGCGGTTGCCGTTGTCGTCGATGCGGCCGGGGCCCACGGCGACGACCTCGCCCTCCTGCGGCTTCTCCTTGGCGGTGTCCGGGATGACCAGACCCGACGCG
>JAEYZI010000091.1 GCA_023428065.1 Actinomycetes bacterium | reverse complement strand
GGATGCGGCGTGGGCGGCGGCGGAGGCGGCGGAGGCGGCGGCGGCGGCGGATGCGGCGGAGGCGGCGGCGTGGGCGGCGTGGGCGGCGTTCGACCCGTGCGGCCTCCTGGAGCGCCTCGTGGAGGTTCCGCACCCCGGTTCAGTCGTGGAGCCCGCCGTCGACACATCATCCGATTCCGAGAGGAGCACGACATGACCCGCGGTCGTGGTCGGCGTGGCACCGCGCTACGCGCCATTTGCCCTGAGTGCCAGCGCCCGATCGCGTGCTACGCGGATCGGCACGCGCTCGAAGCCGGAGCAGGGCTCTCGTACTTGCTCATGCCTCACAACCGAGCACCGCAGACGCCGTGCAAGGGGTGGCGAGTCGGCAAGGAGCGCCTGGAAGCTGGGGGTTCCGAGTCATGAGCGTGCTCTACGTCACCCAGCCTGCTGAGGACGGGATGGTCGCGGTGATCCTCGACGAGCCGCACTCGTGTGGCTGGCCGGAGACGATCCTGCATGTGTGGCCGGATGGTCGCGAGGAGCGCGGTTGCGCGAACTGCGGCCGGGAGCCTGGGGGTTCCGGGTCATGAGCGCGCGTGGGCCGTTCTTGGGAGACACCGTTCGCCGCACGGATCAGGACTGGGGAGACGCCGAGCTGATCGGGGTGGTGGTGCACGAGGACCTAAGCGTTGAGTACCGGCTCCGGTGGCCTGATGTCGTCGCCTGGGTTCCGGAGGCAGATGTCGAGCTCGTCAGCCCGAAACCCGGAGGTTCCGGGTCATGAGGCTCGCGATTGCAGACCCGCCCTACCTCGGGCGGGCGGATCGTTGGTATGGCGACGGCCGCGGGTCGGGGCGGTCGAGATCGGCGGGCGGGTATCGCGCGCGCGACATGCATAAGCCTGATCACCACCCGGACGCGCGCGCCTGGGACGATCCAGCGGCGCACGTCGCCCTCATCCGCGAGCTCGACGACGAATACGACGGCTGGGCCGTGGCAGGCCATGCGAGCACGACTGGACTCCTGGTCGCCACGATGCCCGATGCCCACCTCGCGATCTGGGGACGCCCGAACGCGGTGCCAGGAGGCGCTCGAGTGGTCAACTCATGGGAGCCCGTGCTGGTGCGCGTTCCGCCGGCGCGACGCAACCGCACCAGCGGTGCGCGCGTGCGCGACCTGCTCGTCGCATCCGTGCGCCAGCAGGGATTCGTCGGTTCCAAGCCGCCCGAGTGGACGCGCTGGGTGCTCGAGATGCTCGGCTACGACCCGGCCGAGGACGAACTGGTCGACGTATTCGCAGGCTCAGGAGCGGTGCTCCGAGCTGCAGACGGGATGCTCCCGCGCGTCCTCGAATCACAGGATTCGGGCCTATGACGAACAGCGCCTACGAGGACACGACGCCCAGCCACGTTCACACTGTGGCGGGTACGCCCGTGCGCGCGGTTTCGTCGTCAACCCCAGGTTTACAGCGTCCGCGCGTTGAGACGAGCGAGTACCTCGAGATGTTGCGCCGCATGATCGCCGCCGCAGGGCGCCGTGTAGCGATCGCCGACGAGGAGGAGCTCGCGCAGCTCGTGAGCCTGCGAGATGCGCTCGAGGAGGCCATCGAGGTCGGTGTACGTGGACAGCGCGCCACCGGTTCTTCCCTTGCCCAGATCGGGCGTGGGCTCGGGGTGTCACGACAGGCCGTGCACAAGAGGTGGGGTCGATGAGCATCGAGTCGATGGCGATCGCGCTGCACCACAGCAAGGCCACGGGGACGGCCAAGCTCGTGCTGCTCGGCATCGCCAACCACGACGGCGACGGGGGCGCATGGCCCACCATCGACACTCTCGCGCGCTACGCGAACTGCGATCGCCGCAGCGTGCAGCGTGCCCTCGACCGCCTCGAGCAGCTCGGCGAGGTGCGCCGCATCTTCCAGGACGGCGGTGACCACAACATCGCTGACCACCGCCGCCCGAATCGCTATCAGATCCTCGTCCAGTGCCCTGCGACGTGTGACCGCACGAGACACCACCGCACCTCGCACGAGCTCGTGTTCAGCGACCTATCCACAGGGGTGACGAAAATGTCACCCCATGACGCTGGCGCCACCCGGAGGGGTGACGCTGGCGCCACCCAAACCGTCCTAGTTAACCCATCTACTAAGACTCAAGAGAAAGCTCTAGACCCAGCCGCGCGCGCGCGCGAATTGCTCGCCTCTTGCGTGCGGCCGTATCGCTCCCACGAGTTCGTCGGCGGCATCTGCGTGCATGGGTGTGGCGTCTACGCAGACGGCCGTGTCGAAGATCCCAAGACCGGGCGCACACTCCTCGAGGCGGAGGTGAGCCCGTGAGCGACTGGCACCGCGATCCGGTCTACGTCAAGCACTCCCGCCAGGTGCGCAAGATCCTCACGCCGCAGATCGAGAACGGCGAGTACGTGCGGTGCGTGAACTGTGGCCGGCCCGTGCACGAGGGCCAGCGATGGGACGTGGGCCACATCGTCGCGCCGCGGCACGGAGGCACCCACGACCTCAGCAACCTGGGCGCCGCCCACCGCCGATGCAACCGCAGCGACGGGGGCCGGGAGGGCGCAGCCATCACGAACCGCGGCAGTCGCCGCGCCCGACGCCTTCCGAGCTGGTGACGACATGGGCCGACCGAAGATGAGCTACCGCACCCAGCAGCACCAGGATGCATCCCTGCTCGAGGGCTTTTTTTCAGAGACGCCGCTACCCCCGCCTTCGGCTCTCAAAGCGGCTTCTCCCCCCGAAACGGAAAAAAAATCGGGGCAGAAAAATTCGGCAGCCTTCCCGCCTGACCTGACCGGCAACCCGCTGCTCGAGGAGCCCGCGTGGCTTGAGCTTCGCAATCGTGCGCTCGCTCCCAAGTACGTCTCGCAGCTCGTAACCAGCGAGCAGGACCGGCGCGAGTTCCTCGAGGGGGCACGCCTGCTCCGCCTCGACGGCGCGACTCGCCAGGGCTCGCGATCGATCCAGCCGCAGCAGGTGCTCATCGCCGACATGCTCGCTGCCGGCCACAAGCACAACGCGATCATGGTGCCGCGCCGTGCATCCAAGTCCACCTCCGTCTACGCAATCGGCATCGGGCGTGCCGTGCACCGCGAGGACTACCGAGTGGGGATCTTCGACACCCGATCTGGCAAGGCCGGCCGGTCGCGGTTCCTCAAGGACGTGGCCCCGCACCTCGAGCGCCTCTACCCGAACAAGCGCGAGCGGCCCTTCACCGTCGTGCGCATCGCCGGTATGGAAGGCATGTCGTTCGCCCGAACCGGAGGCGGGGTCGTCAACTGGCTCTCGACCATCGACGACATCCGCGGCGAAGCCTTCGACATGCTCATCCTCGATGAGGCTGGCGAGCCGCGTGACCCCGGGTTCGTGTCGGAGCTCATGGCCGCAGCCCTCCCGACCTTCGACACCCGCCCCGACGGGCAGCTCGTCATCCTCGGCACCGCGGGAAGGTTCAAGGCCGGCAACATGCTGTGGGACGCGCTCGAGCAGGGGCGCAACGGCTCGGGCGGCATCGTCGAGTACGCCGCCCCGGACGGCATCACCGACGAGCAGCTCGAGGCATGGGAGCCGAACGACGAGCACCCGTACGCGCGAGTGCGGGAGCTCGTCGAGCTGACACACCCCGGGGTCGGCACCCTCACGACCATCGACACCATCCGCGGCAACTACGAGCTCTCCACCGACGTTGAGAAGTTCGCCCGCGAGTACCTGTCGATCTTCGGCAACGTGGGCGAGTCCGTCGGCCTCATCGACCCAGGCCTGTGGGCGGCAGGAGGAGTCGGCGGCGAGCTGCCGGCGCCCCCGCCCGACTTCGCGGTCGCCTTCGCCCCGCACCCCGACCAGCTTTGCGGCTCCATCGTCGCCGCCTGGCGAGACAAGAAGGGCAAGGCGCACGTGCTCATGCTCGAGCACAAGATGAACGTGAAGTGGATAGCGCCAGAAGCCGCGCGGCTCGCCCGAAAGTACCAACGCCGACTCACCTACGATGGGCACTCACAGGTCGCCCTCAACATCGTCGAGGATCTCACGCGAGCCCGGCCCCGCCCGCGCATGGACCCCCGCAACACCACCGACGTGAAGCAGGCCGCCGCCCTCCTCGTCGACGAGGTGAACCGCGGCAACCTCACGCACTACCGCCAGCCCGAGCTCGACCTCGCCGCCCGCCGCGTGCTCAAGCGATCGATCGGCGTGAACGGCTGGGCATTCGGCCGCGGCAAGGACTTCGACATGGACATCACCCCGCTCGAGGCCGCCGCGCTCGCGCTCCTCGCCTACGACCAGGCACAGCCGAAGGGTGCAAGCAAGCCGAAGATCACGTTCACCGCAGCGTGACACGCCGCACGCAAGGTAGACATATGTCTCAGGTGCGTCGTAAGTTACACCCGTGGGATTCTGGAACTGGATCACGGGGCGACCCGCCCCGACCGCTCCGGCATCCCCTTATTCGGCTGGCGCCTCCGACCTCGTGCAGCTCACCGTCGCGGAGCTCTACGGAGACATCGACCCTCAGCTCGTCACCGAGGACATCGCCCGCCGCGTCCCCGGTCTGCGGCGCGCTCACGCCGCGCACTGTGGCCTCGTCGCGTCGATCCCCTTCGCCCAGTACGAGAAGGACGCCCGGCTGCTCGAGCAGCCGGCGTGGCTCTCGAGCAGCCAGTCGGGTCGGTCGCCGTACCTGCGCTGGATGGACGTAACGTCGGATCTGTTCTGGTGGCGGTGGGCGCTCCTCGCTGCCGAGCTCGGGCCGGACGGCTACCCCGCCGACGCGATCCACGTCCCGCACGGGGCATGGTCCGTCGACGCCACCGGCGAGATCCAGGTTGACGATGAAGTGGTCGCCGCCCGATACCGCGACCACTTCATCGCCATCGATCTCGGCATCAACGGAGTGCTCACCGACGGCATCGACACCATCCGCTCGGCCCGTTGGCTCGAGCAGGCATGGCAGAAGCGTGCCGAGAATCCCGTCGCACAGACCGAACTGCACCTCACCGAGGACATCCAGCTCTCCCGCAAGGAGAAGCTCAAGATGGCCCGCGACTACGAAGAGGGCCGGCGCTCCTACGCGACCTCCGTCACCCCTCACAACATCGAGGTCAAGCAGCACGGCGTCGCCGCCGTCGACATGTTCGAGTCCGGCCGGAACGCCGTCCGTCTCGACCTCGCCAACATCGCCCTCGTGCCTGCCGCCCTCATCGAGGGCGCCAAGAACGGCTCGGCCGGCGAGATCAACTACAGCAACGATACCAGCAAGCGGAACGAGCTCTACGACTTCGGCACCGCACTGTTCGTCAACGCCATCGCCGCCCGCCTCTCCGAGGACGACGTGTGCCCTCCCGGCCAGTCGATCCGCCCTGAGCTCGCCGGCCTCATGCAGGTGCCCACCCCGACCCTTACCACCGTGGAGGACTGAAACATGACCAACCTCATCCAGTTCGAGGGCGGCGACATCCTCGCCTCCGCCGAACCGCTCACCGTCACCGGCCTGCTCATCCCGTTCAACGAGGTCGGACGCACGAACGTCGGCCGGTTCCAGGTCGAGGCGGGGTCGCTCTCCATCCCGAGCGACCCCGCCGTCGTCGGCCTGAACCTCGACCACGAGCGCTCCGCCGTCGTCGGCCGCGCGATCAAGCTCGAGGAGCGCCCAGAAGGAGTGTTCGCAACCCTCAAGTTCGCCGACACCCCCGAAGGGCGCGCCGCCTACGCGGACGCAACCAGCCCCACCGGGAAGCGCCGCAAGCTCTCCGGCGAGTTCGGCCCCGCCGTCATCAAGGCGGGAAGGCTCGTCGCCGGCCACGCGAAGCTCTGGGGCGCCGCCGTCGTCGAGGCGGGCGCATTCCCCTCCGCCCAGGTGCTCGCCGCCGACACCCCCGACGATGGTGCGCCGCCCGCCGAGGCGCCGGTCGAGGCAGACCCTGCTCACCTGGCGCTCGAGGCCGAGGCGCTGCCGGACGACATCACCGTCACGACCCCCGCGGGTGACTCCGCGGTCTACACCCCCGAGGCCGCCCCGGCCCCGGCCAACCCAGAAGGAGAGGTCACCGTGACCGCAACCGCAGCCGGGGCGCAGGCGCCGGCCATCCCCCAGACCGTGCTCGCCTCCGCCCCGCAGGCGCCCGCGCACGTCACCGACCGCACGCACGCCCTGCCGCCCATCGGCCAGGTGTTCGCCGCGATCGCGACCCTCAAGTCCAACCCGTTCCACGAGGAGGCGCAGCAGGTGCTCGCTGCCCTCACCGACATCACCCTCACCGGCAACAACGCCCTGCCGGGCACGGACGTGCTCCGCCCCAACTGGGTGGGCCAGCTCGACCAGGGCAACACCTACGTCCGCGAGTACATCGACCTCGGCACCCACGGCAACGACATCAGCGCCGCGGGCAAGAAGGGCTTCAAGGTCCACCGCGGCACCTCCGGAGCACCCATCGCGGGCCCGGACGGCATCCCGAACGGCGGCACCTGGGCCGGGAACAAGACGGAGATCAACTCCTACAACGGATGGTCCGAGACCGTCGGCTCGACCCTCCGCCGCTTCGCGGTGGGCAACGACATCGCCCGCGAGTTCTACGACCTCCCCGGCGGCGCCGAGGTCGTGCAGTCCTTCCTCGAGCTGATCAACGAGGACTACCTCTACTGGTCCGACCAGTGGGCGCTCTACGACATCAACGCCGTCGCCGGCGCCCCCGTCGCCGCGGCCACCTACCCGACCGACTACCCGGCCGCGATGGGCATGCTGATTCAGGGCATCCTCGCCATCAAGGCTCGCAAGTCGGACAAGCGCCGCGACGTGCCGACCTTCGCCATCGCGAACGACATCGCCTACGCGCAGCTCGCCTACGCGGCCGGCGGCGCCGAGAACCTGCCCGAGTTCGTCGACTTCGTGATCACCACGGCGAGCGAGGGCCGCGTCGACAAGGGCGCCGTGCAGGTCGTGCAGGGCGAGACCGGCATCTACGACAGCGCCTCGGTCATCGTCGGCGCCAAGAAGGCCATCCACTTCGACGAGCTCGCCGGAGGACCCCTCCACATCGACGCGCTCGAGCTCGCCAAGGGCGGCATCGACAAGGCGGTGCACGGCTACCTCCAGACGTTCGTCGCCCGCCCCGAAGCGTTCGTCCGCATCGGCACCGCCGACACCGGCGCCAACTCCACCGCCGTCGTCCTCGGCGAGATCTACAGCCGCTCGTCGGTCATCTACCGCGTCGAGGTCGCCGGCACCACCGGCAGCTCCGCCCCGACCGCCCCCGCGGTCGGCGCGACCGTCGCGGACGGCACCGCCACCGTTCGCCGCCTCAAGTAGCACCGGAGGGCGTAGGCGATGGCTGAGTGGTTCACGGCCGACGGTGAGGAGGCGCTCGAGCGTCTCCTCACCGAGTGGCCCGACGCGCCGGAGGAGCGCCCCGAGACGCTCGGGATGCTCCTCGACACGGCGCGGGCTCAGGTCATCGCCTACGCCCAGGGGCTCCCCGCCGACGCGATCCTCGGCGACTACAAGCTCGTCGACGAGGAAGGCGACGAGATCACCGAGATCCCTCCGCGGCTCGTGCTCGCGCAGCTCCGCCATGCGGAGGATCTGTGGAACGCGGGCCGCATCGGCGCAGACGACGGCACCCTCGGTGTCGAGGGCAGCTTCACCTTCACCCCCCGCACCCTCTCGGCCACCATCCGCCAGATGATCCGCCCCAAGGGGGTGCCGAGTGTCGCCTGACCTGCACGCGGACTCCGTGCGCGCCACCGTGCGCGCCGAGCTCAAGTCGATGCTCCCCGAGGGCTGGGACATCAAGCCCGGCCTGTCTATGCCGACCACGCTCTCCCAGCCGACCATGTACCTCGAGTACGGGCGGATCGAGCCGCTTCCCGAGGCACCGATCGGCCACGTGCGCTGCACGTTCGAGCTCACGCTCACCGCATCCCTCAGCGACCTCACCAAAGGTGAGGACTGGGCGGATGACGCGGTCATCGACCTCGTACTCGCTCTCGACGCACACCCGACAATCGCGTGGGCGCCAGCCGAGAAGGTGGTCGTGAAAGAGACCTACCTGGCATGGAAGATCCCGGTCTCCGTCATCGCCAGCACCACCCCCACCCCCACCCCCACCCCCGACCCCGAGCCGGACCCCGAGCCGGACAGCCCAGAGGAGTAACCATCATGGCGAAGATCGCAGCCAAGCCCGTCCTGTTCAAGGCGCCCGTCTCGGTGGGCTCCGACGAGTACACCGCGCACCTCAACCGTGCGGAGTTCGTCCCCACCCAGCCGACCGCGGGATGGACCGACCTCGACGGCAAGACCACGAACTTCGGCGGTGACTCGTCGTGGGTGCTCGAGCTCGCCGGATGCCAGGACTGGGAGACGGTCAACAGCCTCTCCCAGTTCCTCAACGAGCACGAGGGCGAGAACATCACCGTGAGCTTCCCCTTCGCCGGCGCCACGCACTCCGCGACCGTCGTGGCGGCGGCCGTCAACATCGGCGGCACCGTCAACACGCCCGCCGTGTTCGCCAAGCAGCTCGCGGTGCAGGGCAAGCCCACGTCCACCCCCATCGAGGAAGAGGACTGAGATGGCGGGCAGCGGGCGTATCTCGCTGCTCGTCGACTCGCCGCTTCGTGACCTCGCATTCGCCATGCGCGAGCTCGACACGGAGGTGAGGCGGCAGATCGGAGCAGCGACCAAGCGGGCCGCCTCACCCATCTGGCTCGAGTCGATGCGCGGGCACGCATCCGACCGCATGCAGGTGCGGCTCGCCGACTCGGCCACGGTCGGGGTCACGGTCCAGAACGTGTTCTTGCGGGCGGGCACCGGGCGGCTGTCCTCGGGGACGCCGCTCGCCGACGTCGCCAAGGCCGTCGAGTTCGGCGCCAATCCCAACCGCATGGTGAGCGTCAGGACCCGCAAGGGCACGACCTACAAGCGCCGCCTCGGCTCCCGCTTCCACCTCCCGCGCCGCGGCGGGTACGTCGCCTACCCGGCAGCTCGCGCGAGCATCCCGCGGATTGCATCGCTGTGGGTGCAGACCGCCATCCGCACCGTGCACGAGACCGTCGAGAAGGTGGCGTGATGGGCGCCGTCATCGAGGTGGGTGTCGCGTCCGAGACAAAGGCGTTCAAGCAAGGCGTTGAGGCGGGCATCATCAAGCCGCTCGACGACGCCGCCGACAAGCTCGACGACCTCGCCAAGACCCACGGGCCCGAGAAGCTCGAGCGTGAGTTGGAGGCGGCGCAGAAGGCCACCAAGGATCTCGGCCGCCAGGTCGAACGTACAGCTGAAGACATCGAGCGCGACTTCAGAGCGTCGTACCGGTCGGCCGAGCGATCTGCGGACGACTTCCACGAGGGCGCGGGGGAGGGTGTGCAGGCGTTCAAGGAGGAGGCTATCCAGAACTTCTCCGAGGTCGCCTCGTCGTTCGACGGCGACCTCTCCGCGATGGCGGACGGTGTGCAGGGTCTCACGGGCGGCCTCGCCGCATCGCTCACCCCCGGCGTGGGTATCCCGATCGCAATCCTCGGGGCCGCAGCATCCGCTTTCCTCGCGTCGTGGGCGGAATCGACCGAAGAATCGAAGAAGCGGGTCTCCGACATGTACCAGGACATGATCGCGTCGGGTCAAGCTTTCCTCTCTGAGGACTTCATCTCCAAGGCTCTCGCCGACATCATCGACGACGACGGGAAACGCCAGAAGGCCATCGACGACGCCAAACGACTCGGGGTCGAAACGGCAACCGCGTTGCGGGCACAGGCCGGCGACCAGGCTGCAATCAACGAGCTCGCCGCCAGGGCGGCCGAGCTCAAGCAGGCCGAGGCGGAGGCCGTGAAGGCGAGCGGCGAGCCACTGGATCAGCAGGCGATCAAGCTCGACGCGATCAACACCAAGTACGCCGAAATCCTCGACACCTACACGGGCATTACCTCCGAGACCCAGCAGGCGATCGACAAGGTGAACCTCTACCGGGATGCCGTCGGTGAAGCGGCCTCCGCGGATCAGAAACGCTACGAGGCGCTCGGGCGGGCGATGGCATCCGCGCCGAAATCCCTCCCTCTCGACATCGACACGAGCTCGGCCGAGCGGAAGCTCAACGGGTTTATCAACCAGAAGCGCGCTGTGGAGGTAAAGCTCCGCGCGACCGACAGGTACGGGCGTGAGATATGACGACCACGCTGAGTGACGGCACCTCGACCGTCGTCCCGATCCTCATCACCGGCTGGGCGACTTCCCGCCCGGCGCGCACCGTCGTGCACGACATCATCGACCGCTCGTCCCCTGAGGTGACGCTCCGGGAGGCGGGTCTGCGCACGGGGGTGTTCGAGGTCGTGTTCGCCACAGCGGCCGACGCCTTCGAGGCGGAGGCGATGCACACTCAGGCGACCGCGTTCACCTTCGCCGATGACACGGCCGGCACGTTCGACTACGTGGTGCCCGAAGGCACCGAGATCGAGGTCGAGCTCGACGAGACGCGGCGCGCGTGGATCGTCCGCGTCCCGTTCCAAGAGGTGCCCGGTGCCTAGCCTGCACAGCGTCTCGGGCGAGGTCGTCGAGCTGGGCTACGACCTCGCCCCGAAGAGTGCCCGCCTCGAGGTCGACGAGACTCGCCGTCCCTATGCCGAGGTGGAGCTGACGTGCCCCATCCCGCCCCTTGCGACTCTCGACGACCTGGCGCCCCGCGAGCAGCGGTTGCGTGTCGTTCAGAGCCGCGACGGGGCAGACCGGGAGTGGGATCTCGTGCTCCACGAGCTCTCCATCGACCATGCCGCAGCAGAGATCACCGTCGTCGGCCGATCCGACGAGGCGGTGCTCATCGACGAGGCCCTCATCGGCACCACCTCCGACGCTTCCGCGCACGAGCTCGCCGGGTCGCTCCGCGCGATCATCAACGCCCGGCTCGCCGACCGAGGCCTCGGCGCGCTCGAGTTCTCCACGGCGGACGCGAGCCTGCTCCCCGATGTCACCAACCTCGTCCGCAACCCTCGATGCGGCACCGGCACAACCGACTGGGCGGTGTCGACCGGGGGCGGAACGACCACCGCGGCCCGCGTCACCACGGGCGGGCCTCTCGCCGACGCCCCCACCTACTATCAGGTCACCGCAACCTCGGCGATCACGAGCCCGCTCGTCATGTCCAACGGAGCCTCCGGTAGTGACGTGATCCCGGTGACCGCAGGCACCCGCTACACCGTGTCCGGCTACGTGCGCGCGAGCGTCGCCCTGACCGGCGCCTACATCGACGTGCTCCTGTTCAACTCCTCCGGGGTGCAGGTATTCGACGGGCCGCAGAATCCCGAAGCGGTCGCCGCCAACACGTGGGAACGGCTCTCGGCGAGCTTCGTCGCGCCGGCCGGGGCGGTGCGGGCGCAGGTGCGCGTCGTGATCCCGCAGGCTCTCGCCAGCGGCACCGTCGCGCGGGCCTCCGCGCTCATGCTGTACCCGGGCGACTTCACCACCGCCTACCTCGACGGCGGATGCTCCCTCACCGGCTACACCTTCGCGTGGACCGGCACCGCGCACGCCTCAACCTCCACCCGCACCCGCACCGCTGGCGCCGTCTCCGTGGACGCCTTGATCCGCACCCCCGGGCAAGCCGACTGGGACTTCCTGGCCCCCCTCGTGGAGGCGGCCGGCCTCAGGCTGTGGTGCGACGAGCAGCGAGCATGGCGCCTCGAGCACGACGACTACCGCGTCGACGGCACCGTGTACATCTCTTCCGGGTTCAACGCGACCCGCCAGGTGGAGCGCCGCGCCGTCGCCGGGATCGCGTTCAAAAGCGTCATCGTCGAGTACAAGTGGACCGACACGGCCGGCGCCCAGCACACCGCATACGACATCGCCGGAACCGAGGCCCCGGTGCGGCTCGTGACCCGGCCGAACACCCCCTACCCCGGCCCCGGTGCGGCGCAGGCGATCCTCACCCGCGTGCAGGGTCGCGGGCGGGTGCTCGAGCTCGACGCGATCGCCCAGCCGACCGCCACCCCGACGCAGGGGCTCACCGCGGTGCTCCCGGGCCTGCCCACCCAGTTCGGCACCGTCTCCTCGGTCATCTGGCGATACCCCGAAGACGAGATGTCCGTGACCTCCCGCGACCTGCTCGACATCGAGGCGGGCGCGATCGCCCTGCTCACCGGCACCATCGACAGCCTCGCCGGCACCATCGACAGCCTCTAGGAAGGACCCACACCAATGGCAATCGGAGACGACGCGGCCGCCGCCGGCATGGATCTCGTCGCGGGCACCACAGCCGCCAACACGCTCGATACCGAGGTCAACAAGACTCGCGACTACATCGCCCAGCGCACCAACGCCGTGCAGCCGGTCAACAAGGGCGGCACGGGCGCCACCAATGCCTCCGCAGCCCGCACCAACCTCGGTGCCGCATCCGCCTCCGACACCGCCGCAGCCGCAGCCGCAGCCGCAGCCGCCCAGACCGACGCCACCAAGGCACGCACCGGCGACCTCGACATCGCCGTCTGGAACCGGGAGATCACCTGGACCCGCCGTGCAGCCTGGCTGGGCAGCAGCGGACTCGTCACCCTCGGCTACGCCTCATCCCGCCGCGACGCGAAGCAGGACATCAAGCCGGCCGAGTTCCCGCTCGAGCTGCTCAAGCAGATCCCGGTCGTGCACTACCGCTACCGCGCCGAGGTCGCCAAGGAGCGCTCGCGCAAGAAGGAGCACGCCGGCTACCGCGCGGCCGTCGAGATCGGCACCCTCGCCGACGACCTGCACCAGCTCGGACTCTGGGAGTTCGTCGTCTACGAGGGCCGCGGCGAGTACGCCGTGCCCGTCTCGGTGCACTACGAGCTGCTCGCCCTCGCCGCCCTCTCGTACGCGCAGCAACTCCACACCCGCGTCGACGACCTCGAGCGGCGGATGCGCGACCTCGAGGAGCGCACGTGAGCACCAACGGACGCCTCCGCGACGACGAGCTCGCCTACATCGACGAGCACACCCGCCTTGCGCTCGCGCCAGCGCGGGTGTGGGCGCGCGCGAAGGCAGCCGCAGCACGGGAGGGCGTCACGCTCCGCGCCACCCCCTCGACGGTCTGCCCGGGCATCGCCGGCTACCGAGACCTCGACATGCAGAGGTGGCTCATCGCGCACCCGACCGGGCCCGCGCCGATCGCGCCTCTCGGCGCATCGACCCACGGGTACGGCACCGTCGTCGACGTCGACCGCGGCCTCTCCTGGCTCCGCGACCACGGCGGCGAGTACGGCCTCGTGTTCGACACGATCCGAGACGAGCCGTGGCACGTCCTCATCCACCCGCCCGCCTGGGCATCCCTCGACCCCGCACCCATCGAACAAGGAGACGACGCCATGCCTTACGCCGGCATCTTCCGACGACTCGCCCCGAACCGGCAGGACGGCAAGCCGCGCAGCTACCTCCTGAGCCCGCAGGGCGCTTACCACCTGCCCGACACCGCCCAGCGAGAGCGGTTCGAGAAGGTGCTCGGGACGAAGGTCATCGACTGCCCCGACGACCTCTTCATCGCCTACCTCGTCGGGTTCGGGCTCGAGCAGCTCGCCAGCGACAACGGGCAGCGCTCGCTGGCCAAGTTCGACCGCCAGCGCGCCGGCACCTGGCTCCGCCCCGAATGATCACCGCCAGCCCCGAGGCCGAGGTCGAGACCATCCGGGCGATCGGGCTCGTGCTCGTCGCCGTCGTCACAGCCGGGTTCAGCTATCTCGGCGTCACCCAGGAGCGCACACGCCGACATGCGAAGGCGACACGGCAGCAGGTGCAGAACACCCACGAGACGAACCTGCGAGACGACCTCGACGACCTCAAGGCGACCGTCGATCGACGATTCACCCGCATCGAGAACTACCTCGGGATCGAGCAGACCCTCGACCACCACCCCAACCGTCGGCGGCACCCCCGCCGCCGCCTGTTCAGAAGGAGCAACCTATGAGCCACGTCGCACCCCCCAAGACGACCGCCACCAAGGCCGTCGTCGGCAGCCTCATCGGCGCCGCCGTCGCCGGTCTCGGCACCCTCTACACCGCCCTCGACGACAACATCGTCACCGCGCAGGAGGGCGTCGGCATCGCCGTGACGACGCTCGCGGCGCTCGGCGCGGTGTTCGGCGGCGTCTACGCCGTCACCAACAAGCCGAAGCTCTAGAGGCCATCGGCGTCAAGGTGCGTCGACCGTGCTGTGGTGGTCGCGGTCGGCGCACCGCCGCGTGCTGACGAGGAGGCGTGCTGGCGTAGCGCGGCGAGCACGGCCGACTTGATGATCCAGTAGAGCAGCACAAGGCCGACGACGATGCCGATCAGCCATCCGACCACGTAACCGATATCCATGCGCGGATGCTACTCCCTACCTAGGCCGCCGCGGCAGCCGCACGCCGCAGCTCGTCCGAGTCGACGGCGGTGTAGATCTGCGTGGTGGCGACGCTCGCATGCCCGAGGAGCTCCTGCACGGCGCGGATGTTGTTCCCCGATCCTCGGTAGGCGCGCGACGCAAACCGATGCCGTAGCTGGTGCGGAGTCTGCCCGGGCGGCAGCTCGCGAGAGATCAATTTGGAGACGTAGCCAGGGGAGAGGTGCCCGTCGATCGCGCCGGGGAACACGAAGCCCGGCCCCGCCGCCCTGATGTCGCCGGCAAGCTCAGATGAGATCGGCACGACGCGCTCGCGCCCGCCTTTCCCGATGACCCGCAACCGCCACCCGTCGTGCGCGCGATCGAGATCCGTGGTCGACACGGCCGCGATCTCGCAGCACCGCAGACCGGCCAGGGCGCCGAGGCGGATCATGAGCTGCACCCGCCGCGGCGCGGAGGCGAGTGCGCGTTCGACCGCCTCGTCTGTCGCCGGCCGAGGCTTGCCCTGGTGGATCGGAATGCCCGGCAGCCGGTCGGCCAGGTTCGTCGGCGTCGCCTCGGTGAGGTACGCCCACCGGTAGAACGCGGCGAGCGAAGTGCGCGCCGCGCGGCGGGTGTTCGTGCTCCACGCCGGATTGTCGAGGTGCTCGAGCATCATCTGCCAGGTGACCTCGTACGGCGGGATGCCGACCCACCGCGCGAAGCGCCGCAGATGGTAGTCGCGGAGCTTGATCGACGAGCGCGGGTAGAGAGCGGACTGGAACGACCGAAAGCGAGCGAGCTCCGGCAGCCAAGCATCGGGCGCAAGGATCTGGGTACGCATTTCCTGATGCTGACTCACCACAGTGAGCCGAGCGCGCCCGTCTTTGGGGGTCACGCGGCGCGCTCAGAGACCGCTACTGTCGCCCACGGCCCCACGATCACAGACTCGAAATCAGTGGGTTCCGGGTTCAAGTCCCGGGGGGTGTACAACGAAGCCCCGTCGCATCCTGAGCGGCGGGGCTTTCGCGTTGTCGGGGAGGTTCGCGGTACCGCTCACGCCTCCGCGCGGCGCGCGAGCAGGGGCGCCATCCGCGGGGGCACGACCTCCTCGAGGGAGACCGCCGTGCTCGTGCGCTGCACGCCCTCGATCTCGAGCAGCAGCGTCGTGATGCGGTGCAGGTCGGCGGTGTCGCGCGCGACGACCTTCGCGAGGAGGTCGGCCGCGCCGGTGGTCGCGTGCATCTCGACGATCTCCGGGATGGCGGCGAGTGCGCCGTACGCCTCGTGAAGGGTCCCCTGACTGATCGCGATCTCGATGAACGCGACGAGCGGATAGCCGAGCGCCGACGGGCGCGCGCGCCGGCTCACGGGGCCGAGCGCGCCGCCCGCCTCCAGCCGCCGCAGGCGCGCGTGGACGGTGTTGCGGGCGAGGCCGAGGGTGCGGGAGAGGGCGAGAGCCGACGCGGTCGGGTCCTCGTCGAGGGCGGCAAGGATGCGGGCGTCGGTCGCGTCGATGGGTGACGTGGTGGGCATTGTGCTCAGTTCCTCCGACTTGATTGAGCAAGAGTACCAACGCGATGCGCCTGCGTTGCGCGGCACGGCATCCGCCGCGAGCATCGGAGCGTGACCGTCGCCCGCGCCTCCGTCCCCGCGTCGCCGGGCGCCCCGCAGGAGTCCGCGGCGCCCGTGCCGCAGCGACACACCCCGCTCGAGGACGTCGTCGGTCTCGTGACGGGCATGGTGCTCGTCTCGCTCGGGCTCTTCATGCTGCACGCGGGCGGTGTCGTCACGGGCGGCACGGCGGGCCTCGCGCTGCTCGTCGGCTACCTCACGGGCCTGCCCTACCCGGTGCTCTTCGTGATCGTCAATGTGCCCTTCTTCGTGCTCGCGGTCCGCCGCAAGGGCTGGAGCTTCACGCTGCGCACCGTCGCCACGATCGTCGGGGTCGCGCTGCTGAGCGCGCTCTACGCGCTCCCGGGCGTGCTCGGCGGGCTCGAGCTCAACCCGCTGTTCGCCTCGATCGTCGGCAACCTCGTGGTGGGCGTGGGCGTCGTCGTCATCTTCCGCCACCGCTCGAGCCTCGGCGGGTTCAACATCGCGGCCCTCGTGCTCCAGGAGCGCACGGGCTTCCGCGCGGGATACACCCTCATGATCCTCGACGGCGCCGTCGTGATCGGCTCGATCTTCGCCGTCGAGCCGCTGCTCGTGCTCATCTCGGCGCTCGGCGTCGTCATCATCAACGTGAGCCTCGTGCTCAACCACCGACCCGACCGGTACCTCGGTTACTGAGGGTGCGGATGCCGCGCGACGCCCGGATGACCTGGGTCGTCGCGCCTGACACGATGGGCGCATGACGACGTCGACGCTCGACCTCGACCCCGTGCTCGGCCCCGCGCACAAGTCGGTGCCCTCGGCGCTGTGGGGGAGGCGCGCGTCGGAGGTGGCGGCGGAACGGCATCCCGTGACCGCCTTCGCGACGCCGCTCCTCGTGCTCGACCGCGCCGCATCCGACGCGAACGTCGCGACGCTCACCTCGTGGGCCGCGGAGCGCGGCATCGAGCTCATGCCGCACGGCAAGACGACGATGGCCCCCGCGCTCTGGCGGCACCTGCTCGACGCCGGATGCCGGGGCATCACGGTCGCGACGCCCTGGCAGGCGCAGGTGGCGCGCGCCGCGGGAGTCGAACGCATCCTCATCGCGAACGAGGTCGTCGACCCCGTCGGGGCGGCATGGGTCGCCGCCGAGCTCGATGCGCATCCGGGATGCGAGATCGTCTGCTGGGCGGACTCCGCGGCCTCGGCGGCCGTGCTCGCGGCGACCGCGGGGGAGCGGCCGATCGACGTGCTCGTCGAGCTCGGGGGCGCGGGCGGACGCACGGGTGCGCGCGGGATCGCCGCGGCGCTCGAGGTGGCGGAGGCCGTGGCGGCCGAGCCGCGCCTCCGGCTCCGCGGGGTCGCGGGCTACGAGGGCAGCTACGGCTCCGACCGCCGCACGCAGACGGTCGCGCGCGTGCGGGCCTACCTCGCCGAGCTCGCCTCGTTCGCGGATGCCATGCTCACCGCACACGAGCTGCCCGACCCGATCGTGAGCGCGGGCGGCTCCACGTGGTTCGACCTCGTCGCCCAGGAGCTCGCGCCCCTCGCGGGACGCGCCCGGATCGTGCTGCGCTCGGGAGCGTTCCAGGCGCACGACGACCTCTTCTATGCGCGCACCGCCGGCCTGCCGTTCCATCCTGCGCTCACGGTCTTCGCGCGCGTCGTCTCGCGCCCCGAGCCCGAGCTCGTCGTGCTCGACGCGGGCAAGCGCGACATGCCCGTCGACTACGACCCGCCCGTCGTGCTGCACACGGCCGACGGGCGCGCCGTCCGCGGGGCGCGCGTGACGGCGCTCAACGACCAGCACGCGCACGTCGCGGTGGCGGCGGACGCGGTGCTCGCGGTGGGAGAGGTCGTGCTGCTCGGCATCTCCCATCCGTGCGGAGCGTTCGACCGGTGGCGGCTCGTGCCCGAGGTCGACGACGCGCGCGGGCCGGACCCGCGCGTCGTCGGCTTCGTCGCGACCGTGTTCTGAGGGGGCGAGCGCGCCCGCCGCGCGCGTTAGGCTCTCGCCGAGCGACCAGCGCGCTGTCGGAGGCGCTGAGTAGCGTGACTGGACGTCACGAGAGGACCACCACATTGACCGACCTGACGATGCTGCGCGGCACCACCGACGCCGAGATCCTGCTGCCCGGCGACGCCGACTACGAGCAGCACCTCCCCGCCTACGCCGCCGCGGGCGCCCCCGCGGTCATCGTGCGCCCCCGCACGCCCGAGCAGGTGGCGGATGCGCTGCGCGTCGCGCGCGAGCGCGGCCTTCCCGTCTCGGTGCGTTCGGGCGGACACGGCGCGCGGGCCTTCCCGAACCCCGACGGACTCGTCATCGACATGTCCGGGTTCGACACGATCGAGGTGCGCGACGACGGCACCGTGCGCGTCGGCACGGGCGCCACATGGGGCGAGGTCGCGGATGCGCTCGCGCCGCACGGGCTCGTGATCACCTCGGGCGACACCCGCGGCGTGGGTGTCGGCGGCCTCACGCTCGGCGGCGGCATGGGGTGGCTCGTGCGCGCGGTGGGGCTCACGATCGACATCCTCGAGTCGGTCGAGCTCGTCACGGTCGACGGGCGCCGGATCACGGCGTCGGCGGATTCCGAGCCCGAGCTGTTCTGGGCGCTGCGGGGAGGCGGCGGCAACTTCGGGGTCGCGACGCACTTCACCTTCCGCGCGACGCGACTGCCGGCGGTCGTCGGCGGCCGCATCCAGCTCGCCCTCGACGACCTCGCGGGGGTGCTCCGCGCGTGGCGCGACGTCATGCGCGCGGCGCCCGACGCGCTCTCGGTCACCTTCCTCGCCCTCCCGGCGATGGGCCCCGAGGTCCCCCCGAGCGCCCAGCTCATCGTCTGCTACGCGGGCGACGACGTAGAGGAGGCCCGTGCGGCGATCGCCCCGCTCCTCGCGCTGCCGGGCGTCACCGGCTCCGACATCGCGCGGCGGCCCTACGGCGACCTCGTCGAGGACGTGCCGGCGGCGTCGCGCCCGATGACGGCGGTGGGCGGTCACGGCCTCATCGACTTCGACGACGACGTCATCGCCGACTACGCGGCCGCCGTGCAGGCTTTCGACGCGCCGACGATCGCCTCCGTGCGGTACCTCGGGGGCGCGTTCTCCCGCGTCGCCCCCGACGCCACCGCTTTCGCCGTGCGCGACCACGAGGTCATGCTCTTCCGCATCGTCATGCTCCCGCCCGACGCGTCGGCCGAGCTCGTGACCGCCGCGGCCGCCCCGTGGGAGCCCGTGAGCTCACGCATCACGAGCACCTACGGCAACTTCGTCGAGACGGGCGACCCGGCCCTCCTGCCGATGCTCTACCCGCCCGCGACGCTCGAGCGGCTGCGCGCGGTGAAGCGCGCCTACGACCCCGACAACGTGCTCGCGCGCAACCACAACATCGTCTAGCGCGACTCGCCCTCGAAGACCTCGCCCTCCATCGCGTCGTAGCCCTCCGCCTGGGGGTCGCCGTGCAGGCCGCCCGAGAGCGCGTACTCCTCCTCCGGCGACAGCACGAGCTGCTTGCGGCCCCACACGGCGAAGCCGATGAGGATGAGGATGTAGACGATCGCGATCGCGACGATCGCGGGCACGTACGCAGGGTTGAGCAGGAAGCCCACGAAGATGAGGGCCGCGATGACGGCCGCGATGACCGCGCCGGGCACACCCCACGGGCTCACGTAGGGGCGCTTCGCGTTCGGGTACCGCCGGCGCAGGATGATGAACGACACCATCTGCAGGAGGTAGGCGAGCACCGCGCCCCACACCGCGATGTTGAGCACGATCGCGCCCACGACGCCGCCCGCATCCGTGTTGAGCTTCGTCACGACGTCGAGCGCGACGAGCGCCGCGAAGCCGATCACGGCCCCCACGACGAGGGCGACCCACGGCGTCTGCCGGGCACCCGTGAGCGAGAAGAACTTCGGGTAGTAGCCCGCGCGCGAGAGCGAGTACATGTTGCGCCCGTAGGCGAACATGATGCCCTGCAGTGAGGCGAGCAGGCCGATGAGGGCGAAGAGCGCGAGCACCGCCGCCCACGTGTCGCCCACGATCGCCCGGAACCCGTCGAGCAGCGGCTCGAGCGAGACGCCCATCGCCGCGGCGCCCGTGACACCGGTGTTGAGGAACAGCACGAGCAGGCCCGTGACGATAAGGGTGCCGCGCGCCCAGAAGCCGGCCCGCGGGATGTCGCGCACGGGGTCGTGCGCCTCCTCCGCGGCAAGCGGGAGCTCCTCGATGCCGAGGAAGAACCACATGGCGAACGGCAGGGCGAACAGGATCGGGAGCGGACCGTGCGGGAGGAACGTCGACGAGCCCGCGACCTCCGGGTCGGCGGGGATGTCCCACAGGGCGTCCCACGAGAACGCGCCGGAGAACAGCGCCATCGCGGCGAAGATCAGCAGGATGCCGATCGAGATGACCGACACGACGATCGCGAAGCGGAACGAGATCGCGGAGCCTGCCGCGTTGAGCGCGATGAAGACGAGGTACAGCACGACCCACCAGATCCACATGTTCGCGGACAGGTCGAAGCCGAGCAGCTCGGCCGTGATGAAGTTCGCGTACTGCGCCGAGAAGAACACGATGACGGCCGTCGTCGCGACGTACTCGATCGTCTCGGCGAGACCCGTGACGAGACCGCCCCACGGGCCCATCGCGGATCGCGCGAAGGAGTAGGCGCCGCCCGTGTGCGGCATCGCGGCCGCCATCTCGCCGATCGAGAAGATCATCCCGTAGTACATCGCCACGAGGATCGCGAAAGCGATGAGCATGCCGCCGAACCCGGCGAAGTCGATGCCGAAGTTCCAGCCCGAGAAGTCGCCCGAGATGACGGCCGCGACGGCGAGCCCCCACAGCCCCCAGACGCCCGCGGCCCGCTTGAGTCGACGCTTCTCGAAGTACTCGGATCCGGCGCTCGTGTAGATGACGCCGCCGACCTTCTTCTGCTCTGCCATGAGGGGTCCTTCCGCAGTGGGGGTCTGGACGCATCGGGACTTCGGCGTCCACGCTTGGGGAAGAGGATGGCGCTATTTGGTACCTGATGTCTACCTTTGGGTGTAAACATCTCGTGACGCGCCCGGCGAGGGCCGCGTCGGCACCTAGGGTGTAATGGTCGGGTCGAGGGCCGATCCGGCGAGGGGAGAGTCATGGCGGTTCGCTCCGGGAACCTCGAGCTCGGCGAGCTCGAGCACCTCATCGCGTCGGGCGAGATCGACACCGTCATCGTGGCCTTCCCCGACATGCAGGGGCGGCTCGTCGGCAAGCGCGTCTCGGGGCGCCTGTTCGTCGACGAAGTCGCCGCCCACGGAGCGGAGGCCTGCAACTACCTCATCGCGGTCGACGTCGAGATGAACACCGTCGACGGCTACCGGCTCTCGAGCTGGCAGACCGGATACGGCGACATGGTGCTGAAGCCCGACTTCGACACGCTCCGCCGCATCCCGTGGCTGCCGGGGAGCGCGCTCGTCATGGCCGACCTCACGAACCTCGACGGCACGCCCATCCCCCAGAGCCCCCGTGCCGTGCTGCAGACCCAGCTCGACCGCCTCGCGGAGCGCGGCCTCACGGCGTTCGTCGGCACGGAGCTCGAGTTCATCGTGTTCGACGACTCCTTCCGCGCCGCGTGGGCGAAGGGCTACCGCGACCTCACCCCCGCATCCGACTACAACATCGACTACGCGCTGCTCGCCTCGACGCGCATCGAACCCCTCCTGCGCGACATCCGACTCGGCATGGAGGGCGCGGGCATGTACTGCGAGGGCGTGAAGGGGGAGTGCAACCTCGGGCAGCAGGAGATCGCGTTCCGCTTCACCGAGGCGCTCGCGACGTGCGACAACCACACGATCTACAAGAACGGCGCGAAGGAGATCGCCGACGCGCACGGCAAGTCGCTCACCTTCATGGCGAAGTTCGACGCGCGCGAGGGCAACTCGTGCCACATCCACCTCTCGGTGCGGGACGCCGAGGGGGCGGCCGTCATGGCGGGCGACCGGGAGCACGGCTTCTCGCGGCTCATGGAGCACTGGATCGCCGGCATCCTCGCGACGATGCGCGAGCTCACGCTCTTCTCGGCCCCGAACGTCAACTCGTACAAGCGCTACGCGGAGGGCAGCTTCGCGCCGACCGCCGTCGCGTGGGGCGTCGACAACCGCACGTGCGCGCTGCGCGTCGTCGGCCGCGGACCGTCGCTGCGCGTGGAGAACCGCGTGCCGGGCGGAGACGTGAACCCCTATCTCGCGGTCGCCGCGATCATCGCGGGCGGGCTCCACGGCATCGAGAACGAGCTCGAGCTCGCCCCGCCGCTCGCGGGCAACGCCTACGTCTCCGACGCGCCGCGCGTGCCGTCGACGCTGCGCGATGCCGCCGAGCTCTTCTCGGCCTCGGCGGTCGCGCGCTCGGCGTTCGGCGACGAGGTCGTCGACCACTATCTGAACAACGCGCGCGTCGAGCTCGCGGCGTTCGAGTCGGCCGTCACCGACTGGGAGAGAGTGCGCAATTTTGAGCGGTTCTGACGACGCACGGCCGGTTGTCGGCCTCACGACGTACCTCGAGCAGGCGCGCACCGGCGTATGGTATGTGCACGCGGCGTTCCTGCCCGAGGTCTACTTCGAGGCGGTGCACCGGGCGGGCGGAATCCCCGTGCTGCTGCCCCCGCAGCCCGTCGACGCGGGCATCGCGGCGACCGTGCTCGGCACGCTCGACGGACTCATCGTCACGGGCGGCAAGGATGTCGACCCCGCCCGCTACGGGCAGGATCCGCACCCCACGACCGACGAGCCGCGGCGCGATCGCGACGCGTGGGAGGACGCGCTGCTGACGGGTGCGATCGAGCGCGGCATCCCCTTCCTCGGCATCTGCCGTGGGCTGCAGGTGCTCAACGTCGCGCGCGGCGGAAGCCTCATCCAGCACCTGCCGGATGTCGTGGGCTCGACGCGCTACAACGCGGGCGGCGGCGTGTTCACGGTCAACGAGGTCGCCATCGACGCCGGCACCCGGCTCGCGGAGATCGTGCCCGAGGAGACGCTTCGCGTGAAGAGCTACCATCACCAGGCGGTCGACGCGCTCGGCGCGGGGCTCGTCGTGACGGCGCGCAGCGACGACGGCATCGTGCAGGCCGTCGAGCTGCCCGAGCATCCCTTCGGCGTCGCGGTGCAGTGGCACCCCGAGGAGGATGCGGCCGAGGACGCACGGCTCTTCGCGGGGCTCGTGGATGCGGCGCGCGCGTACCGCGCGACGAAGGGGGAGGCATGAGCGGCAGCACGACCCTCATCGACCCGGCGACCGAGCAGGTCATCGGCGAGGTGCGGCACACGAGGCTCGAGGAGGTCGACGCGGCCGTCGAGCGCGCCCGCGTCGCGCAGCGCGCGTGGGCCGCCCTCGCGCCCGCCGACCGTGCCGCGGCGCTCCGCCGCTTCGCGGCGACCGTCGACGCCCACCTCGAGGAGCTCGCGCGGCTCGAGGTGCGCAACTCGGGGCATCCGATCTCGTCGGCCCGCTGGGAGGCGGGGCACGTGCGCGACGTGCTCACCTACTACGCGGGCTCGCCCGAGCGCCTCATCGGCCAGCAGATCCCCGTCGCCGGCGGCATCGACGTGACCTTCCACGAGCCGATCGGCGTCGTCGGCGTCATCGTGCCGTGGAACTTCCCCATGACGATCGCCTCGTGGGGGTTCGCGCCGGCGCTCGCGGCGGGCAACGCCGTGCTCCTCAAGCCGGCCGACTGGACGCCGCTCACCGCCATCCGGCTCGGCGAGCTCGCGCTCGAGTCGGGCCTTCCGGAGGGACTCTTCCAGGTGCTGCCGGGGCGCGGATCGGTCGTGGGGGAGCGCTTCGTGACGCACCCGCACGTGGGCAAGGTCGTGTTCACGGGCTCGACGGAGGTGGGCGCACGCGTCGCGGCGGGATGCGCCGAGCGTCTCAAGCCCGCGACGCTCGAACTGGGCGGCAAGAGCGCCAACATCGTGTTCGCGGATGCGGATCTCGAGCGCGCCGCCGCCACGACCCCCGCCTCGGTCTTCGACAACGCGGGGCAGGACTGCTGCGCACGCAGCCGCCTCCTCGTCGAGCGCAGCGTGCTCGACCGCTTCCTCGAGCTGCTCGAGCCGGCCGTGAAGGCGTTCCGGGTCGGTGCGCCGGGTGACGAGGCGACCGAGATGGGACCGCTCGTCTCCTCGACGCACCGCGACCAGGTGGCGTCGTTCCTCGACGACGATGTCGACGTCGCGTTCCGCGGCGACGCGCCCGGCGGGTCGGGCTTCTGGTTCGCGCCGACCGTCGTGCTCGCGCGGCGCGAGGACCGCATCGCGAACGACGAGATCTTCGGGCCCGTCGTGGCCGTGCTGCCGTTCGACGACGAGGCCGACGCGATCGCCCTCGCGAACGCGTCGATCTACGGGCTGTCGGGCTCGATCTGGACGAGCGACCTGGGTCGCGGCATACGCGTCGCCCGCGCCGTCGAGTCCGGCACGATCAGCGTCAACTCGCACTCCTCCGTGCGGTACACGACCCCGTTCGGCGGGATGAAGGCGTCCGGGCTCGGGCGCGAGCTCGGGCCCGATGCACCGCTCGCCTTCACCGAGACCAAGAACGTCTTCTTCGCCACCTAGGCGGCTGACGCACGTCGCGGACGCGACGCGCGTCGAGACCATCGCCCGGAAAGGACCCCACCCATGATCGATCTCACCCAGCGGCTCGGCGGCCGCGTCGCCGTCATCACGGGCGGCGCGAGCGGCATCGGTCTCGCGACCGCGAAGCGCTTCGCCGCGGAGGGCGCCCGCGTCGTGATCGGCGACCTCGACCCCGTGACGGGCGCGGCGGCCGCGGAGGCCGTCGGGGGTTTCTTCGTGCCCGTCGACGTCGCCGACAAGGAGCAGGTCGACACGCTCTTCGACACCGCGGCGGCCGAGTTCGGCGCGGTCGACATCGCCTTCAACAACGCGGGCATCTCGCCCGCCGACGACGACTCGATCGAGACCACCGAGCTCGAGGCGTGGGACCGCGTGCAGCGGGTCAACCTCACGAGCGTGTATCTGTGCTCGCGCGCCGCGCTGCGGCACATGGTGCCCGCCGGTCGCGGCTCGATCATCAACACGGCGTCGTTCGTCGCGGTGCTCGGCTCGGCGACCTCGCAGATCTCGTACACGGCCTCGAAGGGCGGCGTGCTCGCGATGACGCGCGAGCTCGGCGTGCAGTTCGCGCGACAGGGCATCCGCGTGAACGCGCTGTGCCCGGGGCCCGTCAACACCCCGCTGCTCACGGAGCTCTTCGCGAAGGACCCGGAGCGCGCGGCCCGACGGCTCGTGCACGTGCCCCTCGGGCGCTTCGCCGAGCCCGAGGAGCTCGCTGCGGCGGTCGCCTTCCTCGCGAGCGACGATGCGAGCTTTATCACGGCGTCGACGTTCCTCGTCGACGGCGGCATCTCGTCGGCCTACGTGACGCCGCTGTGAGCGTCACGCGACGCGGGGAGGCGCGGGCGCATGGATGAGGACTCGCTCGTCCACGAGCTCGTGTTCCGGCCGGTGCGCGCCGGCAACTCGCTCGAGGAGACCGTCTCGCGCCTCATGCAGACGATCCGGCTCGGTGTCGTCGAGCCGGGCGGCGCCCTGCCGCCCGAACGCGAGCTCGCCGTGCGGTTCTCGGTGAGCCGAGACACCGTGCGCGAGGCGATCAAGGAGCTCGCGGATGCCGGCTTCCTCACGGCGCGCCGCGGCCGCTACGGCGGAACCTTCGTGGCCAACCCGCTGCCCGCGTCCACCGGTGCGGCGCCCCCCGTGCCGGGCGAGCTCGACGACCTCGTGGGCCTGCGCGAGGTGCTCGAGCGGGGGGCCGCCCGGCTCGCGGCGGGCCGGGAGCTCGGGGCGGCGCAGCGCGCGTCGCTGTGGACGCGCCTCGCGGAGGTGCAGGCCGCGGCCCCGGAGGACTACCGTCGGCTCGATTCGCGCCTGCATCTCGGCATCGCGGAGCTCGCGGGCGTCCCGTCGCTCGTGGCGCTCATCGCCGAGAACCGCACGCGCGTCAACGAGCTGCTCGACAGCTTCCCGCTGCTCGCGCGCAACATCGAGCACTCCAACCGCCAGCACGAGGCGATCGTGCTCGCGATCCTCGCGGGCGACGGCGCGACCGCGGAGGCGGCCATGCGCGAGCACCTCGAGGGCTCGGCTGCGCTCCTGCGGGGCTTCCTGGCTTGAGCCTCAGACCGCCGGGGGCGTCTTGGGCGTGCGCGGCTTCGTCGCGGGCTTGGCCGCGGGCTTCGTCTCGGAGACCTTCGAGACGGGGGGCGTCGCGTCGGGCACGAGCGTCGAGGCGGATGCCGACGCGTGCGTCGCCGCGGACTTCGGGGCGGGGGTGCCCGTGGTCGCCTTCGCGGCGGGGTCCTCCGGGTTGGCGGGGGCGGACGCCGTAGGGGCGGAGACGGGCGCGCTCGCCGCGGGGGCGGAGGCCGGCGCGGGCGCGGGCGGCGTCGGGCGGTAGCGGTCCCGCTCGTGCTGCGGCTTGGGGGGCTCGTTGCGGTCGATGTAGAGCTGCGCCGCCTTCGTGCCGATGAGCAGGAAGCGCACGAGCAGCACGACCACGCCGATGAGGACGGCGACGAGGATGATGCCGCCGATGGCCTGTGCGACGGCGCCCAGGAACCCGAAGAAGCCGCCGATCCCGTTTCCGTATCCGTACATCACCACTCCAGTTCCTTGTTCTTCGACTCCTCGACGACGGTGCCGACGGCGATCGCGAGCGAGCACGCCCAGCCGACCCACATGAGGATGAGCCGCCAGTCGCGCGGCCCCTTGCGGGTCGCCTGCACGACGCCGACGGCGCCGAAGAGGGAGCTGAGAACGCTCGTGTTGAAGATGAACTTGCGCACGGGACCCTCCTTCGGCCTGGGCTCCACGCTACCCCGGCGCGGGGTGCCGTGCGCGGGGGTTGCGCGGCGGCGACGAGGTGCGTATTGCTGAGCGTTCGCCCCGAGTTTGACCGATCGGTCAGTTCTTGACCGATCGGTCAGGTACCGTCGCTTCGTGACCACAGCATCCGAGCTCCGCGACGCCGCCCTGCAGGAGTTCGCCTCCGCCGGCTACCTGGGCACCTCCATCCAGGCGATCGCCGCTCGTGCGGGCGTGTCCAAGGCGAGCGTGCTCTACCACTACGCCTCCAAGGAGGCGCTGCTCGACGCAGCCCTCACCCCCGCGATCGAGCGGATCGCCGCGATCCTCCCGCGCACGGCCCAGCTCGCGGGAGGCGAGGAGGAGCGTCGCGCGTTCCTCGCCGAGTTCGTCGACGTCCTGCTCGAGCACCGCCTCGCGGCCCAGATCTTCATCACCCAGTCGGGTGCCCTCGTCGACCTGCCCGTCGTCGCCCGGGCGCAGCACATCATCCGCCAGATCGCCGAGGCGCGCCCCCAGCAGAGCGTCGACGACCAGGTGCGCTTCGCGGTCGCGCTCGGCGGCGCCGCCTACCTGCTCGCCCAGATCGCCGACTACGCGCCCGACGCGGCACCCGACGACGCGCAGCTGCGCGACTCCCTCATCCGCATCCTCGGCGAGCTGCTCGCCCCCGTGACCG
Organism: Actinomycetes bacterium; assembly: GCA_023428065.1. Classification (GTDB taxonomy): domain Bacteria; phylum Actinomycetota; class Actinomycetes; order Actinomycetales; family Microbacteriaceae; genus Homoserinibacter. Next base: position 2,421 of record JAEYZI010000091.1, on the reverse strand, counting down.
TCGCCTAAGGAGACCGACATGGCCATCCTGCTCTCCCGGATCGGACGCTTCGCCTACCGGCGTGCCGTGCCCGTGCTCATCGCATGGATCCTGCTGGCGGCGGGCGCCGTCGTCGGCGGCCTCGCCCTCGGCGGCACGATGCAGGACTCGTTCAAGATACCCGGCACCGAGTCGCAGGAGGCGATCGACCGCCTCGCGGCCGTCTTCCCCCAGACCTCGGGAGCCAGCGGACAGGTCGTCATCCACTCGACGGGTGCGCCCATCGAGACCATGACCGACGACATCGAGCGCGTCACGGGCGAGCTCGGCGACGTCGAGGGCGTCGAGAACGCCCTCTCGCCCTTCGACGAGTACGCGACCGACGCCGTGAGCGCCGACGGCATGACGGCCGTCGTGCAGGTGCAGTTCGCAGGGGCGAGCGAGGAGGTCTCCGACGCGAGCATCCAGGCCGTCCAGGAGATCGGCGACGAGCTCGCATCCGACACCGTGCAGGTCGAGTACGGCGGGCAGGTCTTCCAGTCCTTCCACTTCGGGCTCTCGATCGTCGAGGTCATCGGCGTCGTCTTCGCGGCCGTCGTACTCATCGTGACCTTCGGCTCGCTGCTCGCCGCCGGCCTCCCGCTCGTCTCGGCGCTCCTCGCGCTCGGCGTGTCGATGGGCGGCATCCTCGGCCTCGCCGCGTTCACGACCCTCTCGACGACGACGCCCATGCTCGCCCTCATGATCGGGCTCGCGGTCGGCATCGACTACGCGCTCTTCATCCTCATGCGCCATCGCACGCAGCTCGCGCGGGGCACGCACCCCGAGGAGTCCGCGGCGACGGCCGTCGCGACCGCGGGCGGCTCGGTCGTCTTCGCCGGCGTGACGGTCATGATCGCCCTCGTCGGCCTGCTCATCGTGGGCATCCCGTTCCTCGGCTGGATGGGCGTCACCGCCGCCTTCGCGGTGCTCATGGCGATGCTCGCGGCGATCACCCTGCTGCCGGCGATCATGGGCCTCATGGGCGACAAGCTCGCGCCCAAGCCCGGATCGCGCACGGCGCGGCGCGCCCTCGCCCACGACGGCGAGACGGATGCCGCCCCCGCCACCGGACGCCGCACGCTCGGCGAGCGGTGGGTCGCGCTCGTGCTCAAGGCGCCCGTGGCCTTCATCCTCGGCGTCGTCGCGCTCCTCGGCGTCGCGGCCGTGCCGGCCACGCAGCTCGTGCTCGCGCTCCCCGACGGCGGCAGCTACTCCGAGGAGGAGACCGCCCGCCGCGCCTACGACATCACGGCGGAGGCCTTCGGGCCCGGCCGCAACGGCCCGCTCGTCGTCACCGTCGACATCACCCAGACGACCGACGTGCTCGACGACCTCGACGCCATCGCGAGCGAGCTCAGCCGGGTGCCCGGCGTCGCATCCGTCGGCCGTCCCATCCCGAACCCGACGGTCGACACGGCGATCATCCAGGTGATCCCCGAGACGGGGCCCTCCGACCCCGAGACGACGGCCCTCGTCGAGCACATCCGCGACCTCGGGCCCGCGATCGAGCGCGAGTACGCCACGCCGATCGCCGTCACGGGCGCCACGGCCGTCGCGATCGACGTGTCGGCCCGCCTCGACGCCGCGCTCCTGCCGTTCGGGCTCGTCGTCGTGGGGCTCTCGATCGTGCTGCTCATGATGGTGTTCCGCTCGATCGTCGTGCCCATCAAGGCGGCCCTCGGCTACCTGCTCTCGGTCTTCGCGTCGTTCGGCGTCGTCGTGGCCGTGTTCCAGTGGGGCTGGGGGGCGGACGCCCTCAACGTCGTGCCGGGACCCATCCTGAGCTTCATGCCCATCCTGCTCATGGCGATCCTCTTCGGCCTCGCGATGGACTACGAGGTGTTCCTCGTCTCGGGCATGCGCGAGGCGTACGTGCACGGCGCGAGCCCGCGTCGGGCGATCTCGCGCGGCTTCGCGGGGGCAGCGCGCGTCGTGACCGCGGCGGCGCTCATCATGTTCTTCGTCTTCGCGGCGTTCGTGCCCGAGGGGGCGTCGATGATCAAGGTCATCGCCCTCGGCCTCGCCGTGGGCGTCGCGATCGACGCCTTCCTCATCCGCATGACGCTCGTGCCCGCCGTCATGGCGCTCTTCGGACGCCACGCGTGGTACCTGCCGAGGTGGCTCCAGCGCGTCCTGCCCAACGTCGACGTCGAGGGTGAGGGGCTCCGCACCCACCTCGACGACCTCGCGTGGGCCGAGGCGCGCACCTCCGAGGGCGACGCGATCACCCTCGACGGCCTCGTGGGCGGGGTCGGCGACACCCGCGTCGGACCCTACGACGGTCGCGTGCCCGCCGGCTCTCTCGCGCTCGTCGGCGGCGAGGCCGCCCGGCGCCGGATGCTCGCGGCGACCGTCGCGGGACGCCTGCCGGCCGTCGCCGGCCGCGCACAGGTCGCGGGG